>CAYWSB010000148.1:0-12939 GCA_964460465.1 uncultured Geminicoccaceae bacterium | reverse complement strand
CCGACGCCGGCCAGGACGTCTGCATCTTCACGACCAGCGGTGCCTGGGCCAGCACCGCCGGTGCCGCGATCGCCGAGCCGGCCGCGACGCCACCCATGACGGCACCCCGGCGAAGCAGCGAGCGCCGCGTCACGGCGGTTTCTGTCGCTTTATCCATTTTTGCCTCCTGATCCACTTGCGCGTGAGTTCCACACCATAGATTATTTGGGCTTAACAGAAACGCCCGAAGATTGGCAAGCGCCCTCCCGGCGAGGCCGGCACTGCCGCCTGGATCGGCCGGCCGCGCGCATCTTCCCGGTCGACAAGGAGCCGCCGGCGCTCGATGCTGCGGCGTCGCCGTCCCGCCCGAAAGTCGTCGCGCCATGCCCGCTGCCGCTGCCGAACCCGACGCCGCCGACCCGACCGCGCCCGCCGCGCCGCCATCTTCGGCCGGCGCGCGGACCGAGACCTGCCTCGCACGGATCGCCGAGCGCGAGCCGGCGGTGGCAGCCTGGGCGTTCCTCGACCCGGCGCACGCCCGGGCCCAGGCGGCGGCGCTCGACCGGGCGGTGGCGGCGGGCGGCAGGCGCGGGCCGCTGTTCGGCGTGCCGGTCGGCATCAAGGACATCTTCGCCACGGCCGACATGCCGACCGAGAACGGCTCGCATCTCCATGCCGGGCGGCGGCCCGAGGCCGATGCCACGGTGGTCGAGCGGCTGCGCGCCGCAGGGGCGGTGATCATGGGCAAGACCGTCACCACCGAGTTCGCCACCTTCGAGCCCGGCAAGACCCGGAACCCGCACGACCCCGGGCGCACGCCCGGCGGCTCGTCCTCGGGCTCGGCGGCGGCGGTGGCGGCCGGCATGGTGCCCGTGGCCCTGGGCTCGCAGACCAACGGCTCGGTGATCCGCCCGGCGAGCTATTGCGGTGTCGTCGGCTTCAAGCCGAGCTTCGGGCTGATCAGCCGCCGCGGCATGACGCTGCAGGCACCGACCGTCGACCATGTCGGCCTGTTCGCGCAAGGCCTCGCCGACATCGCCCGGCTCGCCGACGTGCTGATCGGCCACGACCCGACCGATCCGGCGACCCGGCCGATGGCGGCATCGCGGCTTGAGGCGGTCCTGGCCGAGGGTCGGCGGACGGCGCCACGACTGGCCTTCGTCCCGGGCCCGACCTGGGCCGAGGCGCTGCCCGAGACCCGCACGATCTTCACGGCCCTGGCCGAGCGGCTGGGGTTGGCGGAGCTCGCCCTGCCCGCGGGCTTCGCCGACGCGGTCGAGGTGCACCGGAAGATCTCGTGGGCCGAGCTCGCCCATCACCTGGCGCCCGAGTACCGGGCCGGCCCGGGCGGGCTGAGCGACAGGCTGCGGGCGATGATCGAGGCGGGCCGGGCGGTGGCGGCGCCGGATTATCTGGCCGCGCTGGAGGCTCGGCACGCGCTCATCCGCGCCATGGACGCGGTCTTCGCCGAGCACGACGCCCTCTTGACACCGGCCGCCACCGGCGAGGCGCCCGTGGGCCTGGGCAGCACCGGCAGCCCGCTCTTCTGCACCGTCTGGACGCTCTTGGGGACCCCGGCGCTCAGCCTGCCGCTCCTGACCGGCCCCGCCGGCATGCCGCTGGGGCTGCAGCTCGTGGGCCGGCCGGGCGGCGACGCGGCCCTCCTCGCCACCGCGCGCTGGCTGGAGGAGACGCTCGGCCGGACCGGCTGAGGCCCGCGCCGGGCCCGCAAAAAAACCGCCCCCGGGCGAGCCCGGGAGCGGCAGCTGCTTTGCAGGTAACCCGATACGCCGACCATGCTGGCAGGATTGCCCGGCCCCGACTGTAATCCAGTTCACACCGTCAGCGCAGGCGGTCCAGGAACCAGGCGACCAGCCGCCGCCAGACCTGGTCCTTCTCGGCCAGGTCCTCGACGTCGTGGTTGAGGTCGGGGTTGTCGTTGACCTCGATGACGAAGATGCCGGTCGGCGTCTCCTTGATGTCGACCCCGTAGAGGCCGCTGCCCATGAGCCCGGCCGCCTTGACCGCGACCTCGATCACCTGGCGCGGCGCCTGGTCGATCGGCATGGTGTTGAAGCGTCCGGGAGTCGCCTTGCCGCCCGGATCGTGGCGGACGATCTGCCAGTGCTTCTTGGCCATGTGGTACTGGCTGACGAAGAGCGGCTCGCGGCCGAGCACACCGACCCGCCAGTCGAAGGTCGTGGGCATGAAGGCCTGGGCCAGGATCAGGTCGGACTCCTCCAGCATCTCGGCCGCCAGCCGCTCGAGCGCCGCCCGGTCGTCGGCCTTCTTCACCCCGCGCGAGAACGAGCCGTCCGGGATCTTGAGCACGAGCGGATAGCCCAGCGCGGTGGCCGCCGCCTCGACGTCCCGCCGGCCGGCGATGATCCGGGTGGGCGGGGTCGGCAGGCCGTGCGCGGTCAGGAGCTCGGCCAGGAACACCTTGTTGGTGCAGCGCATGATCGACCGCGGGTCGTCGATCACCGGCATGCCTTCCTGCTCGGCGCGCTGGGCGAAGCGGTAGGTGTAGTGGTCGATATTGGTGGTGGCGCGGATCCAAAGCGCGTCGTAGGCGGCGAGCCGGGCGAGGTCGCCCTTGCCGATCAGGTCGACGCCCAGCCCCATGCCCTCCGCGATCCGGGCGAAGCGCTTGAGGGTCGGCAGATCCGTGGGCGGCAGCGGGTCCTTGGGGTCGTAGAGCACGGCGAGGGTGAAGCGCGGCTCGGTCCGGGTCTTGGGCTCGAGCCAGCGGCGCCCGAGATAGGCGCCCACCGCGGCATCCAGGCTGGGCCGGTCCTCGGCGGCGAGATCGCCCAGCGAGAGCATGCCGATCCGCTTGATCCGCCACCATGCGCCAGGCTGAATGCGCACCTCGAGCAGCGGTGCGCGGAACCAGTCGAAGACCAGGAGCGCGAACCGCTTGAAGCGCGGATCGCTCGGCCGGCCGAGGAAGACGCGGAGCGCGAAGGCCGCCGCCGGCGGCTCGGCGAGGCGCCGCGCCGTCTTGTTCAGCGCCTCCTCGAGGTCCGGGATCGCCAGGGCGTAGCCGGAGCGGCTGCGCAGGGCGAGGATGGTCTCGACCGACGGCAGCACCTTCTCGGCGCGCGCCTCCGCCAGGAGCGAGACGTAGTAGCCGCGGGCCTGGTAGCTCGTGTCGCGGGCGAGATTGAGCACCTTGGCCGGGCGGCGGCGGCCGCCGGCGGCCTTCCTCGGCGTGCCGCCGTTCTCGGGCGCCCGATTGGCGAGGTAGTCGCGGGTCGACAGGGTGACGATGTCGCCCGACAGGGTCGGAAAGTCGTCCTTGCGGTCGCAGACGATCGTCCAGGCGGGCATGCTCGCATCCGTCGCAGGCGGTCAGTCGCCGAGGGGCAGCGCCATGCGCAGCGCCGTGGCGCCGTCCTCGTAATAGGCGGCCACGGTCGCGAAAAGGGTGAATCCGAGCCCGTCGTAGAGTCGCCTCGCAGGGGCGTTGTCGGCGCGGACCTCGAGCCGCAGGCCCCGGGCCCGGCCCTGCCGTGCGGCGGCGATCGCCGCCTCCAGCAGGCGGCGGCCGGTCCCCGGCGGCGCCTCGGGCGCACGGATGAGCGAGTAGACGCGCCACCACTCGCTGTCGCGGCGGCGCAGCAGCAGCACGTAGCCGGCGAGGCCGCCGTCCAGCGCGGCCACGAGGCAGACCGCCCGCGGGCTGTGCAGGTGCCGACGCAGCGCCCGGCGCGACAGCCGGTCGCCGGGAAAGCCCACCTCGAGCGCCAGGAGGGCATCCAGATCGGCGGGTGCGGCCGGCCTGACGACGCCGCCGGCGGGGCCCGAGGCATCCCCACTGACGCTCGCGGCGGTGCGGCGCACCGACCGCTTGCCGCCGCGATTGACACCGCTACGTTTGGAATGATCCATTCCGTGCGGCCTTTCTCGCGAAGCGCGAGCCCGACCGGTGACCGGTCGGGCATGGAGGAAACCGTTGGCCACGAGACACGCTGCCCTTCTTGTCGCCTTGACCGCGTTCGTGGCCGGCTGCCATCCTGACGGCTGGGAGCATCGCCACGGCAGCGAGCATCCGCTCGCCGGCAGCATCGTCGACGTCGCCCGCCAGGCCGTCATCGACGAGCCGACGCTGATCGCCCGCCTCGCCGACGCCGACATCGTGCTGGTCGGCGAGACGCACGGCAACCGCGATCATCACCGGCTGCAGGCGCGGCTGGTGAAGGCGATGGGCCCGGCCGTCAACGGCGTCGTCTTCGAGATGATCGACACCGGCCAGCAGGCGGCGGTGGTGCTGCACCTGCAGGCGCAGCCGGGCGACACCCAGGGGCTCGGCCCGGCCCTTGCCTGGGAGCGGAGCGGCTGGCCCGACTGGGCGCTCTACGAGCCGATCGCCGCCGCGGCGCTCGCGGTTGACGCCGAGATCGTCGGCGGCAATCTGTCGCGCGACGCCGTCGATCGCCTCATGTCGGAGGGCATCGCTACGCTCGACCCGGCGCTGGTCGCCCGCACCGGCCTCGCCGAGCCGCTCGATCCCTCCCTCGAGGGCCGGCTGGTGGCCACCATCGACGAGGCGCATTGCGGCTTCGCCCCCGACGAGCTGCTGCCGGCGATGGCCGACGTGCAGCGCGGCCGCGACGCCCTGATGGCGGACCGGCTGGTGACCATCAAGGGGCGCGGCAAGAGCGTGCTGATCGCCGGCTCGGAGCATGTCCGGCGCGACTGGGGGGTGCCGTACTACCTGCAGCGGCTGGCCCCCGACGCCAAGGTGGTGACCATCGCGCTGCGCGAGGTCGACGAGCGGCTGACCACCCTGCCGGTCGACCTGCCCTACGATGTCGTCTGGTTCACGCCGCGCCGCCAGCCGCTCGGCTTCGACCCGTGCGATGCCTATCGCGAGCAGCTCGAGCGGCTCGACGCGGGGCTGGCGAAGGAGGCCTCGGCCGGCCCGACCAGGGGCTGACCGAAACCGCTTTGCAAGGCGCCGCGGAGGCGCCATTGTCCGGCCGAGCGCAGGACAAGCTGGGGAGAGCAGCATGGTGACGGACGTCCGGTCGAGGCGGCGCTTCGCGGGCTTGTTGCTGGGCGCGACCGCGCTCGCGGCGACCGTGGCCGGTGGCGGTGTCGCACTGGCCGAGCCGCTCAAGGTGGCCGCCATCTACACCGTCCCGGTCGAGCAGCAATGGGTCAGCCGCATCCACAAGGCCCTGAATGCCGCGGTCGAGCGCGGCGACATCACCTACACCTTCTCGGAGAACGTCGCCAACACCGACTACGAGCGGGTGATGCGCGAGTATGCCGAGCAGGGGGTGCAGCTCGTCCTCGGCGAGGTGTTCGGCGTCGAGCGCGCGGCACGCGAGGTGGCGGCCGACTATCCGGAGGTCGCCTGGGTCATGGGCTCGAGCTTCGGGCCCGAGCAGCCCAACTTCTCCGTCTTCGACAACTACATCCAGGAATGCTCCTATCTGACCGGCCTGGTAGCCGGATCGAAGACCGAGAGCAAGCTGATCGGGCTCGTCGGCGGGTACCCGATCCCCGAGGTCAACCGGCTGATGCACGCCTTCATGGACGGCGCCCTGGCGATCGATCCCGAGATCCGCTTCGTCGTCACCTTCATCGGCTCCTGGTACGACCCGCCCAAGGCCAAGGAGGCGGCCTTCGCCATGATCGATGCCGGCGCCGACGTCATGTACGCCGAGCGCTACGGCGTCTCGGACGCGGCCCAGGAGCGCGGCGTGCTCGCCATCGGCAACGTCATCGACACCCAGGACGAGTACCCGGGCACGGTGCTCGCCTCGGCCCTCTGGCACATGGAGCCCACCGTCGACCGGGCGATCGAGAAGGTCGTGGCCGGCGACTACGAGGCCGAGAACTACGGGCCGCTCAGCCACATGCCGGTGGGCGGCTGCACCATCGCCGCGATGGACGAGGCCCTGGTCGCGCCCGAGGTCCAGGCCCTGGTCCGCGCCCGCGAGGCCGAGATCATGGCCGGCAGCTTCGCGGTCCGGATCAACGACGACGAGCCCGTGTCGACCCGGTGAGCGAGCCCAGTGCCGCGCCGCCGCTCTTGCGGCTGCGCGGCATCACCAAGCGGTTCGGCGGCCTCGTCGCCAACGACGGCATCGATCTCGACCTCGCCGGCGGCGAGATCCTGGCGCTATTGGGCGAGAACGGCGCCGGCAAGACGACCCTGATGAGCATCCTCTTCGGCCACTACGTGGCCGATGCCGGGACCATCGAGGTGGTCGGGGCGGACGGCGTACTGCGTCCCCTGCCCCCGGGCTCGTCGCGCGCCGCGCTCGACGCCGGGATCGGCATGGTGCACCAGCACTTCACCCTGGCGCTGAACCATTCCGTGCTCGACAACGTGACGCTCGGCACCGAGCCCCTGTGGGCGCTGCGCCGGAACGATGCCCTGGCCCGGCGCCGGCTCGCCGCCCTGATCGACGATACCGGGCTCGAGGTGCCGCTCGACGCCCGCTGCGCCGACCTCTCGATCGGCGAGCAGCAGCGCGTCGAGCTGCTCAAGGCGCTCTACCGCGACGCCCGGGTGCTGATCCTCGACGAGCCCACCGCCGTCCTGACGCCGCAGCAGGCGGAGCGCCTGTTCACCACCCTGCGCCGGCTCGCCGGCCGGGGCCTCGGCATCATCTTCATCAGCCACAAGCTCGACGAGGTGCTGGCGCTCTGCCGCCACGTGGCGGTGCTGCGGCACGGCCGGAAGGTGCTCGAGGTGGCGGCCGCCACCACCGACAAGGCCCGCCTCGCCCATGCCATGGTCGACCGTTTGGTCGAGATGCCCAAGGCGGAGCCGCGGCCGGAAGGCGCGCCGGTGCTCGAACTCGACGGCGTCGGCGTCGAGCCCGGCCCCGGCGTCGAGGCGCTGAACGACATCGACCTCGTCGTGCATGCGGGCGAGATCCTGGGCGTCGCCGGGGTCTCCGGCAACGGTCAGCGCAGCCTTGCCGGGCTGGTCGCCGGCACCGTCCGGCCGAGCCGGGGCACGCTCAGGCTCGCCGGTGCGCCCTGGCCCGGGGGCGGTCCGAAGGCGCTGGTGGCGGCCGGCGTCGGCCGCATTCCCGAGGACCGGCAGCGTCAGGGGGTGGTCGGCGATATGGCGGTCTGGGAGAACCTGGCGCTCGAAGGCTACGACGCGCCGGCCTGCCGCAGGCTCGGCCTGCTCGATCTCGACGCCTTCCGCCGCAAGGCCAAGGCGCTCGCCGAGCGCTTCGACATCCGCGGCGGCAGTGTCGAACGCCCGACCCGGCTGCTGTCGGGTGGCAACATGCAAAAGCTGATCCTGGCCCGGGTGCTGGACCGCCGGCCGCGGCTGCTCCTGGCCGCGCAGCCGACCCGCGGCCTCGACATCGGGGCCGTGGCCGCCGTGCACCGGCATTTGCTCGACGCCCGGGACGATGGCTGTGCCATCCTGCTGATCACCGAGGACCTGGACGAGCTGCTTCAGCTCAGCGACCGCGTGCGCGTGCTCTACCGGGGCAGGCTCGGGCCGCCACGGCTGCGCGCCGAGATCGAGCTGGGCGCGCTCGGCCTCGAGATGGCCGGTCAGGCGGCGGCTGCCCATGCGGCTTGAGCCGCGCCAGCACGTTCCGCCGGCGCTCGGCGTCGGCGCCCCGATCGGGGCGGCGCTGCTGGCGCTTGCCATCTGCGCGGTGCCGCTGGCGCTCGCCGGCGCCGATGTCGGCCGCGCCTATCAGTTGATGGTGACCGGGAGCCTCGGCTCGCGCTTCGCGCTGACCGAGACGCTGACCCGGGCTGCCCCCCTGATCCTCACCGGGCTCGCCGCGGCCATCGCCTTTCGGGCACGGCTCTGGAACATCGGGGCCGAGGGCCAGCTCTACATGGGTGCTTTGGCCGCCGTCGCCGTAGGCACCGGGGCGGTGCCGGTGCCGGGCTTCCTGCTCTTGCCGCTGGTGCCCCTGGCCGGGGCCGCGGCGGGGGCGCTCTGGATGCTGGGGCCCACCTGGCTCCGGGTGCGGCTCGGGGTCGACGAGGTGGTGACGACCCTGCTCTTGAACTTCGTCGTCCTGCTCTTCGTCGGCATGATGCTCGAGGGGCCGATGAAGGACCCGATGAGCCTCGGCTGGCCGCAATCGGCGCCCATCGTGGCCGAGGCGACCCTGCCCAAGCTGGTCGAGCGCACCCGGCTGCATTTTGGCCTCGTCATCGCGCTCGCCGCCGCCGTCGTCACCTGGCTCGTGGTCCAGCGCACCCGCTTCGGCTTCGAGCTGCGCGCCGTCGGCGCCAATCCCGAGGCCGCCCGCTTCGCCGGCATCCCGGAAGGGCGGGTGATGCTCAAGGTGGGCCTCCTCTCCGGCGCCATGGCGGGCCTCGCCGGGGTCGGCGAGGTGGCGGGCTTGAAGGGCTACCTCACCCAGGACCTCTCGCCCGGCTACGGCTATGCCGGGATCGTGGTGGCGACCCTGGCGCAGCTCGGCCCGCTCGCGGTGATCGCCTCGGCCGTCTTCGTCGCCGGGGTGTTCGTCGGTGCCGACAGCATGAGCCGGGCGATCGGGGTCTCGAGCTACATCGCCAACCTGATCGTGGCGACCGCCCTGCTCACCATGCTGCTGGCGGGGCTGGTCACGCGCTACCGGATCAGGCGGTGACCCCGCCCCCCGCGGTTTCGGCCGCCGACAACCTGCGCGCCGCCGGCCTGGTGGCGCTCACCATGGCGTTCTTCGCGGTCAGCGACACGCTGGTGAAGACGCTCTTCGACCGGCTGCCGGTGGGCCAGGTGCTGGCCCTGCGCGGCTCCCTGATCGTGCTCATGCTGCTGGGCTTCCTCCTCGTCCGCCGGCGCCGGCTGGTGCTGGCCCAGCTCGTCGACCGGATCGCCATCCTGCGGGCGGCCAGCGAGGTCGCCGTCGCCTACGCCTTCTTCAAGAGCCTGCAGCTCATGCCGCTGGCGGATGCGACGGTGCTGCTCTTCGCGGCACCGATCATCATGACCGTGGCCTCGAGCCTGTTCATGGGCGAACGGGTGGGCCCGCGCCGCTGGACCGCCGTGCTGGTGGGCTTCCTCGGCGTCGTCCTCGTTGCCGGCCCCGGCAACCAGGCGCTCGGCTGGACGGCGCTCCTGCCGCTCGCCGCCGCCTTCCTCGTGGCCGGCCGCGACCTGATCACCCGCTACGTCCCGCAGGGCCACGATTCGACCACGGTGGCGCTGACCACCGCCATCGCCGTCACCATCGGCGGCTGGCTCAGCCTGCCCATGGGCGGGCTCGGCCTCGCCGGCGCCTGGGCCTGGCCCACCGGCGCCGAGTGGCTGGTGATCGCCGCGAGCTCGTTCCTGATCGGCATCGCCTACAACACCGTCGTCAGCGGCTACCGCCTCGGCGAGGCCTCGTTCCTCGCCCCCTTCCGCTACACCTCGATCCCGCTCGCCATCCTGCTCTCCTGGACGGTGTTCGGCGACGTGCCGAGCCCGGTCATGCTGCTGGGTGCCCTGATCATCACCGCCAGCGGCATCTTCATCTTCGTCCGCGAGCGCCAGCTGGCGCGGCGGGCCCGATTGGCAGAAACGGCGTGATCTGGTAAGCGAGGCCAAATCACCAGAAGGCGGCCGCCATGGAGATCGACCTCGACAACCTCGTCAAGACCCGGGTGGACGCCCAGGGCCGGCTGCTGATCCCGGCGGCCCTGCGCGAGAAAATGGGGCTCAAACCCCGCGGCCACGTCGCGATGTTCGTCGACGAGGACGGGCTGCACGTGCTCACCACGCATCTCACGCTCAGGCGCGCCCAGCGCGAGCTGCGCAAGCACCTGCCGGAGGGGGTGTCGCTGGCCGACGAGCTCATCGCCGATCGGCGCGCCGAGGCGGCGCGCGAGGACGCCGAGTGATCTGTGTCCTCGACGCTTCCGCCCTGCTCGCCGCCTACCAGCGGGAGCGCGGCTGGGAGCGGGTCGAGCGCGATCTCGACGAGGCATGCATCGGTACCGTCAACCTCTCCGAGGCCACCGCCAAGCTGGTCGAGCGGGGCCGGCCGGTGGATGACATGCGCTCGTACATCATGCCGACGGCCTTGACCGTCGTGCCGTTCGAGGTGGTGGACGCCTACGTCGCGGCGGCTTTGCGGCGCCAGACGAGGACGCTTGGCCTGTCGTTCGCCGACCGCGCCTGCCTCGCACTGGCGAGGCGCCTGGGGCTCCCCGCACTCACCACCGACCGCGCCTGGGCGAAGCTCGACCTCGGCGTCACCGTGGAGGTGATTCGCTAGATGGACGTCCTCGACATCCTGCTGCAGGCGAGCTTCTGGGCCGCCACCCTCCGGATCGCCACGCCGCTCATCTTCGGCGTGCTCGGCGAGCTGATCTGCGAGCGGGCCGGGGTCCTCAATCTCGGCATCGAGGGCATCATGACCATCGGTGCCATGTCCGGCTGGCTGTTCGTCCATCTCGGCTTCGACCTCTGGACCGGTGTGCTCCTCGCCGCCTGCGTCGGTGCCGCGTTCGGGCTCCTGCACGGAGCCCTCACCGTGCCGCTCGGGCTCTCGCAGCACGTCACCGGCATCGGCATCACGCTGCTCGCCACCTCGCTCGCCTACTTCACCTATCGGATGCTGCTGCCCAACGTCACCACCCCGCCCCGGATCGTCCCGTTCCAGCCGCTCGCCCCCGACTGGCTCCTGGCGGTGCCGTTCCTCGGGCCGATCCTGGCGCAGCAGACGGCCTTGACCTGGCTGGCACTCCTGCTCGTCCCGGCGGTGGCCTGGGTGCTCTACCGCACGCCGCTCGGGCTGGCCGTGCGCACCTGCGGCGAGAACCCGGCGGCGGCCGAGGCGCAGGGGCTCGACGTCTACGCGCTCCGCATCGGCGCGCTCATGGTCGGCAGCGCCCTGATGGCCGTGGGCGGCGCCTTCCTCACGCTCTCGGCCTTCAACGCCTTCTTCTTCGAGATGGTCGCCGGCCGCGGCTGGATCTGCATCGCCCTGGTCGTCTTCGCCTCCTGGATCCCCTGGAAGGCGCTCCTCGGCGCCCTCCTGTTCGGCGCCTTCGACGCCTTTCAGGTCCGCCTGCAGCAGGCGATGGGCGGGGCCGTGCCCTACCAGCTCTTCCTGATGATGCCCTACGTCCTCAGCATCGTGGCCCTCGTCGTCATGGCCCGGCGTGCCGCCTATCCGCAGGCCCTGATGCGGCCCTATATCAAGGGGCAACGATAACCGCCCGCCACCGGGCCACGACCGAGGACCAGCCCTTGCAGGCCGATCTCATCATCCGCGATGCCGCCCTGCCGGACGGCCGGACCGGTCTCGACCTCGTCATCGCCGACGGCCTGATCCAGGCCGTCGGCCCCGCCATCGAGGCGGCGGCGCACGAGGAGGTCGACGCCGGCGGCCGGCTCGTCACGCCGCCCTTCGTCGACGCCCACTTCCACATGGACGCGACCCTGTCGCTCGGCCTGCCGAGGCTCAACGTCTCGGGCACGCTGCTCGAGGGCATCGCACTCTGGGGCGAGCTCAAGCCGCTCTTGACCCACGAGGCGGTGATCGAGCGGGCGCTGGCCTATTGCGACATGGCGGTGGCCCAGGGCATCGGCGCCATCCGCTCCCATGTCGACGTCTGCGACGACCGCCTGCTCGGCGTCGAGGCGCTGCTCGAGGTCAAGGCGCGGGTCGCCCCCTATCTCGACCTGCAGCTCGTCGCCTTCCCCCAGGACGGGCTCTACCGCTACCCGAACGGCCAGGAGAACCTCCGGCGCGCCCTCGACCTCGGCTGCGACGTCGTCGGCGGCATCCCGCATTTCGAGCGGACCATGGAGGAGGGCCGCCGCTCGGTCGAGGCCCTCTTGGGCATCGCCGCCGAGCGCGGGCTGATGGCCGACCTGCACTGCGACGAGACCGACGACCCGCAGTCCCGCCACATCGAGACCCTGGCGGCCGAGACGCTGAGGCTGGGGCTCGCCGGCCGGGTCACCGGCTCGCACCTGACCTCGATGCACAGCATGGACAACTACTACGCCTCCAAGCTGATCCCGCTGATCGCCGAGGCGGGCGTGGCGGCCATCGCCAACCCGCTCATCAACATCACCATCCAGGGCCGCCACGACACCTACCCCAGGCGCCGCGGCCTGACCCGCATCCCCGAGCTCGAGGCCGCAGGCGTGCCGGTCGCCTTCGGCCACGACTGCGTCATGGATCCCTGGTACTCGCTCGGCTCGGGCGACATGCTGGAGGTCGCCCACATGGCGGTGCACGCGGCGCAGCTGACCTCGCTCGATGCCATGCGCCGGGCGTTCCAGGCGGTCACCACCGTGCCCGCCGGCATTCTCGGGCTCGAGGGCTACGGCCTCACCCCCGGCTGCCACGCCGACCTGGTCCTCCTGGATGCCGCCGACCCGATCGAGGCCATTCGCCTCAAGCCGGCGCGTCTCCTGGTCGTCCGGCGCGGCCGGGTGATCGCCCGCACCCCGCCGCGCAGCACCGAGCTGCACCTGGTCGACCGGCCGCGGCAGGTCTCGCTGCGCTGGCCCCGGCCGGCCGGCTGATCGACCGTTGGTGCTGGCACGTCGCCGGCGCCGCTAACCGGACATTAAGCTCCTTCCGTCATCCTCCGTGCCCGCAACAGCAGGAGGGTGCCGGGATGCTCGGCAGCGACGACGGCGACAGGCTCGCGCGCGAGCTGGCCAACCAGCGGGCGCTCAACCGGTTCGCCTGGATCTTCGGCGCCGGGCTCGCCCTCTCGCTCGGCGTCCCGCCGCTGTTCTTCGCCGCCACCATCAGCTCGTTCACGGCCCTCTCGGCCGGCATCCTGGCGACCATCGCCCTCTTTGGCCGCGACAGCGTCTTCGCGCCGCACCTGACCCGCTGGGACGTTGCCGCCGGGCTCTACGCGATCAGCCTGCTCGCCGGCCTGTTCGTCGACCTGCCCAGCCTGCAGCACGCCCTGATGATGCACCACGACCAGCTGCGCTAGAGCATTTTCACGCTGACCGTACATATCCTGCATTGTCGATGTAGTTTT
>CAYWSB010000147.1:0-12967 GCA_964460465.1 uncultured Geminicoccaceae bacterium | reverse complement strand
CAAGGTAGAACAGATTCCCCTTATCCGCGGCCCTCTTTCAGGGGGCTGAGTCAGACCGGGCACGCCGTTGAGCTCGGCCAGGAGCGCTGGGCTCCAGCCGCCACCATGACGCCGGCCCTCGCCACGGCAGCTCGATTGTGTGGCGAGCGCCGCTGGCCGTAGCCCCGTGCCGCGACGGCGGTTCTGTGCGACACCTGCTTCCGGTCGATGAGGGTGTGGAGGCGGTGGTCCGCCATAGCGGTGCGGCCGCCGCCGTGCTCCTGCGAAAGGCGCAGGCCGGGCAGGTGCTGCCCGAGGCCTCGGCCTGGATGTCGCCTTGTCGCGGCGATGCGCGAGCGGAGGCCGTTGCCACGCTCCGGGCCGTGCCGGTGACCCTGTTCCGCGACCGGGTGGTGCGCGGTCCCGCCCTCGCCGAGGCCTGAACCGCGCATCCGGCAGACGCCGTGCAGGCGGCCCGGATGCGTGCCGAAATCCACACCCTGCGGACGGTCGCGGAGCGGCGCGATGCCTGGCTCGGCGCCGGCGCAGAAGCTGCCGCCCCGGAGCAGTTGGCCGGATCTCGCGGCCGACATCGGCCGGCGGCATACGGCAACGCCCGGTCAGGCCACCGGCAGCCGGGCCGGGTTCCAGACCACCTCCCAGAGATGCCCGTCGAGGTCCTCGAAATAGCCGGCATAGCCGCCCCAGAAGGTTTCCCGGGCGGGCTTGACGATGGCGGCGCCGGCTCGCTCCGCCTGCGCCATCACGGCGTCCACCTCGGCACGGGTCCGGACGTTGTGGCCGAGGGTCATGGCCGCGGGTTGGCGGGTCGCCGGCTCGAGCCCGGTGTCGTGGGCGATGTCGGCCCTGGCCCAGAGGCCGAGGGTGAGGCCGCCCTCGAGCGCGAAGAAGGCGACCGCGCCGTGCGCGAACTCCCGGCCGACGATGCCGTCGGTCGAAAGGCCGAGACCGTCCCGGTAGAAGGCGACGGCCCGTTCCAGGTCGTCGACCCCCAGCGTCACGATCGAGATGCGTGGTCGCATGGGACCCCCTCCTTGCCGTTTTCGGAACATTAGCAGAACAAGGGCGGCGTGTCTCGCCCGAGGCGATCGTCGACGAGCGGGAGCACCGATGCGCGTGCGGGCTGGACACGCCGGCCGGCTGCCGGCTTTATCGTGTGTCCTGGGCCAGCCGCCGGTCGCGCGGCACCCACGGCAGGCCAGCATCAGGGAGCATGGCACGATGATCAGGAAGCGCGAGCGTTCCATTCGCGAGCTCTACAGTGACGATCCGGAGCGGGCCGATGCGCTCGCCTTCGGCCGTATTCCCGAGGTCGGCCGGCGCGGCTTTGTGGGTGGTGCCGGCCTCGCCGCCATGGGCATGGCCGTGGGCGGCACCATCCCGTTCGCCGCCTCGATGCCGTCGGGCCTGATCCCGGCGGCGCTGGCGCAGACGGCCGAGCCCGGCGACGCGCCTGTGCCCTTCGACTTCCCGGGCAAGGACCCGGGCCTCGTGCTCCTGGGCGACCGGCCCTTGGTGGCCGAGACGCCCGAGCACCTGCTCGACGACGAGACCACCCCCTTCGAGAAGTTCTTCATCCGCAACAACGGCCAGATCCCCGAGCCGCCGGCCGACCCGGACGCCTGGGCGATCACGGTCGAGGGCGAGGTCGACACCCCGCTCGAGCTGACGCTCGGCGATCTCAAGGAGCGCTTCGAGCATCACACCCACCACATGGTGCTGGAGTGCGGCGGCAACGGCCGCGCCTTCTTCAGCCCAGAGGCGCGCGGCAACCAGTGGACCAATGGTGGCGCCAGCTGCGGCGAGTGGACCGGCGTGCGGCTCGCCGACCTGCTCGCGGCGGCCGGCCTCAAGCCCGCGGCGTTCTTCACCGCACATTACGGTGTCGACCTGCATCTGTCGGGCGAGGCCGGGCGCGATCCCCTGTCGCGCGGCGTGCCGATCGACAAGGCGATGGAGGAGCACTCGCTCGTCGTCTGGGGGATGAACGGCGCGGACCTGCCCAACATCCACGGCGGCCCGCTGCGCCTGCTGATCCCCGGCTGGCCCGGCTCGGCCTCGCACAAGTGGCTCAACCGCATCGTCATCCGCGACGTCGAGCACGACGGCCAGGGGATGACCGGAACCTCCTACCGGGTGCCGATCAAGCCGATGATCCCGGGCGCCGAGGCCGATCCGGCCAACTTCAGGATCCTGGAATCGATGCCGGTCCGCAGCATCATCACCAACCCGGCCAACGGCACGACGCTCGCCGCCGGCACGGGCGCGGTGGCGCTGCGCGGCGCCGCGTGGGCCGGTGACCACGAGGTCGAGCGGGTCGACGTCTCGATCGACTTCGGCGCCACCTGGCGGCCGGCGACGCTGGCCGCGCCCCGGAACCGCTACGACTGGGTGCGCTGGACTGCAGAGTTCCAGTTGCCATCCGACGGCTACTACGAGATCTGGTCCAGGGCGACCGACGACCAGGGCGTGATGCAGCCGCATGTTGCCGGCAACTGGAACCCGCAAGGCTATGGCGGCAACCCGATGCACCGCATCGCCATCCTCGTCGGCTGAGCGGCGATGCTGCACCCGAGGCTCGTGGCGTTCGGCCTGCTGATCGGGGCGCTCGGCCTCGGGGCACCGCCCGCCACGGCCCAGCAGGCGGCTTTCCAGCCCGGTATCGAGGACGTCGAGGACCTGCCCCCCGGCCCGGGGCGGGAGGAAGCCTTCTACAGCTGCGTGGCCTGCCACGCCTTCAGGCTCGTCGCCCAACAGGGGATGAGCCGGGAGCGTTGGGACGACACGCTGGACTGGATGGTCGAGCGGCACGGCATGATGGTGATCGAGGGCGAGGAGCGCGAGCTCATCCTCGACTACCTGGCCGAGCACTACCCGCCGAGCGCGCCCGCGGCCCGCGGCGGCTGGCGCAACCCGTTCCTGCCGAACTAGCGGCGGCTGCAAGCGGCCTTCCGTGCGCCCGTGCCGCAGTGGCGGCTCAGTCGCAGCGGTTGTGGCGTCGCCACAGCGCCGCGTCGTGGCCCTCCGGCACGGCGGCGCAGGGATCGCTGGCGTAGCCGCGCAGGATGGCATAGCGGTGCTGCTGCGCCTCGCTCAGGAGGGCGGGCGTCTCGAGGTGCCGGGAGAGGTGAACGAAGCGCAGCTCGGCGCGAGCGGCGGCAGCGGCGTCAACGAGCGCGCGCAGCCGCGCGGCGTCGAGCTCGCCAGCCTCGAACGCCCTGTCGAGCGCCGCCTCGGCCTCGATCAATCGCTCACCGGCGGCGATGGCGTCGGCCTGCATCGCAACGAAGATCGCCTCGATCGACGCCACCTGGCCGGGCGTCAGCTCGAGCTCGTCCCGCAGCTCCAGCAGATGCGCCGGACCCGGCACGCCGTTCAGCTCGGCCGGCAGGGCCAGCCCCCAGCCGCCGCCGCGCCGCAACTCCTCGATGTCGGCGGCCGACAGGCTCTTGATCGCCCGGCTTTCGAGCCCGGCATAGGGCGAGTGCTGGCCGTGCTCCTGGGCCGCCGGCGGGGCGGACGCCGGGACCAGGAGCAGGAGAGCGGCGAGGGCGAGGGACGATCTGTGCATCGGCGCACTCCGTTGCCGAGTCGCGGCCGTGGTCGCACGACCCATGGGTCAGGGATAGGGCCAGGGTGATGGCGTTGGCGATCATCCGCATCCTCCAGAGGACCGGCGGCTAGCGGACGCGGGCCAGGGCGACCGTGCCGGCAGCCATGAGGCAGGCAGCGGCGGCGAAGGCGAGGACCGGCGAGACGGCGGTCCAGAGGAGGCCCACGGCCGAGCTCGAGACGAGCTTGGCCACGCCGTTCACCGTGCCGAGCGCGCCGTAGCTGGTCGCCAGCGTCTCCGGCGCCACCATGCCGGCGGTGACCGTGGCCTCGAGCGCCTCCTGCACGGCGGTGTAGAGCCCGGCGACGAGGAAGACGGCCGCCAGGGCCAGGATGCTGTCGACGGCGGCAGCGAAGGCGAGGGCGGTCAGGGCCGCCGTTGCCACGCCCAGGCCGTAGCCGGCGACCAGCACGGCCCGGTGGCCGTAGCGGTCGGCGAGGATGCCGATCGGCAGCGAGGCGGTGACCTGAACGACATTGCGCCAGACATAGAGCAGGCCCGCGACCTGCGCCGCCTGGACGACGCCCATGGCCGGGGTCAGCAGCACCGTCGCCGCCAGGATCAGCAGGCTCGCCGAGAAGTCGCCGATGCCGAACAGCCCGACGGCGGCCAGGTAGCGCTTGAAGCGGGCCGGCAGGCCGCGCAGGGTCGAGAAGAACCGCAGCGCCGGATTGGGCGAGTGCCCGGGGTCGCGGACGAGCACCAGGAAGGCGAGGACCGCCAGCGCACCCGGGATGAGCGACAGCCAGAGGACGAGGCGGAACGGGTCGGCGGCGTCCGGCCAGCCCAGCCCTTGCGCCCAGCCGAGCAGGAGGACGCCCAGAAGCGGGCCAAGAATGGCGCCGATGGTGTCCATCGCTCGGTGGAAGCCGAACGCCCGGCCGCGGCTCGCGGGCGTGATCGACTGCACGACGATCGCGTCGCGCAACGGGCCGCGCAGCCCCTTGCCGAGCCAGGAGACGATCCGGCCGAGGAGGATCAGGGGCCAGCCCGCGGCGAGCGCGATCAGTGCTTGGCCGACCGGGGTCAGGCCGTAGCCGACCAGCACCAGGTGCTTGCGATGGCCGAAGCGGTCGGCGACGTAGCCCGAGACCATTTTGGTGAAGCTCGCCACGGCATCGGCGATGCCCTCGATCAGCCCGAGCACGGCGGCGGGAATGCCCAGCACGGCGAGGAAGCCCGGCAGGATCACCGTCGTCGTCTCGTAGCAGAAGTCGCCCAAGGCGCTGGTCAGCCCGGCGCCGGCGACGGTGCGGTTGAGCCAGCCTCCCGCCGCTCCGACCGGCTCGCCCGCCGCTTTCGCATCGCCCATCTTCGTCGCTCGCTGCTCGCGTCGCCCCGGCCACCCCTTGGCGCGCAACACATCGAGCTTGTAAGTCATCGCCGGGCCGGCTGTCCTGGGCGGTGTGGCCATCGGCTCCTCACAACGCGGCGACGCAAGACCGTGGCAGTGGTCGGTCGGGTTTCAGGGGGATGGTTGCCAGAATGATCGGTTGGCTCGTCTTCATCCTCTGCGTCGCCCTTGGCGGGGCAATCGGCGGCGTCGCCCGGTTCTGGATCTCGGGCGTGGTGGCCCGGCGGTTCGGCGAGACCTTTCCCTGGGGTACGATGGTGGTCAACGTCAGCGGTGCCCTGGCGATCGGTGTGCTGGCAGGCTTGCTGCTGGAGGGCGACAGCCACGCCGGCACCACCCTGCCGCTCTGGGCGGGGCTGGTGATCGGCGTGCTCGGCAGTTACACCACGGTCTCCTCGCTCTCGCTGCAGACCCTGGCCCTGGCCAGGAACGCCGAGCCGCTGCGCGCCTCGCTCAACGTCGTGGGCTCGCTCATCCTCGGGCTTGGCGCTGTCGCGGTCGGTTATCTCGCCACCGTGGCGTTCCTGGCGCGGGCCTGAACCCATGGCCCCGACCGCCCGCCTCTACCTCGCCGTCGGCCTCGGCGCCGCCCTTGGCACTACGGCGCGCGCGGCGGCCTCGCTCGGCATGCTCCACTGGCTCGGCCCGGGCTTTGCCTGGGGGACGCTCACCGTCAACGTCCTGGGCTCGTTCCTGATCGGCCTCTACGCCACCCTGACCGAGCCCGATGGCCGGCTGATGGCTAGCCCGGCAGCAAGGCAGTTCGTGCTGGCCGGGTTCTGCGGCGGCTTCACCACCTTCTCGATCTTCAGCCTCGAGACACTCTTCATGGTGGAGGCAGGCGCCTTCGGCCGCGCCGGTCTCAATCTCGGGCTCTCGGTCGTTCTCTGGCTCATCGCCGTCTGGATCGGCTATCGTCTGGGCGTGCGCCTCAACCGGTTGAAGGGAAGCTCACGATGACCCGCTACACCGAGGCCGTGCTGCTCCGCCTCTTCATCGGCGAGAGCGACGAGCATGACGGCCGACCGCTGCACGAGGCGATCGTGCTCGAGGCCCGGCAGCGCGGTCTCGCCGGGGCCACCGTGCTCAGGGGGCCGATGGGCTACGGCCGCTCGAGCCGGCTGCACACCTCCAAGATCCTCCGCCTCTCGGAGGACCTGCCGCTGATCATCGAGATCGTCGACACCGAGGCCAGGATCGACGGCTTCCTCGCCGCCGCCGCGCCGATGCTGGGCAGCTGCCTCGTGACGCTGGAGAAGGTGCGGGTCGTCCGCTACGGCCACGACGGCGGGCTCGACTAGGCAGGCACCGCCGCACGCGATAGACATCCCGTCGTTACCCACCCCCGCTCCGCTCAAGGACCGTCTCATGACCCGCACCCATCGCATCGCCGCCGTTCCCGGGGACGGCATCGGCATCGAGGTCGTCGAGGCGGGCGTCACTGTCCTTGAGGCGCTGGCCGCGCTCGAGCCCGACCTCGGCTTCGAGATCGAGCGGTTTCCCTGGGGCTCGAGCTACTATCTCGAGCACGGCGCGATGATGCCCGAGGACGGGTTCGAGAAGCTCCGCGGCTTCGATGCCATCCTGTTCGGTTCGGCCGGCGATCCCCGCGTCCCGGACCACATCACCCTCTGGGGCCTCCGGCTCGCCATCTGCCAGGGCATGGACCAGTACGCGAATGTCCGCCCGACCCGCCTCCTGCCGGGAATCGAGGGGCCGCTCAAGCGGGTGACGGCGAAGGAGCTCGACTGGGTGATCGTGCGGGAGAACAGCGAGGGCGAATACGCGGGAGCCGGTGGCCGGGTGCATCGCGGCTTCGACCACGAGGTCGGGCTCGACGTCTCGATCATGACGAGGAAGGGGGTCGAGCGGATCATCCGCTTCGCCTTCGAGCTGGCGCGCTCGCGGCCGAGGAAGAAGCTCACGGTGGTGACCAAATCGAACGCCCAGCGTCACGCCATGGTCATGTGGGACGAGATCGCGGAGCTGGTCGCCGCAGACTACGGCGACATCGAGTGGGACAAGATGCTGGTCGACGCGATGACCACGCGAATGGTCCTCAAGCCCGCCTCGCTCGACGTGATCGTGGCGACCAACCTCCATGCCGACATCCTTTCCGACCTCGCGGCGGCGCTCTCCGGCAGCCTCGGCATCGCGCCGACCGGCAACATCAACCCCGAGCGCGCCTTCCCCTCGATGTTCGAGCCGATCCACGGCTCGGCCTTCGACATCATGGGCAAGGGGATCGCCAACCCGATCGGCACGTTCTGGTCGACGGCCATGCTGCTCGACCATCTGGGCGAGGCCAGGGCGGCCGCCCGGCTGATGAGCGCCGTCGAGACGGTGACGGGCCGCGGCGAGGTCCTCACCCCCGATCTGGGGGGCAGCGCCACCACCGACGCGGTGACCCGGGCGGTGACCGACGCCCTTGCCGGCGTCAATCGCTGAGGCCGGCCGCCCGGACGGCGCGCCACGCCACATTGATTTGCCGCCGCCGACCCGCTAACTGCGATCCCAGGGGCCGAATGGCGGCCGTCGGGACAAGTCCTTGATCACGTTCTATGTCGGCGCGATTCTGCTGCTGCTCGTGCTTTCCGCGGTGTTTTCCGGCAGCGAGACGGCGGTCACGGCGACCGGCAGAGCCAAGGCCACGGCACTGGCCCAGGCCGGCAATCGCCGGGCCGGCACGCTGCTCGCCCTGCTCCACGATCGCGAGCGGCTGATCAGCACGCTGCTGCTCGGCAACAACATCGTCAACATCCTGGCGGCGGCGTTGGCCACCGACGTGCTGCTGCGCCTCTTCGGCGACGCCGGCGTGGTCTACGCCACCGCCATCATGACGGTGCTGATCGTCATCTTCTCCGAGGTGGTGCCCAAGACCATCGCGATCCGCCAGCACGACGCCATCGCCCTGCGGCTGGCGGCGCCGCTGCGGGCCCTGGTCTTCGCCTTTCGGCCGCTGACCACCGCCATCGGCTGGGTCGTCCGCCTCGTGCTGCGGTTCCTGCGCATCCCGACCGACACGTCGGACGTCATCTCGGCGAGCCAGCAGCTGCGCGGCGTCATCGATGCGCTGGGTGCCGGCGGCGAGCTCGCCAAGCACGCCCACGACATGCTGGACGGGGTCCTCGATCTCGAGCACGTGGGCGTCGATGAGGTCATGACCCATCGCCGCCGGGTGGTGGCCCTCGACGCCGACATGGCCGTCAGGGACGCCATCGCCCGGATCAAGGACGAGCCGTTCAGCCGCTACCCCGTCTATCGCGGTTCGACCGACCAGATCGTGGGCATCCTGCACCTGCGCGACCTCCTGGCGTCGCTGGCGGGGCCGATCGAGCTCGGCACGGCAGCGCCGCGGCCCGAGCCCAGGGTCGGCGAGGTCATGCGCGAGCCCTGGTTCGTGCCGGAGACGACACCGCTCCGAAAGCAGCTCGAGCAGTTCCGCCACAAGAAGACCCACATGGCGCTGGTGGTCGACGAGTACGGCGACCTGCAGGGCCTCGTGACCCTCCAGGACGTGCTGGAGGCCATCGTCGGCGAGGTTGCCGAGGCCGAGGACCGGGAGCTCGACGATGTCGAGGAGCAGCCGGACGGCAGCCTGCTCGCCAGCGGCCAGACGCAGATCCGCCGTCTCAACCGGTTGATGGACTGGGACCTGCCGGAGGACGAGGCGGTGACGCTGGCCGGCCTCGTCATCGACATCGCCGAGCGGATCCCCAATGTCGGCGAGACGATCGCCTTCGGCCGCTACCGCCTGACCGTGAAGAAGCGCGAGCGGCACCGCCTGACCCAGGTCCAGATCAGCCGGGTCGAGCTGCCGGAGGACGGCTGAGCGGGGAGGACTCGTCGCGCGCCTCGAGACGGTGCCGGCCTTCCAGCGCCTCGAGCACGAGACGGGCGATGATCCGGTTGCCATCGCTGTTCTGATGCCTGGGGTCGGCATAGAGCTCGGCCGCCAGCACGGGCAGTGCCTGCGGCCGGGCGAGATCGATGCAGAAGGCGAGGTTGGCGCAGTGGTCCTGCAGCCGGTCGTAGAGGTGATTGATCCGCTCGAGATAGGCGTCCTCGAGCAGCTCGGCCACGAACCCCGCCAGCCGCTCGCCGCCTGCCGCCGCTGCCGCCAGGGCCGCCGTCCGGTCGACGCCGAGACCCATGGTGGGCTGCAGCACGACGACGTAGGCGGCCCCGTTGGCGGCGGCGACCGCCTCGGCGCTGCGGACGTTGCGCTGCCAGACCGCCGCGGCGCGATCGAGGCGGGCTATGGTGGCGGCGTCGAGCGGCCGCGGCGCCGCCGGATCGGCATCGCGATCGCGCTTGAAGACGGCGAGCAGATCCTCGACCGCGGTGGCGAGAAGCGGGGCCACCCGGCTGTCGATGCAGACCACCCAGCGGCAGGGCACGAAGGTCCTGCCGTCGTGGCGGATGACGGACTCGCGGCCGCGCTGCACGTTGTTGAGGAAGATGTCCGAGGCCATCAGGTTGTCGTCCTCGGCGAGCAGCCGATTGCGCTCGAAATAGATCTCGTTGATGCCGTTGAGCGCGATCACGAGGTCGACCTCGTGGAAGGCCAGGACCGAGAGCAGCTTGAGCAGTTCCTGGGCACTCGAGAAGCCGCCGACCCCGGCGTTCGCGATCTCGGTGTCCTGGCCCGCGGCCGCCGCCAGCCGGCCCAGGTGGCTGGGCCAGGTGCCGCCGATGCCGCTGAACCGCTCGCCGAGCGGATCGGTGGTCGAGCCGCCCAGCGTCAGGATGCGCCAGGGTGCGCCGCCCTCGCCGGCGGGCGAGTCGGCGGCGAAGCGCTCGAGGGTGAAATGCCGGGAGCGGCCGAGCGACGCCGCCGCGTTCGGGCTCTCGCGGAAGTCCCGGGGCGCGTGCGCGTGGCCGGTGACCGGGTCGATCTGGAAGGTCCAGTGCTCCGGATCGGGGGCGCCTTCCAGCCAGCGCAGCGCCGTCTCGAGCAGCAGCAGGAGCAGGGCCAGGACCAGAAGGTTGATGCCGGCGACCTTGAGGCCGCCGAGAAGACGCAACGGCATGGGCAGGTCGTGTGTCGAGCAACTTCCGGGGAGAACAATCGTGGCGCAAGCCAGCGCCGAGGTTTCTTTACCGGGCGGCGGTAGCCGTGGCAACGCCTGCGGTCGCCAAGGTCCCGCGGGGCTGTTGCGGCACCGCCAACGCTCTATATAACGGGAGGCGAGCGCATTGGCGGAAATACCACATGATTCAAAGTGTGAATAAGGTGGCGGCGACGCGGGTGCCGTTCGACATCCGGGTGGTGGCCGTGGCGGTCGGGCTCATGGCGCTGCTCGCCTGGCAGGCGGGGGCTGTCGCCGGCGGCAGCATGGCGGCGCTGGCCGTCGTCGGCGGGCTGATGGGACTCACCCTCTACCATGCGAGCTTCGGCTTCACCGCCGCCTGGCGGCGCTTCACCACCACCGGCGACGGGCAGGGACTGCGGGCGCAGATGCTGATGCTCGGCCTCGCGGTCTGCCTGTTCTTCCCCGCCCTGGCGGCGGGCGAGCTGTTCGGCACCCGCGTCTGGGGCTTCGTCTTCCCGGTCGGCCTCGGCGTCGTGGTCGGCGCGTTCCTGTTCGGCCTCGGCATGCAGCTCGGCGGCGGCTGCGGCTCGGGCACGCTCTTCACCGTGGGTGGCGGCAGCACCCGCATGCTGCTCACCCTTTTGTTCTTCATCGTGGGCTCGGTCGTCGCCATCGGTCACCTGCCGTTCTGGGCCGGCCTGCCCGGGATCGGGAGCGTCTCGGCGATCGCCGCCCTGGGTCTCTGGCCGGCACTGCTGCTGCATCTCGCCTTCTTCGCCGGCATCGCCGCCCTGACCCTCGCGGTCGAACGGCGACGGGGCATCGCTCGCGGCCCTGCGGCGCCCGCCGACTGGCTCAAGGGTCCGTGGCCGATCCTCGCCGGTGCGGTGGCGCTGGCGCTCTTGAACTTCGCCACCCTCTGGCTGGCCGGCCGGCCCTGGGGGATCACCTCGGCCTTCGCGCTCTGGGGCGGCAAGGGGCTCGATGCCGTGGGCGTCGACCTCGCGTCCTGGCCCAATTGGGGCGGGATGATGGGAGCGGTCGAGCGCTCGGTCCTCCTCGACGTCACCTCGGTGATGAACTTCGGCATCGTCCTGGGTGCGATGCTGGCGGCCGGGCTCGCCGGCAAGTTCCGCCCGACTCTGAAGCTGACGGCCGGCGACATCGCCAGCGCCGTTCTCGGCGGGCTGTTGATGGGCTATGGCGCTAGGCTCGCCTTCGGCTGCAACATCGGCGCGTTCTTCTCCGGCATCGCGTCCGGCAGCCTGCACGGCTGGGTCTGGCTGATGGCGGCCTTTCTCGGCAGCATGGCCGGCATCCGCCTGCGCCCACTCTTCGGCCAGCGCTAGACGGCAGCGGCCGGGCTCCGGCCGGCAGGGCAGCTAGTGGCGGGCCGCGGCCGCGCTCGACGCGCCTGCCGCGCGGCGTCGCTCCCTACCGATGTCCCGCAGGCGCAGGAGGTTGAGCGGCAGCAGAAGCATGTGCAGGACCAGCACCGGGGTCAGCGCCATCGGCGCCGCGGCGCCGCGGCGCCGATGAAGCAGGGATTGGCGGCGATCCCGGTGAGCCTCCGCGCCGGCATCGAGCGCATCAAGAAGGTCGAGAGCATGAGGCCGGCCGCGAGCCAGCCCAGGTGCTCGGGACCGACGCCGGCCTCGATGCTCAGTCGGCCGAGGCCGAACGCCAGCACGATGCCGACGACGACGAGTGGTGCGTGCACGGCTCCGGGCTCCGCTCGGCCTCGCTGCGGCGCCCGGGGGTTGCCGCGACCGCGGAGCGGCCCGGCGCGAGAGCCCGACCCTGGCAGATCCGCCGCCGTCGCTCTGTGATGGCGATTACAGGCCCGGCACGGCCGCGGCAGGCGTCGATCGGTCGCCGTTGCTGCGCCGCGGCGCGCCGTCGGCCCGCTCAGCGCGCCGGGGTCATCGGGTACCAGTAGCCGTCCGGCGTGCCGACCCAGTGGTTGCCCATGTCATCGCGGGCGTAGGTCTTGCCGGTGGCCGGATCGTAGACCGGATCGGGGCCGATATACGGCAGTGCCAGGGTCCGCCCGTCGGTGGGGTCGATCCAGGAGCTCTGCCCCTGCAGCACGCGCCCGGCTTCCTGCTGGTTCTGGAAATAGCCCTCGGTGTGCTGCCCCTGGGCCGCCGCGCGGCGTCGCTCCGCGTCCTGCACGCCCCGCCAGGCGTCGTGCTCGCGCTGCCGGTTGGCGGCCTCGCCCGCCTGGAAGCGCCGCGTCCCCTCGGGGGTGAAGCCGCCGGTGGCGGCATACCACCAGGCGAATTCGGGGAAGGCCATCTGCCCACCCTGCGCCAGGTGCTGCTGGTACATCGTCTGTGCTCGCGGGTCCTGCATCACCTGCTGGACCACCTGCTGCTCGGTCGCCTGCATCTGCTGCTGCAGGCGGTGCTGCTGCTGCAGCATCTGGTTCAGCATCGCCCCGTAGTCCGGCCCGAGATCGTAGCCGCCATGGCCCGTCTGGGCCCGGCCGCTCCCGCCGACCGCGGCGGTGCCGACTGCGAGCGCCAGGGCCGCCAGTCGCCAGGAGAATGCCCGCATCGCACCGTTCCCTTCGGCAATCATGGCGTCGGGCCTATCCCGCCGCGGCCAGATCGGCAAGGCGCAACTATTGTCGGCGCTACAGTGGTGCACGGCGCGAATCTCCCGACCACCATCACTGATAGAGTAAAGCTGCAACGAGATTGCTCGGAACGGCAACAGAACGCCGCTCGGCTCCGCCACCGCAGCACACTCCGCTGCGGCCCCGCGTCACTTGCGGCGTCGGACGACGTCGATATGCTCGGGATGTCCGACGGTTCGGAGGAAGGGCCATGCAGAACGACCTCATGCTCCGCTTGATCGAGGGGGCCGTCGCCACCATCGAGAGCCACGCCGAGCAGCTCACCCGCCTCGACCAGGCGATCGGCGACGGCGATCACGGCATCAACATGGCCCGCGGCTTCA
>CAYWSB010000146.1:0-12992 GCA_964460465.1 uncultured Geminicoccaceae bacterium | reverse complement strand
TGGCGGAGGCGGCGGCGGCCGGGCGGCCGGCGGTGGCTGCGCCGGGCGGCGCTCGGCGTTGCCGTCAGCAGCCTCGGCCTCGCGCTCTACGCGGCCCTGGCGCTGCCCAGTGCGGCCGAGATCCGGGCGCTGCTCGGCCGGCCGACGCTGGCGGTCGAGATCGCCAGCCCGGCCGTCGATCGCGGTCGCCTCGTGATGCCGGTGCCGGTCGAGCGCGCCAGCCTGCCCGAGACCTTCACCGCGCTTTTGCTGACCGCCGAGGACCGCCGCTTCTACCACCATCCGGGCTTCGATCCGGTGGGCATGGGCCGGGCCGCCTGGGCCTTCGTGGCACAGTCCCTCGGCCGCGGCGGCGGGCCGGTGCAGGGCGGCAGCACGCTCACCCAGCAGCTCGTCAAGAACGCACTCCTGAGCAGCGAGCGGAGCCTGCGGCGCAAGCTCGACGAGCTGCTCCTGGCGATCAAGCTCGAGCTCTTGTTCACGAAGGACGAGCTGCTGGAGCTCTACCTCGCCAACGCCTATTTCGGCGCCGGCGTCAATGGCCTCGAGCTCGCGGCCCGGCGCTATTTCGGCCGCCGGGCGCGCGAGCTGGCACCGCACGAGGCGGCACTCCTGGTGAGCCTCCTGCCCTCGCCCGAGACCTTTCGCCCGGATACCGCCTGGCCGTTGGCCCGGACGCGCGCCATCGGCCTTCTGGAGCGCACCGCCGAGCGCCATCCGGCCCTGCGCGGCCCACTCGAGGAGGCGCAGCGCCGCCTCGCCGCCACGGCCGCCTTCGCCGACCTGCCGCGCGGCAACCGCGCCTTCCGGCCGATCCAGCACCGCTATTTCCGCGACTGGGCCTTGGCCGACCTGCACCAGCGCTTCCCCGGGTCCACGGGCGAGCACCGGCTGGTGCTGACCCTCGACCCGCTGGCCCAGATCTACGCCCAGCTCACCGTCGAGCGGCTGATCGCCGAGGGCCGGGGCGCCGGGTTCGCCGAGGCGGCGGTCGTCGTCATGGCGCCCGACGGCACGGTCCGGGCGCTGGTCGGCGGCCGGCAATACGCCACCAGCCAGTTCTCGCGCGCCACCCAGGCGCGCCGGCAGCCGGGCTCGGCGTTCAAGCCGATCGTCTACCTGGCCGCCCTCGAGGCCGGCTACGAGCCCGGCAGCACGATCGACGACCGCGCCTTCGCCGCCGACGGCTGGCCGCGCAACTACCGCGGCGGGCACCAGGGCAAGGTGACGCTGGAGACGGCCTTCCGCCAGTCGCTGAACGGGGCCACGGTGCAGCTGGCCGAGCGGGTGGGCCGCGCACGGGTGATCGAGACGGCCCGCCGGCTGGGCTATGCCGGCAGCCTGCCCGACGAGCCGAGCCTGAGCCTGGGTGTGGGCGAGGTGACCCTGCTGGAGCTGGTGCGGATCTATGCGGTCTTCGCCAATGGCGGCCTCGGGGTGACGCCCAGCGGCGTGCTGGCGCTGCGCCGCGGCGACGGCCGGGCGGTGGCCTGGGCCGACCCACCCCAGCCCGACCGGCTGATCGAGCCGCGGCATGTCACCGCGCTCAATCGATTGCTGCGGGCGGTCGTGGCCCGGGGTGGCAGCGGCAGCGCCGCCAACCTCAACGCGCATGTGGCCGGCAAGACAGGGACCACCCAGCACCATCGCGACGCCTGGTTCGTGGGCTTTACCGGCGACCTCGTCATCGGCATCTGGGTCGGCAACGACGACCGCCGGCCAATGGCCGCCAGCGTCTCCGGCGGCACCCTGCCGGCGCACGCCTTCGCCAACCTCCTGGCCAATCTGCGCGACGACGTGCTCGACGGCCGGACCACACCGCCACCCGGATTGTGACCAGCACCGACAGCAGTTTGGAGCTAGAACAGATCACAACAGTGGCGCTTTCGATTGCCCGGCACCGGGCCAGCATGGCACGCAGCGCGCATCAGTCACCGCCACCACCAGAGGGAGCGCCTCCATGCCCCGAGCTCGTCGTCTCCTGGCCGCCACCTGTCTCGCCGGCCTGGCCGCCACCGGCGTCGCGAGTGCCGCCGAGGTCAACGTCTACTCGTCCCGCCACTACGACACCGACCAGCAGCTCTACAACGACTTCACCGCCGAGACCGGCATCACCATCAACCTGATCGAGGGCAATGCCGAGGAGCTCATCGAGCGGATCAAGGCCGAGGGCGCCAACAGCCCGGCCGACGTCCTGATCACGGTCGATGCCGGCCGGCTCTTCCGCGCCGATCAGGAGGGCCTCTTCCAGCCGGTGAATTCGAGCGTTCTCGAGGCGAGCATTCCGGCCGAGTTCCGCCATCCGGACGGCCACTGGTTCGGCTACACGACGCGCATGCGCGTCTTCTTCTACAACAAGGAGACCTTCGACCCGTCACTGGTCGGCACCTACGCCGATCTGACGAGGCCCGAGCTCGAGGGCGAGCTCTGCACCCGCAGTGGCAGCAACATCTACAACCTGTCGCTGCTGGGCAGCCTGATCGAGCATGACGGCGAAGCGACGGCCCGGGACTGGGCGGAGGGCATCGTCGCCAACATGGCGCGCCCGCCGGAGGGCGGCGACACCGACCAGATCAAGGCGGTGGCCAACGGCGAATGCGGCATCGCCATCGCCAACCACTACTACTTCGCCCGCCTGATGGGCTCGACCGACCCGGCCGACCAGGCGGTGGTCGAGAGCGTGGGCATCATCTATCCCAACCAGGACGATCGCGGCGCGCATGTGAACATTTCGGGCGCCGGCGTGCTGGCCACGGCGCCCAACGCCGAGAACGCCGTGGCGTTCCTCGAGTATCTGGCGTCGCCCTCGGCACAGGCCTATTTCAGCCTGGGCAACAACGAGATGCCGGTGGGCACCGGCGTCGAGATCGACAACCCCATTCTGACCGAGATGGGCGTGGTGGGCGCCAAGCGCGACGAGGTTTCGGTCGCGGTCTTCGGCGAGCACCAGGCGCTGGCGCAGATCATCATGGACGAGGTCGGCTGGAAATAGCCGCGTCCGACGGCCGTCGAGAGCGGCGCCCGGTGCAGCCGGGCGCCGCTTTTCGTTGGCGCATGCAGGTCAGGGCCGCCGCACGTAGAGCCGGCGGGTGAGGATGTAGACCGGGATCAGCCCGACCAGCACCAGGACCAGCGCCGGCAGGGCCGCCTCGGCGTGGCGCTCGTCCCGGGCGAGGTCGTAGACGCGCACGGCCAAGGTGTCGAAGTTGAAGGGCCGGAGGATCAGGGTCGCCGGCAGCTCCTTCATCGTGTCGACGAAGACGATGATGGCGGCCGACGCCAGCGCCGGCAGCAGCAGCGGGATGTGCACCCGCCGGAGGCGCACCCACACCGAGCTGCCCAGCACCGAGGCGGCGTCGTCGAGGCTCGGCCGGATCTTGGCGAAGCCGGCGTCGATGTTGCCGAGCGAGAGCGCCATGAAGCGGACCAGATAGGCGAAGACCAAAGCGGCCATGCTGCCGGTCAGCAGCAGGCCGGTCGAGATGCCGAAGCTGGCCCGGAACCACGCGTCGACCGCATTGTCGAAGGATGCCAGCGGGATGAGCGTGCCGATGGCGATGATCGGCCCGGGCAGCGCGTAGCCCATGCCGGCGAGCGCGGCCGCCGCATTGACCGCCGGGCGCTGGGCGATCCGGGTGGCGTAGACGATGACGAGGCCGACGAGCACGGCCAGGACCGCGGTCACGGCGGCGACGAGCGCCGTGTTCTGGACCAGCTCGAGAAAGCGGCCGAGGCCGATATAGCTGGTGCTGCCGAGCGTCATCCAGAGCAGCCGGCCCACCGGCAGCAGGAAGCCCAGCCCGAGCGGCACGAGGCACACCGCGAGCGCCAGCCATGCCCGCCAGCCGGCGAGTCGCGTGCGCGTATCGAGCCCGTGCTCGCCGGCGGGGTTGAAGGTCTCGCCGCGGCGCATCAGCCGCTCGAGCAGCACCAGCAGCAGGACGAAGCCGACGAGCATGCTGCCGATCTGCGAGGCCGCCACCCGGTCGCCGAGCGAGAACCAGGCGCGGTAGACGCCCGTGGTGAAGGTCTGCACCCCCAGCAGCGCCACCGCCCCGAAATCGGCCAGGGTCTCCATCAGCACCAGGATCAGGCCGACGACGATGGCCGGCCGGGCGAGCGGCAGGACCACCCGGCGGAACGCCTCGCCGCGGCTGCACCCCAGCATCCGGCTGACCTCGAGCAGGCTGCTGGCCTGCCGCAGGAAGGCCGCCCGGGCGGCGAGATAGACATAGGGATAGAGGGCGAGGCCGAGCACGAGGACGGCACCGCCGACATTGGTGACGCGCGGGAACCAGTACTCCCGCGGACCGAGGCCGGTGACGGCGCGCAGCGTCGACTGCAGCGGCCCCTGGAAGGTCATGAGGTCGTAGTAGACATAGGCCAGCACGTAGGCCGGGATCGCCAGCGGCAGGATCAGCGCCCATTCGAGGAGCCGCGAGCCCCAGAACCGGTAGCCGACCACGAGCCAGGCCGTGCCGATGCCGCTGACCAGCGTCAGGCAGCCGACGCCCAGCATCAGCCAGAGCGTGTTGACGAGGAAGCCGGGCAGCAGGCGCTGGACGACGTGCCCCCAGGCGTCGCCGGTGGGCTGCAGCCACGCTGCGAGGACGCTCAGGACGGGCAGGCAGACCAACCCCGCCATGACGAACGCGACGCCGACCAGCAGGGCCGAGCCGCGGTGCGACGACGCCGCCGGCCGGTCGGCCGATGGCGACCGCCCCCCGGGGAACCCTTCGCTCTCGCTGCGCAATGCCCGACCTCGCCTCTACCAAACGCCTGGCGCCAGCCGCCCGGTGCCGCTCGACCCCGCCACGTCTCCGGGCCCGGGCGTCACGGCCGATGTGCGGGGTGCCGCACCGGCACTCCAGACCCTAATCGACATCTTTGTAACAGTTCTAACGGCCGGTGTGGGGCGCTTGCCCTTCGCACCCGGGCCGAATTGCGCTATCTCCGATCGGAAACGCCGGTTCATGGGTGTGCTGCTGCGCCTGCAGCACGGTACAGTCAGGGACGCGGCGGCGTGGCAGCGCCCGCTCAGGATGGCCGGGCGCGGTCGCGTGGCACCCTTTTTGGACGTATGATGGATTCTGCCACCCACAGCCACAGCACGGCCGATCCCGAGCCGCTGCCGCAGGTGCGTGCCAAGAGCCGTCCGGTGCCGGCGAGCGGCGCCGGGCAGGACGGCCTGGGCGTCGCCCATCTGAGTCACTGCTACGGTGCGGTGACCGTCGTCGACGACGTGTCGTTCGCGGTGCCGGCCGGCGAGGTGCACTGCCTGATGGGTCCCTCGGGCTGTGGCAAGACCACCACGCTCCGCCTCGTCGCCGGGCTCGAGACGGTGCAGGCGGGCACGATCGATCTCGCCGGCCAGCGGCTCGCCGATCCATCGCGGTCGATGCCGCCGGAGGCGCGGCAGATCGGCCTGATGTTCCAGGACCTCGCCTTGTTCCCGCATCTGACCATCGCCGAGAACGTGGCCTTCGGGCTGCGCCGGCAGAGTGCGGCCGAGCGGCAGGCGCGGGCGCGAGAGCTGATCGAGATGGTCGGCATGAGCCGGCACGCGGCCAAGTACCCGCACCAGCTCTCGGGCGGCGAGCAGCAGCGCATCGCCCTCGCCCGGGCCCTGGCGCCGCGGCCGCGGCTGATGCTGCTCGACGAGGCGTTCTCCGCGCTCGACGCCAGCCTGCGCGCCGAGATCCGCGGCGAGGCCCTGCACATCCTGAAGGAGGCCAACGTCCCCACCCTCCTGGTCACCCACGACCCCGAGGAGGCGATCGTCGCCGGCGACCGGGTGCACGTGATGCAGGAGGGACGGCTGGTGCAGAGCGGCCCGCCGGACGCCCTCTACAAGCACCCGGTCAACGAGTTCGTCGCCAATTTCTTCGGCCCGACCGTCCGGTTCGACGCCAGCATGCGGGGCGGGCTCGCCTGGACGCCGCTCGGCATGATCGCCGCCCCGGTGCACGCCGACGGCACCCCGGTCAGCGTCGTCTTTCGCGCCGAGGCGCTGCAGCTCCGCCCGGACTACAACGGCAAGGGCCACGCCGGCCAGGTCGTCGCCTGCCGCCGCATGGGCCCGGCCTGCGACCTCAGCATCCGGCTCGAGACCGGCAGCACCATCCGCGTCAGGAAGCCGATCGAGACCCCGCACCACATCGGCATGCGCATGGGCATCGACATCGACCAGCGCTACACCTTCGTCTTCGCGAAGGACGAGGCCGGCACCACGCGCGCCGCTTGACCGGCTGCCGGATGTCGGCAGGTCGCGCCTAGGCGCTCGGCAGCAGGCGGCCGGTGGCCTTGCGCCAGAGGAAGCGGACCAGGAAGCCCTTGGTCAGGCTTTCGGGAAAGCGCCAGAGCCCGACCAGGACGAGTTGCGCGAAGCGGCGGCGGTTGCCGCCGTAGAGGGCCGCCCGCGCGGTCGCCCAGAAATAGTCGATGGCGGCGTTGCGCTGCAGCCGGGCGAGGGTCCGCGGGGTCACCCGGGCGCGCACCTCGGGCAGGGCGAAGACCTTGTCGATGGCCTTGGAATCGAGCGTCGCCGAGGCCAGGCCGTGCTGGGTGAAGGCGCTTTTCCGGCGCTGCCGGTAGAACAGGACGGGGCGCTGGCCGAGCGTGACGAACGCGCCGCGGAGGGCCAGCCGGCACCAGAAATCCCAATCCTCGGCGATGGCGATCGCCGGATCGTAGCCGCCGGCCTCGCGGGCCTTGGTGCTGCGGATGGCGATCGCCCCGCCGTTGACGATGGTGTTGCGCGCCAGGAGCTGGGCCAGTGGGTCGCCCGGGCCGAAGGCCGGCCGGTCGGCCGCCGTCTCGCCCTCGATGAGCGCCCCGCTCTCGTCGATCTTGCTGTGGGCGCCGACCACCGCGACGGCACCGGGGTTGGCGCTGAAGCCCTGCAGGAACGCTTCGAGCGCATCCTCGGCCAGGAGGTCGTCGCCGTCGAGGAAGACCACGTAGGGGCTGCGGATCCGCTCGAGCCCGATGTTCCGCGCGGCGCTCACCCCGCCAGCCTCGGCCTCGACGATCACCACCCGGGGATCGGCGGCGTAGCTTCTGGCAACGCGGAGCGAGTCGTCGGTGCAGCGGTCGAGCACGACGACGAGGGCGAGGTCGGCCACCGTCTGCCGCAGCACGCTCTCGATGGTCGGGCCGAGGAAGTCCGCGACGTTGCGCGCCGCGATGACGACGCTGACCACCGGCGTGGCGGCGGGCCCGAGGACGGTCGTCCCGCTCCGCTGGGCGGCATCGGTCGCGGGCGTGGCCGGGTCGGTCATGCTCTGTTCCCCTGGGCGATCGGGCGGTGCACCATCGCTGACGCAGCCGGCGCTTGCGCGGTCGGGCGCGCGGCCGGCGACGCGGCGTGGCTCGCCCTCCGGCGCAGCGCTGGTTATGTCAGACGACCGGGCGGCGCTTGCCCGCGGACCGCATCGGCGCCTACTCCGGTGACGCCGGGCGTTAAGGTTCGCCGGGGGTCATCGGCGACGGAACGGCGATCGGCTGCTGCAGGTTGAGCCGCGGCAGGGAGTGCATGGGCGCGGTGGCGCGCCCGGACGACGGCAGAAAGGGGCGGACATGCGGATCGGCGGGCCGGGTGACGGGGCGTTCGCGCGGCGGGTGCTGATCGTGGCGGCGATCGGCAGCCTCGCCCTGCTGCTCTGGTACCTGGTCGACGTCCTGCTTCTGGTTTTCTCCGCCGTGCTCGTCGCCGTCCTGCTGCGCGCCATCGCCCGGCCGATCGACCGCCGCACCGGCATCGGCGACAACGGGGCGCTGACCATCGCCGTGCTCGTGGTGGCAGCGGTGATCACGCTCGCCGTCAGCCTCTTCGGGGCCGAGGTCCGGGCCCAGACCCTCAAGCTGCTCGAGACCCTGCCCGACGCCTGGGACCTGTTCCTCCGCCGGACCCTGAGCGGCGATCTGCGCAACGACATCATGGAGCGCGCCGAGGGGGCGGTGCCGGCGGCCGGGCAGATCATGACGAACGTGCTGGCGGGCGCCTGGTCGGTGGCCGGCGGGCTGAGTGCGGTGGTGCTGATGATCGTGGGCGGGCTCTACCTCGCCGCCCAGCCGGACGTCTATCGCCGGGGCTTTCTCCTGCTCTTCCCGGACGACGGCAAGCGGGCGAGCGCGGCGGAGACGCTCGATGCCATGGGCGAGGCGCTGCAGCTCTGGCTCGTGGGCCAGCTCCTGACCATGGCCTTCATCCTCGTCGTCACGCTCGCCGGGCTGTGGGCGATCGGCGTGCCGGCGGCGATGGCGCTGGCGGTATTCGCCGGCCTCGCCCAGTTCGTGCCGATCATCGGCCCGATCGTGGCGGCCGTGCCGGCGCTGCTCGTGGCGCTCACCGAGAGCTGGCAGATGGTGCTCTGGGTGCTGGCGCTCTACGTCGTCATCCAGCAGGTCGAGAGCAACCTCGTCACGCCGCTGGTGCAGCGCCGCACGGTGCACCTGCCGCCGGCCCTGCCGCTTTTCGCCGTCGTCGTCTTCGGCCTCTTGTTCGGCCTGATGGGCGTGCTGCTCGCCACCCCGCTCGCCGTGGTGGCGTTCGTCGGCATCAAGAAGCTCTGGGTCAGGGACACGCTCGGCGAGCCGACCCGCCTGCCGGGCGAGCCGCCGCTGGAGGCGGCGACGGCCGACGACCAGGGCGCGGCCGAGCCGGCGGCGGCCGGGCGACCGGCCGCCGAGTGAGGCTCAGGCCGGCTCGGCCTCGCGGCGGCGCATCATCTCCTTGAACGCCGGGCGGGCCTGGCAGGCGTCGTACCAGCGCTTGACGTTCGGGGCGGCGGCGAAGAGCTCGGGCGCCATGCCGGCGTAGCGCAGCACCTCGGCGGTGTTGATGTCGGCCACGGTGAAGCGGTCGGCGACGAGCCAGTCGCGGCCGCCCAGATGGGCATCGAGGACGGCGAACCTGGGCCGCAGGGCCGCGACGGCGGCCGCAACCCTTGCCGGCTCCCGCTCGGCCTCGGGGAGGTAGCCGCGGTGGAGGAGGATCTGCATGGCATGCGGCTCGGCCTCGGTGGCGGCCCAGAGGCTCCACATGGTCATCTGTCCGTCCTCGGCGAGGTCTCGGGGGCCGATGGGGGCGCCCGCCTTCTTGGCGAGATAGAGGTTGATGGCGAGCGATTCGACGAGGACGAGGTCGCCGTCGCGCATCGCCGGCACGAGCCCGTTGGGGTTGATGGCGAGGAAGCTCGCTGAGCGCGTGTTGAGCGGTGCCTCCGGTGCGGTGGGATCGGCCAAGCGGCGGGCCTGGATCACCGCCACCTGCTCGAAGGGCAGGCCCGCCTCGAGGCAGAGCCAGACATTGCGCGAGGCGCGCGAGCGGGCGACGCCGTAGATGGTGAGGGTCATGGGGTTTCCTTCGGCAGCGGCCCGCGCACGGCGAGCTGGCTGCGTTCCTGGGTCGGCGTCTGCCGCGCTTCACTGACGGCCTGGTCGATCAACGCTTCCGCCTGCTCGGGTGTCATTGCCATAGGTTGTCTCCACGGCGCCGTCAGAACAGGAGCCGCGGCAGGGTCGTGGCGATGGCCGGAAAGAGCCAGATCAGCAGGATCGCCAAGATCTGCAGGCCGATGAAGGGGATGACGCCCTTGTAGATGTCGAGGGTCCTGATCTCCGGTGGTGCGGCCCCCCTGAGGTAGAAGAGGGAGAAGCCGAAGGGCGGCGTGAGGAAGCTGGTCTGCAGGTTGATGGCGATCAGCACCGCGAGCCAGATCGGGTCGAGGCCCATGAGCAGCAGGATCGGCACGGTCAGCGGCAGGATGATGATGCTGATCTCGACGAAGTCGAGGAAGAAGCCGAGCACGAAGATGGCCAGCATCACGAAGAAGAGGGCGGCCCCGGTGCCGCCCGGCAGGGCCGCGATGATCGCCTCGATGCGGTGGTCGCCGCCGAGACCGCGCAGCACCAGCGAGAAGATCGAGGCGCCGATGATGGTGCCGAAGATCATCGCACTGATGGTCATGGTCTGGGTCAGCACCGGCACCAGGATCGCGGCCTTGTGCGCGCGGACGAGGCAGACGCCGAGGCCCACGACCAGGAGAGCCACGAGGCCGAAGGCGACGTTGATCGCCAAAAGCTCCGCCTCGGTGGCGCGCGCCCGGCCGAGCCGGAGGTCGAAGAACTGCGTCAGCACCAGCATGGCGACGATCGCCGCGATGGCGAGCCAGACGGGCCAGCCGCTGCTGCCGGGGGCGAGGCGCAGGCCGGCGAGCAGCAGCGCGCCGATGGCGCCGACGGACGCCGCCTCGGTCGGCGTGGCGATGCCGCCGAGGATCGAGCCCAGGACGGCGACGATGAGGATGATGGGCGGGACCAGGGTGGCGACGACGTTGCCCAGCGGCGGCTTGTCGATGGTGGCCGGCATGGGCGGGGCGATTTCGGGGCGGCGCCAGGCGACAAGGAGGATGTAGGCGATGTAGAGGGCGACGAGCACGAGGCCGGGCAGGATGGCTGCGGCGAAGACCTGGCCGACGCTGATCGTCTGGATGGAGAACAGGCCCTGGGCGTATTGTGCCTGCTGGTAGCTGGTCGACATGACATCCGAGAGGATGATCAGCATGGTCGACGGCGGGATGATCTGGCCCAGCGTGCCGGCCGTCACCACCGAGCCCGCGGCGAAGCCCTTGCCATAGCCGTTCCGGAGCATGGCCGGGAGCGCGATGAGCCCCATGGTGACGACGGTGGCCCCGACGATGCCGGTGGAGGCTGCGAGCAATGCGCCCACCACCACGACCGAGACGGCGAGCCCGCCGCGGAGCGTGCCGAAGAGGCGGCCCATCTGCTCGAGCAGCTCCTCGGCGATGCGCGAGCGCTCGAGGATGGTCCCCATAAGGACGAAGAGCGGGATCGCGATCAGGACCTGGTTGGTCATGATGCCGAAGATGCGCTGCGCCAACGCCCGGAGCAGCGCGAGGTCGAAGACGCCGAGAAGCCAGCCGAGATAGGCGAAGAGCACGCCGAGGCCGGCGATCAGGAAGGTGACCGGAAAGCCGGTCAGGATGACGAGGCAGAGCCCGAGCAGCATCAACAGGTCGAGGTTGTCGGCGATCACGATGGCTCCGCCTCGCGCAGGCGGAGGATCGAGCGGAGCGCCAGGCTCACCCCCTGGATCAGGACGAGGACCGCGAAGGCGGGGATCAGGGACTTGAGCAGGAAGGCTGCCGGGATGCCGCCGACGGACAGCGGACCTTCGCGGATCGCCCAGCTGTTGGCGGTGAAGCGCCACGTGAACCAGAGGATGACGAGGCAGGTGGGGACGAGAAAAAGGACGGTGCCGAGGAGGTTGACCCAGGCCTGCCCCTTCGGCCCGAGGCTGCCGTAGAAGATGTCGACCCGGACATGGCCGTCGACGAGCAGCGTGTAGCCCGCCCCCAGCATGAAGAGTGCTGCATGCAGGTAGAGGACGGTCTCGGTCCCCCAGATGTAGGAGGTGCCGAAGAGGTAGCGCAGCACGACGACCGCGAACTGCGCCAGGAGCATGAGGAGCGCCAGCCAGCGCGCGACGCGCCCGACCCAGGCGTTGACCCGGTCGAGCGCGTCGGCGGTGGTCGCGAGCAAGCCCGTCAGCCGTAGGTGAAGTCGAGCAGCCGGGCGTTCATCTGTCCGTTGTCGGCATAGGTCATGTATTCGACCATGAGCGCGCGATACTCGAGGAAGCTCTCGACGATGCGGCGCACCAGCTCGTCCGAATCCTCCCTGAGCTCGGCGATGACCTCGCCCGCCGCATTGCCCATGGCGACGATCACGTCCTCGGGCAGCTCGCGGACGACGACGCCGTGATTGGCGACGAGGTCGCGCAGCGCCTGGGCGTGCTTGGTCGTGTATTCGGTGACCACCGGGTTGTAGAGCGACTCGCAGGCGGTCCTGACGGCGAGCTTGAGGTCGTCCTCGAGGCCCTCCCAGACGGCCATGTTGATGGCGCATTCCTCCGCCGAGGACGGCTCGCCGACGCCGGGCCAGTAGTAGTTCTTGGCCACCTGCTGGAAGCCCAGCGCCGAGTCCGACCAGGGGCCGATGAACTCGCCGGCGTCGATGGTGCCGGCCTGCAGCGCCTGGAACATGTCGCCGCCGCCCATGGCCTGGACCGCCATGCCGAGCTTGTTGCACATCTCCGAGGCGAGGCCCGTGGTGCGGAAGCGCAGGCCCTGGAGATCGTCCACCGAATTGATCTCGTTCCTGAACCAGCCGGCCCACTGCGGCCCGCTATTGCCGCAGAGGAACGGCTTGAGGCCGAAGCGGGCGTACATCTCGTCGTAGAGGTCCTGCCCGCCGCCATGCGCCAGCCAGCCGACCTGCTCGTCGGCCCTGAGGCCGAAGGGCTGCGAGCCGAAGACCAGGATGCCCTTGGACTTCGAGCCCCAGTAGGCTGGCACGGCATGGTAGAGCTCGGCCGTGCCCTCGGCCACGGCGTCGAACACCTGGTTGCCGGGGACGATCTCGCCCGTGGCGAACAGCTCGACCTCGATCCGGCCGCCGGAGAGGGCGGTGATCCGATCCGCCAGCATCTGCGCGGCGACGCCCGGCCCCGGCAGGTTGCGCGGCCAGGCCGTGACCATCCGCCAGCGGGTGACGCCCTGGCTGATGGCCGGGCTCGGGAAGCCCCCGGCCGCGGCCGCCGCCCCTGCCCCCGCCGCCGCACCGCCGGCGATGATCTGGCGCCGATTCAGGCTCTTGCTCATGCGTTCTCCTCCGCTCGCTGCCGCGCTTGGCTCGAACGCATCGTGGCGCATCTGGGCCACGGAATAAAGCGCGGCGGCGATGGCGCACGGCAACGGCCGACTGGAAATCGTCGCACCCTCGACAACCCGAGGCTCAGCGGCAGCGGCCCGGCCAGCAGCGCAACGTCCGCGGCGGTTTCGACCGCTGGCGGCCGCCTGCTCGGCTGGCCAGCGGTCGAAGCGCCCGCCGGCCTGCCCGGTTGCGGCGGCAACGGGGTTGCGATAGCCGTGGGAGGATCGAGGGGCTCGACCGGGGGTGAGGGGAAG
>CAYWSB010000145.1:0-13133 GCA_964460465.1 uncultured Geminicoccaceae bacterium | reverse complement strand
CGGCGGGCGACCCGTGTGCGGCCGATCATGCAGGCCGTCGATGCCGTCCTCGTTGTAGCGATGCACCCAGTCTCTGAGGCTCTGGCGATCCATGCCCGCCAACCGTGCCGCCGCCTCGCGGCTCGCGCCCTCCAGCACCGCCGCCAAGGCCAGCATCCGCCGCGACGCGCGGCGGTCCGGCTCGATCTTGGCGTGATGACGCAACTCGACAGCCGAAATATCCCGGCGAATCGGCACGGCGCTGGGCATGGGCGTATCCCTTCTTTCCCAACAATCGAGCCGACTTCAGCATATTTTACAAGGCGGGTGAGTCAAAATATCGCGGGGTTGGTATAATTCACCCGATCTCGAAAACGGGTATCATACCCGATCTGTTCCGTAAAGCGTAGCGGCCGGTCGCTCGCTGGTGCAGCAGACCACGGTCAGTCGTTCCATTCGTCACGGTGGGGCACGGGGAGGCTTGCCTCCCCGACTCTTCTTCCCTTCCCTTCCCTTCTCCTACTCCGCCGCCGCCTTGGGCATCCGGATCACCGGGTCCATCGCTTCGAGCTCTTCGGGGTCGATGTGGCAGGCGATCTTGTGGCCGGGCTGGAATTCGCGGATGGGCGGGGCCTCGGTTTCGCAGATGCGGCCGATCTTGCGCGGGCAGCGGGTCTGGAAGGGGCAGCCGGGGGGCGGGTTGACGGCGGAGGGGATGTCGCCCTGGAGGACGATCTCCTTCTTCTCGATGCGGGTGTCGGCGATCGGGACGGCGGAGAGCAGCGCCTCGGTATAGGGGTGGTAGGGGGGTGCGAACACCTCGTCGGTGGTGCCCTGCTCGGCGATGGTGCCGAGATACATGACGACGACGCGGTCGGCCAGATAGCGGACGAGCGAGAGGTCGTGGCTGATGACGACCAGCGTGGTGCGGTTCTGGCGTTGGATGTCCATCAGGAGCTGGCTGACCGCGGCCTGGACCGAGACGTCGAGGGCGGAGACGGGCTCGTCCGCGATGACGACGCGGGGGTTGCCGGCGAAGGCGCGGGCGATGCCGACGCGCTGCTTCTGGCCGCCCGAGAGCTGGCGCGGGCGGCGCTTGTAGAAGTCGCGGGGCAGCTTGACGATGTCGAGCAGCTCCATGACCCGGGCCTCGACCTTGGCGGGGTCGGATTCGACGCCGAATTTCCGGATGACGCGGGCGATCTGGCCGCCCACGGTGTGGCTGGGATTGAGGGTGTCGAAGGGGTTCTGGAAGATCATCTGCAGGCGGCCCACGACCTGCGGCTGGCGGTTCTGGACCGGGGTTTGCGCGAGGTCCTGGCCGTCGAGGACGATGCGGCCCTCGGTGGCGATCTCGAGGCCCATCACGACCTTGGCGAAGGTGGACTTGCCGCAGCCGGATTCGCCGACGATGGCGACGGTCTCGGCCTCCCGGGCCTCGAAGTCGAGCTTCTCGTTGGCCTTGACGGTGCGCGCGGTCTTGCCGGTGACGATCGCCATGAGCGAGGTGTCGCGCAGCTCGTAGTACTTCTTCATGTCCTCCACACGGAGCACGACCTCGCCGAACTTGGCGGCGGGACCGGCCGCGGCGGCCTCGGTCTCGGCGGTCCAGTCGATCTCTTGGAAGCGGGCGCAGCGGGTGACGTGGCGCTCGTGGCCGGGGACCGGCGCCATGCGGATCGGCCCGGCATCGCAGACGCCGGCCTCAAAGAAGTCGCAGCGCGGGCCGAAATTGCAGCCCCGGGGCCGTTCGTGGGGCAGCGGGAGCTGGCCGCGGATGGGGACGAGCGGCCGGGCGTTCTTGTCCGCACCCGGGAGCGGGATCGAGTGGAAGAGGCCCTTGGTGTAGGGGTGACGCATGGCGTCGAAGACCTGCTCGACCGAGCCCTCCTCGACGGCCTCGCCCGAGTACATGACGGTGATGCGGTCGCAGGTCTCGAGGATCAGGCCGAGATTGTGCGAGATGTAGATCATCGAGGTGCCGAAGCGCTCGCTGATCTCCTTGACGAGCTGGACGATGCCGGCCTCGACGGTGACGTCGAGGGCCGTCGTGGGCTCGTCGAGGAGCAGGAGCTTGGGGTTGGCGAGCAGCGCCATGGCGATAACGACGCGCTGCTGCTGGCCGCCCGAGATCTGGTGCGGGTAGGCATCCATGATCCGCCTGGGGTCGGGCAGGCGGACGTTCTCGAGCATCGCGAGTGCCCGGTCGTGGGCCTCCTTCTCGTCGCAGCCCGCCTCGTGGAAAAGCGGCACCTCCACGAGCTGCTTGGCAATGGTCATGGACGGGTTCAGGGAGGCCATGGGCTCCTGGTAGACCATGGCGATCTTCGAGCCGCGGAGCTGGCGAAGCTCCTCGTCCGACATGGCGGTGAGGTCCTGGCCCATGAAGCGGATCTCGCCGGAGACGATCCGCCCGTTGTTCCCCAGATACCGCATGATGGCCAGGGCCACGGTGGACTTGCCGCAGCCGGATTCGCCGACGATGCCCACGGCCTCGCCCGGCATGACGGTGAGGTTGAAGTCGATCACCGCCGGGATCTCGCCGGCGCGGGTGAAGTAGGAGATCGAGAGGTCCCGGCATTCCAGGATGGGTGTCTGGTCGGTCATGCCCCGTCTCCCGGTGGCGTGGCGAGGCTGGTGTCGGCGTAGATGTCGGCCATGGCGAGCGAGGCGCCGATCTCGGGCAGCTCGAGCACGGCGTCCGGCCCCTCGAGCACCTCGTCGTCGAAGCGGTCGTCAGGGCCGCGGCGGACGATGTCGAGGCGGTATGCCGAGCTTGCGACGTAGACGATCACCCGCACGGTCGGCATCGCCTTGTAGACCTGACGCTTGCGGGTCAGATCGCTGCTCGCCGTGCTCTCGGACAAGACCTCGAAGATGACGACCGGGTCGTCGGTCCGGGTCCCCTCGCCCACCGGCGGGCCGCAGCGGACGAAGGCATCCGGGTAGGTGCTGGTCTGCTGCGCGGCCGACGTGACCTTGAGATTGGCACCATGGGCCCGGCAACCCGTGCCACGCAGTTGCGGTCCCAGGGCCGTGACGATGTTGACGGCGATGGCATCGTGGTCGCCGGTTCCGCCCGACATCATCACGATGACGCCCCCGGGCAGCAGCTCGTAGCGCAGCTCCTGCTTCTCCTCCCAGGCGAGGAAGTCGTCGAGGGACCGGAAGAGCGGGATCGCGGGCTCGGCCATGGGCGTCAGTCCCTCAGGCTCATCTCGCGCAGGCCGTCGGCCAGCAGGTTGAAGCCCAGGATCAGGCTCGAGACGGAGAGTGCCGGGACCAGCAGCATGTAGGCGAACTTGAAGAGCAAGGCCGAGGCCGCCGCCTCCTTGATCATCAGGCCCCAGTCGGGGTCGGGCGGCTGCAGGCCGAGGCCGAGGAAGGTGAGCGTGGTGATGGCGACGGTGGTGTAGCCGAGCCGGAGGCAGGCATCGACGATGATCGGCCCACGGGCGTTGGGCAAAAGCTCGACCACCATGATGTAGAACGGGCTCTCGCCCCGGGTCTGGGCGGCGAAGACGTAGTCCCTGGTCTTGATGTCGAGGGTGAGGCCCCTGACGATCCTCATGATGGCCGGGGCCGAGGCGAAGGTGACGGCGACGATGATGTTGAAGCCCGAAGGGCCGAAATAGGTCAGGATGACGATGAACAGCACCATCACCGGGAAGGACAGGATGACGTTGCCGATGAACGAGATGATCTCGTCCCACCAGCCGGCGAGGTAGCCGGCGACAAGCCCGAGCGTCGTGCCGATGACATAGGCCACGGCGGTGGCGGTCACCCCCCAGACCAGCACGCGCTGGCAGCCCCAGAGCGCGCGGCTGAGCATGTCGCGGCCGCGGAAATCGGTGCCGAGCCAGAAGAACTGGTCCCTGGCCTCGGTGAACGGCAGGACGAAGGGCTGCACCGGCTGGTTCGGGTCGGCGAGCGGCAGGAACGGCACGGCGACGGCGACGAGGAGCCAGAAGCAGACCAGCGTCGTGCCGATCAGCGCCACCGTGCTCTCCCGCCAGTTGATCATGGCGAGGAGATAGAGGACGAGCACGGCCGGGATCGCCGGCAGAAGCACGAGGCGGCTCGCCCCGAACATGACGAAGGCGACGAGCGGCAGCCAGGTGAGCGCCGCCAGGGCCAGGAGCACGCGCGGCCGGGACAACCGGGTCAGGAGCGGGACGGCTGTGGTGTCGGCGGCGTCGGCGGTGACGGTGGCCATGCTCGCGACCTCCTCAGCTGAAGCGGATGCGCGGGTTGAGGAAGGTGTAGCCGATGTCCGAGATGATCTGGGACGTGACGGCGACGACCACGGCGACGAAGGTGGCGGCCTGGACGACGTAGATGTCCCCGAAGAGCGCAGCCTCCAGGAGCATCTTGCCGAAGCCGTTGTACTCGAAGAAGACCTCGACGACGACGACGCCCGAGAGCAGCCAGTTGAGCTGCAGCACGATCACCGTGAACGGGGCGATCAGCGCGTTGCGCAGCGCATGCCGCATGATGATGCGATGGCGCGGCAGGCCCTTGAGCACCGCCGTCCGGATGTACTGGCTGGTCATCACCTCGGCCATCGAGGCCCGGGTCATCCGGGTGACGTAGCCGAAGGAGTAGATCACCAGGGTGAGCACCGGCAGGACGAGCTGCCATGGATCGAAGCCCTGCGTCATGGCCGACTTGGTCGGCAGCCAGCCGAGGCCGAGCGCCAGGAAGACGGTGAGCAGGATGGCGGTCGCGATCTCCGGGATCGAGGTGGTGAAGACCGCGAGGAACGAGACCGCCCGGTCGCGCTTGCCGCCCTCCTTCATCCCGGCGATCACGCCCAGCACCAGGGACAGGGGGATCATCAGGGCGAAGACCCAGAACGCCAGGATGCCGGTGTTCTTGAGCCGGCTCCACAAGAGCGGCCCGACCTCGGTGTTCTTCTCGAAGGAATGGCCGAAATCGCCGGTCAGCACCCCCCCCACCCAGTCGGCGTAGCGCTGGAGGAACGGCACATCGAGACCCTTGTTGGCGAGCCACTGCCGGTAGTCGCTCTCGGAGAGCGCGGCGACCGCGAAGCCGCCGAGTTCGGCCACGGCGATCTTCTTCTTGAACGCGTCGCTGTCGAAGATGACGAAGAGGACGAACGACGCCACCACCATGATCAGGGCCATCTGCACGAGCCGCTTGCCGATCAGTGGCAGCATGATCGTTCTCCCTGATGGCCGGACGACGGCATCCCGCCCTGCCGGGGCATCGTGCCGCGGAAACTGGTCACGGCCGGACGACGGCCGGCCCGGCAGCACAGGCCGGCACCGCCGAGCGGCGGTGCCCCGGCCGGTCCCCGCTCACCCCGGGCAGGTCACAGACTAGACCGCGCTTTTTGCGGCTGTCAAAAGTCGCCGGGTCGAGCCCGATGGTACAGCCGTGCGCCGTCGCGCTCGCCGACGACCGCGAGGCGCCCCGCGATCAGCAGGTGATTGACGTGCGCCATGGCCTCGCCCAGCGCGAAGCCGAGCTGCTGCGCGTCGAACCGCCGGCGGAACAGCCGACCCATGATGTCGACCACGGTGGCGGGCTCGGCGCAGGCCCGCAGGGTCAGGTCGCAGCGCTCGTCGTGATGCTGCACGAGCGCCCGAACCCGATCGTGCAGCCCGCAAAACGGCGCGTCGTGCGAGGGCAGCACCATGGCATCCGCCGGGAGCTCCAGATATTGCGGCAGGCTGCGGAGGAAATCGGCGAGCGGATCGGCATCCGGCGTCGGCGGCCAGACCGCGATGACGGGCGAGATCCGCGGCAGTACCTGGTCGGCCGTGATCAGGATGTTGCGCTCCGCCGAGTAGAAGGTGAGCATCTCGGGGCTGTGCCCCTCGCCCACCAGCACCTGCCAGGACGTGCCGCCCATCACCAGGACGTCGCCGGCGGCCAGACGCGCATAGGCCGCGGGCGGCGGGCCGACGATCAGGCGATAGCGGTTGGCGCGACGGTAGCGCTCCTCGATCAGCTCGGCGGCCAGGCCCGCCGCCCGGTCGAAGGTCCGGCCGACCCGCGCATAGCCGTCGCTCGTGTCGAAGGCGAGGAGGCGCGCCTGCAGCCATTCGATCCGGCTGGTGTGGAAGGCGGCGTCGAGCCGCTCGACCAGCCAGCCGCACTGGCCGACGTGATCGGGGTGGAAGTGCGTGGCGACGACGCGGCGGATCGGCTTGGCCCGGAACGTGGTCGCCAGCAGCTGCTCCCAGATCGCCGTCGTCCGCTCGTCCTGGACCCCGGCATCGATCAGGGTCCAGCCGTCGCCGTCGTCCAGGAGCCAAACATTGACGTGGTCCAGCGCAAAGGGCAGCGGCAGCCTGAGCCAGAGGATGCCGGGTGCGATCTCGACCGGCTCGCCCAGCGGGATCGGCTCCAGCAGGTAGCGGACCGGCGCCTCTCTTTCGATCGACAAGGGCTCTTCCATCCAGTGGTGCGCCGCGGAACGCAGCCGAGGCGCCCCTTTGCCGCATTGCAACATCTGTGGCAATAGGTGCTGGTCGTCCGGGGTGCCTGGTCGAGCATCGAGAGCGGACAGCGGGGACCAAGCCATGCGAGCCAGTCGACGTCCGACACTGCGGGCCATCGCCGGCGCGGCCGTTGCGTCGGGCGTGGCCCGATGAGCGGCCAGGAGGGACACCGGGACACGCCGCCGCCGGGCGTCACCATCCGCCACCTGGTGCGGACCGCCACCACGGCAGCGCTCGGCACGCTGGATGCGACGGGTGCTCCCTACGTGTCGCTGGTCATGCTCGCCTCCGCCCACGACGCGACGCCGCTGTTGCTCCTCTCCGACCTCGCCGACCACACCCGGAACTTCAAGCGTGATCCCCGCGCCTCGCTCCTGGTCGACGCCACGCAAGGCATGGCGAGCCCGCTCGCCGGGGCCAGGGCCACGCTCATGGGCGGGATCGAGCCCGACGCGCAGCCGCTGGCGCTGGCCCGCTATTTCGCCAGGCACGAGGACGCCCGGGGCTACGCCGCCTTCGCCGATTTCAATCTCTACCGCCTCGCCGTCGAGCGCGCACACCTGGTCGCGGGCTTCGGCCGCATCCACTGGGTCGAAGCCGCCGACGTGCTCTGGCCGGCGGACCAGGCGACGCCGCTCGCCACGGCCGAGGCCGAGATCGTCGCCCACATGAACGAGGACCACCGGGACGCCGTCACGCTCTACGCCACCCGGCTGCTGGGCCAGCCGGAAGCGGACTGGCTGCTGACCGGCATCGACCCGGAAGGGGCCGACCTCCAGGCCGGCAAGCGACGCTGCCGGCTCTGGTTCGACAAGCCCGCGCACGATGCCGAATCGGCACGGGTGGAACTCGTCCGGCTCGCCAGACGGGCCCGGCAGCCGGGCACGACCGACATCTGAGCGACCCTTCGGCAGCGGCGGGCAGGCGCCGACGCCTCTTCGCCCGCAACATGTTCCGCCGGCCGCCACTCGATGCCCAGGCCGACTTCGCGCCGGACTGGACCGTCCTGCAGCTGCCAGGCCTCGAGGCCGACCCGCTGGTCCACGGCACGCGCTCGGGCACCGTCGTCGGCATCGATTTGGCGCAGCGGCTGGTGCTCGTCATGGGCACGGCCTATGCCGGCGAGATGAAGAAATCGATCTTCTCGGTGCTCAACCACCTGCTGCCCGAGAAGGGCATCCTGCCGATGCACTGCTCGGCCAATCTCGGGCCCGGGGGCGACGTCGCCCTCTTCTGCGGGCTCCCCGGCACCGGCAAGACCACCCTTTCGGCCGACCCGGCGCGCACGCTGATCGGCGACGACGAGCACGGCTGGGGGCCCGCCGGCGTCCTCAACTTCGAGGGCGGCTGCTATGCCAAGGCGATCCGCCTCGACCCGACGCGGGAGCCTGAGATCCACGCCGGCTCGACCCGCTTCGGTGCGATCCTCGCGAACGTCGTCCTCGACCCGGTCACCGCCGCCGCCGATTTCGCCGATGCGACGCTGACCGAGAACACCCGCAGCTCCTACCCGCTCGAGTTCATCCCCAATGCGAGCGCCACCGGGCAAGCCGGCGATCCGACCAACATCGTCATGCTGACCTGCGACGCCTTCGGCGTGCTGCCGCCGATCAGCCGGCTGACGCCCGAGCAGGCCATGTACCACTTCGTCTCGGGCTACACCGCCAGGGTCGCCGGCACCGAGCGCGGCGTCACCACGCCGCAGGCCACCTTCTCCGCCTGCTTCGGCGCCCCGTTCATGCCGCGGCCGGCCAGCGTCTATGCCGGGCTCCTGGGCCGCAAGCTGCGCGAGCATCGGGCCGATTGCTGGCTCCTGAACACCGGCTGGGTGGGCGGCAGCGCCGACGGCGGCCGCCGCATGCCGCTCGCGGCGACCCGGGCGCCGCTCCATGCGGCCCTCGACGGCACGCTCGCCAGGGGCGGCTTCCGCACCGATCAGGCCTTCGGCCTGGCCGTGCCCGTAGGGTGCCCCGGCGTCGATCCGGGCCTCCTGAACCCGCGCGCCGCCTGGAGCGACCCCGCTGCCTACGACGCCGCGGCCCGCCACGTGGCCGGCCTCTTCGCCGCTAATTTCGCCGAGCTCGCAGCCGAGGTCGACGAGAGCATCGAGGCGGGGGCGATCCGTGCGGCCGCCTGACCGCCGGCGCGTCGGTCAGGCGAGATGGGTGGCGGACAGCACCTCGTGCCCGCCTTCCCAGATCATCCGGAGCGCCACCACCAGGATGATGGCGAGGCCGACATAGGCGAGCCAGCGATGGCGGTCGATCAGCCGGGCGATGAACCCGGCGGCGACCGCCATCAGCGCGATCGAGAGGGCGAGGCCGAACATCATGATCCAGGGATGCTCGCGGGCCGCCCCGGCCACCGCCAGGACGTTGTCGAGCGACATCGAGATGTCGGCGACGGCCACCTGGATCACCGCCGAGCGCAGGGTCTTCTGGCCCATGCCGGCGACCGCCCCGGCGCCCGGCAGGACCGGCGGGATCTCGTGGCGCGCGGCTGCCCGGTCCGCCTCGATCTCGCGCCACATCTTCCAGGCGACCCAGAGCAGCAGCAGGCCGCCGGCGAACAGCAGGCCGATGATCGCCAGAAGATGCACGGCCACCAGCGCGAAGCCGACCCGGGCGACCAGCGCCAGCGTCGCACCAATGGCGATGACCCGGCGCTGGGCCACTGGCGGCAGGCCGGCCGCCGCCGTGCCGACCACCACGGCGTTGTCGCCGGCCAGCACGATGTCGATCAGCACCACGGCCGCGAACGCCGTGAGCTGCGAGGTCAGCGTCGGATCGAGGAGCGGGAGCATGGCCGCGGGCTTCTCCGGACGAGACGGCGGCCGCTCATGTGGCATCGCTTGACGGCCGCCCGATGTGGCGCCATGCCGCGCCCGACATGACCACACCTGTTCCCCCGCCACCGACCATGCCCCGGCTCACCCTCGTCCTCGGCGGGGCGCGCTCGGGCAAGAGCGGCCATGCCGAGCGGCTGGTCGAGGGTTCCGGCCTCGCCTGCCACTACCTGGCCACCGGCACCCCCAGTGACGCCGAGATGGCGGCCCGGATCGCGGCCCACCGGGCGCGCCGTGGCGACCGCTGGACGCTGCACGAGGAGCCTCTGGCCCTGGCCGCCTCGCTCGAACGGATCACCGCCCCGGGCCGCGCGGTCCTGGTCGACTGCCTGACCTTGTGGCTGACCAACCTCATGCTCGCCGAGCGCGACCTCGCCGCCGAGACCGACGGCCTGCTCGCCGCCCTGGCGAGCTGCCGCGGCCCCGTCGTCATGGTGTCCAACGAGGTCGGCCAGGGTGTCGTGCCGCTGAATGCCATGGCCCGTGCCTTCGTCGACGCGACCGGCCACCTGCACCAACGCATCGCCGCCGTGGCGGACCGCGTCGACCTGGTGACGGCCGGCTTGCCCCTGACGCTGAAACCACGGAGCTGAGCCGATGCATCTCCTGAGCGCCCGGGAGGCTCCGAGCGATGCGGGCGAGGAGGCGGTCGACCTCGGCCAGAGCCCGGCCGACATCGTCGTCCTCTCGGCCGCCGAGAGCGAGCTCGCCTGCCTCGCCGCGGCCCACGCCGGCCTGGCCGGACCAACGCCGTCGCTGCGCCTCGCCAACCTCCTGAAGCTGCAGCATCCGCTGTCCGTCGACCTCTATGTCGAGCGAACGGCCGGCGCGGCCCGGGTCGTCGTCGTCCGCCTGCTCGGCGGCCGCAGCTACTGGCCCTATGGCGTCGAGCAGCTCACCCTCGCGGCCCGACGCAACGGCACGGCGCTCGCCCTGCTGCCCGGCGACGATCGCCCCGATCCAGAGCTCGCCCGGCTCTCCACCCTGCCGGCCGACAGCCTCGACCTCCTGCACCGCTATCTCCTGCACGGTGGCATCGCCAACGCCCGGGCCGCCCTCGCCTTCCTCGGCGATCTCCTCGGCCTCGAAGCCAGCCCACCGCCGCCACGGCCCCTGCCCAAGGCCGGCATCCACCGGGCGCCCCTGGCCGACGGCCGCCCGGTCGCCTGCCTCGTCTTCTATCGCGCGCTGGTGCAGAGCGGCGACCTCGCCCTGATCGACGCCATCGTCCAGGCCCTCGACGCGGCCGGACTCGACTGTCTGGCACTCCACGTCGCCGGGTTGAAGGACCCCGAGGCCGCCGCTCTGGTCGAGGCGGCCATCGCCCGGCACGACGCCGCCATCGTCCTGAACCTGACGGGGTTCGCGGTCGCGTCACCCGGTGCCGGCTCCAGCCGCACCCCGTTCACCGCCTGCGGCCGTCCTGTCCTGCAGCTGGTGGCATCCTCCGGCAGCGAGGCCGCCTGGGCTGCGGGCAAGTCCGGGCTCGGACCGCGCGACCTCGCCATGTCGGTGGCCCTGCCGGAGATCGACGGCCGCATCCTCACCCGCGCCGTCTCCTTCAAGGGCGATCCCGTCACCGACGCCGCGACGCAGGTCACGCTCGCCCGCTACGCCCCCGTCACCGACCGGATCGCCTGGACGGCGCGGCTCGCCCGGGCCTGGGTCGAGCTCGCCCGCACCCGACCCGCCGAGCGCCGGATCGCCGTCATCCTCGCCAACTATCCCGACCGCGACGGCAGGATCGCCAACGGCGTCGGGCTCGACACGCCGGCGAGCGCCATCGAGCTGCTGCGCGCGCTGAAGGCGGCCGGCTATGGTCTTGACAACGAGCCCGAAACCGCCGCCGCGCTGATGACGCTGCTGCAGTCGGGGCCGACCAACGCCCTGGCCGACCGGCATGCCCGAACCGGGGCCGTGACGTTGCCGCTGGTCGACTACCAAGCGATTTTTCGGACATGCCCGACGGCGGCGCAGGCGGCGCTCGTCGAGCGCTGGGGACCGCCCGAGGCCGACCCGTTCGTCCGGGACGGCGCCTTCGGCCTGGCGATCCACCGTTTCGGCAACGTCGCGCTGGGCGTCCAGCCGGCACGCGGCTACCACGTCGACCCTTCCCGGACCTACCACAGCCCCGACCTCGTCCCGCCGCACGGCTATCTCGCCTTCTACGGCTGGCTGCACCGCAGCTTCGGCACGCAGGCCGTCGTCCATCTCGGCAAGCACGGCAATCTCGAATGGCTGCCCGGCAAGGCCCTGGCCCTGTCGGCCGACTGCTGGCCCGAGCTGGCCATGCCGCCCCTGCCCCACCTCTACCCCTTCATCGTCAACGACCCGGGCGAGGGCAGCCAGGCCAAGCGGCGGACGGCCGCCGTCATCATCGACCACCTGACCCCACCGCTCACCCGGGCCGAGACGCATGGCGAGCTCTCGGACCTCGAGGCCCTGGTCGACGAGTACTACACGGCCCAGGAGCTCGACCCGCGCCGCCTGCCGCCCCTGCGCCGGGCGATCCTCGAGCTCTCCCAGCGCCTCGGCCTCGACCAGGACCTCGGCATCGATCCCGGCGACGAGACGGCGCTCGCCACCATCGACAACCACCTCTGCGAGCTCAAGGAGCTGCAGATCCGCGACGGCCTGCACATCCTGGGCCGGGCCCCCGAGGGCCGGCAGCGCACCGACTTGCTGGTGGCGCTGACCCGCCTCAAGCGCGGCGACGGCAGGGGTGCCGACGCCTCGCTGATCAGTGCCCTCGCGCGGGACCTCGGCGTCGGCCCCGACCCGATGACGGCCGAGCCCACGGCTTTGCCCGGGCACCTTCCCGCCGACCTCGGCCGCTGCCGCCACATGGGCGAGGTGCGTGCCGCGCTCGAGGAGCTGGCCAGCGCCCTGGTCGCCGGCGAGCGCACGCCCGACCCGGAATGGACCGCCGCCGGCGCCGTCCTCGCCTTCATCCAGGGCGACCTCGCCCCCCGCCTCGACCACTCGGCCACAGCCGAGATCGCGAGCCTCCTTGCCGGCCTCGACGGCCGCTTCGTCGAGCCCGGCCCGTCGGGTGCGCCCACCCGCGGCCGGCTCGACGTGCTGCCCACCGGCCGCAACTTCTACAGCGTCGATACCCGGGCGGTGCCGACGCCGACCGCCTGGGCGCTCGGCTGGCGCTCCGCCGAGACGCTGCTGGAGCAGCATCTGCAGGAGCATGGCGACTGGCCCCGGCGCATGGCGCTCTCCGCCTGGGGCACCGCCAACATGCGCACCGGCGGCGACGACATCGCCCAGGCTTTGGCCTTCCTCGGCTGCCGGCCGCTCTGGGATGCGAGCTCCGCCAGGGTCACCGGCGTCGAGGTCCTGCCACTGTCGGTCCTCGGCCGCCCACGGGTCGACGTGACGCTGCGCGTCTCGGGCTTCTTTCGTGACGCCTTCCCCGAGCAGATGGCGCTGTTCGACGACGCCGTCCGTGCCGTCGCCTCGGCCGACGAGCCGCTGGACCAGAACCCGCTCCGCGCCGCCTGGCTCGGCGATCGCGACCGCCTGGTGGCCGAGGGCGTCCCGCCGCAACAGGCCGGCCGCCATGCCAGCTATCGCCTCTTCGGCTCGAAGCCGGGGGCCTATGGCGCCGGCCTGCAGGCATTGATCGATGGCGGCGGCTGGCAGGACGAGGGCGATCTGGCCACGGCCTATCTCGCCTGGAGTGGCTACGCCTACGGCCGCGGCGTCGACGGCGAGGCGGCCGACGGCGCGCTGCGCGCCCGGCTCGAGGCCGTCGAGGTGGTCCTCCACAACCAGGACAACCGCGAGCACGACATCCTCGACAGCGACGACTACTACCAGTTCCAGGGCGG
>CAYWSB010000144.1:0-13446 GCA_964460465.1 uncultured Geminicoccaceae bacterium | reverse complement strand
ATGACCGAGCGGCTCACGGGCGCCGCGCTGCAGGCCAAGCCGCGGCCGTACCGGGACGTCATCGTTGGATGAGCATGGCGGATGATCAGGTAGAGAAATTAATGAAGCGGAAATTTCTGAGCCGCTTCGAACGAAACTCATCCTTATAGTCATCGATACCAATCAGTTGATCGCTGAACAAAATAGCAGTGACGAGCTTTTCTAGGCAGAGAATGTCATTGGCGATATAGTTTAAATTCAACGTCTGACTGGCGCCGGTGATGCGTTCTACCCCGCTCAATGTAGCGTTATCGATCAAAATGCGGCGATTGGTGTTCATGTAACTCCCTCACGGGATACTTCCCTTCTTGAACTTCGCGCCACCGCCGACGCGGCCACCGATCGTGATCTGCGCCGGTTCATGGCTTGCGTGACTGCCGCATCGCCGCAATGGCGGCACGAAGCGGCGCTGCGCGCACCGTTGCGGTCTGCCAGATGATCGAGGCGTCGATCTCGTCATAGTCGTGACGGAGCACGTTGCCGATGCCGGCGATCGCCCGCCATGGAATGTCGGGATGGGCAGCCTTGAGGTCATCGGGGAGCCGTCGAGAAGCTTCCGAAATCACCTCGATGCAGCGCTCCACGGCGCGGCGTTTCAGGCGATCCCGCTTGAAGGCTGCCTCGTCCACGCCGCTCGTGAGCATGGCCAAGTCCTCGAGCGCCTCGGCGATGTGATCGAGGGAGAGGCGGACGCGATCCTCGGGTGGCATGGCGATGCTCAGAGCAGCCGCAGGGCATCGCGCTCGACGGCCTCGGCGACGTAGGGGCGAAGCGCGCCCCTGAAGAGGATGTCCACCTCGCGGCCGAGCTCGGCGGCAAGCTCCTCCTTCAGCGTGACGAGATCGACGAGATCGAAGGTGGCATCTGGTGCGAGGTCGACCAGGAGATCGACGTCGCTGTTGGGCCGCTCCTCCCGCCGGGCCAGCGACCCGACGAGCGAGACGGAGCGCACACCGAGCCTGCTCAAGGCGCCGGCCCGCTCGCCGAGACACGACGCAACGCGCTCACGGAGGGCAGCAGCCGCTGCCGGCCGGTCCATCATTCCTTCGACAACGGTATCTCGCTCCATCCTGCACCCTAGTGCCGCTCCCGTAGCCGGCACACACAAACTCCCCTCTTTTCCGCGTCGGATCAAGCGCAGCGCTTCGCTGCCACGGGCCCTCTCGGCGGCCGCGGATTTTCTCGGGCACCGGATCGCGCATCCGTCGTTATACCTTCATGACGCAGCGCGCTGCGGGCGGCATGGGGTTGGTCGTGGCGTGTTGTGATCCGACAACCGGGGAGCAATGCCATGACCGTCGCTCGTGTGACCGAGATTTCGGCGACCTCGACCCAGAGCTTCGACGATGCCGTGCGGCAGGGCCTCGAGCGGGCCGCCAAGACCTTGCGCGGCATCACCAGCGCCTGGGTTCCAGGACCCTAGGTCAAGCAACAGAACGTGATGCTCGACGACGGCAAGATCACCGCCTTCAAGGTCAACCTCGCCGTCACCTTCCTCCTCGACGACTAGCCGCCCAAAAGCCGGTGGGGCCCGTGGGGAGCGACTGTCTTTGGCGTCAAGCGGTTTGCCACGGTTTTTGGTCCCTGATGATGGCGTTGAGGATGGTGATCAGCTTTCGAGCGACAGCGATCAGAGCGACCATCTTGGGCTTCCCCGCTGCGATGAGGCGCTCGTGGAAGGCCTTGAGGACCGGGTTGTGCTTGGCGGCGACCATCGCACCCATGAAGAGCGGAGTGCGGACGGAGGCCCGGCCGGCGGCGATGAAGGCCTTGCCGCGCCACTGGCCGGATCGGCGGGTGAACGGGGCCAAGCCCGCCAGGGCCGCCACCTGGCGGCGGTCGAGCCTGCCGAGCTCGGGCAGCTCGGCGATGAGCGTGCGGGCGATCGCCGGGCCGACGCCGGGCACGGAGGCCATGAGGTCCTCGTTCCGACTCCACAATGGCGAGCCACGAACGGTATCGTCGATCTCGCGATCGACGTCCGTCGGCTCCTTTTGCAGCGCCTTCTTCAGGCGCTGGATGCTCTTCGTCATCCGCTTCGACGCCCGCTTCTCGCGCTGCCCCTCGGCGGTGATCATCTGGATGATCTGCCGGCGCCGGGCGATCAGGTCGGCCAGCGCCGTGGTTTCGGCGTCCACGAGCGGTCGGATCGTCGGCCGCGTGGCCACCGCGAACTTGGCGATCACAGCGGCGTCGATCGGGTCCGTCTTCGCCCGCTTGCCCGCGTGGCCGGATCGCGGGCCTGGGCGAAGGCGCGCACCTGCGCCGGGTTGACCACCACGACCGGCAAGCCAGCGGCACCGAGGCTCGCCGCCACCACGCTCTCGAGGCCGCCCGTCGCCTCGACCGCTACCATCGCGGGCGCCAACGGTCGGCGCCGCGCGATCAGCGCGTCGATCCCCGCCGGGTCCCGGCCCACCGCGAACGCCTCGCCAGCGGGCAAAACATGCACGTCCAGACCGGCCTTCGCCACGTCGATCCCGACGACAACCATCTCCATCTTATCCCATCCTTGCCTAAACGGGCTTCGCTTGCGGCCCCGAGACACCTGGGGGGCGACTGTTCGGGCTCGATGGAACGGCGGCCGGAAACCCAGGCTCCCCGACGGGCTCGATCACCCTCTGGCGTCTCGGGCTACCGACCGCCACCGCAACTGGCACTCTACCAGATGACGGTGACGGCAAGTTACAAGGCGAGCCTCCTCGCCATCCTCTTTGCGGGTCATAACGATTGCTTATGACCTTTCATGTGTGTGCCGACAAATTGGCCGCCCATGGCGCGTCTAGCGGTGCATTTCCGCTCGGGTTGGCGCGTATAGCGGCGCATGAACCCGAGAAATGCGCCGCTATATGCGCCATTTGTCATAATCTTCGCCGCTCTATGCGCCATAAGCGTTTCTTATGGCGCATAGAGCGGCGCATTTTGCCCTTTTCGTGACGAACGAACCCGCGAACGAACCCGGGAAACGACGAACGAACCCACCAAAACGACGAACGAACCCGGGGAATCGACGAACGAACCCGGGAACCCGCGAACGAACCCGGGCTGACAGGATGTCGCACCTTGGGGGCGATGAGGGCTTCCTTTCAGCAGGTTGGTGCGTCGGCCATGCCCTCGGCGCCAGCCGGCGGCGGGGCCGGCGAACCCGCGACCCTCGAAATCGCCGATCGAACCCGGCGCGCGACTTGACCGGGCGGGCGCTATAGGCTATTATTCCTTCAATGGGCCGGCTCAGTCGGCGAGGCGGTAGTCCACCGTGGTCACCACCCGGACGGTCTTGAAGAGCTGCAGCTCCTCGCTCTGCCCGGGGGCGTTGTCGCGCGGCAGGATCTGGAACAGGCCCTGGCTCGCCCGGTGGATGCCGGTGATGCGGCTGCCGCTGTCGGCGGCGAACTGGTCCGCGGCCTCGCGCGCGTTGCGGGTGGCCGCCGCGATCATCTCGGGCTTGACGTCGTTGAGCCGGGTGAAGAGGTAGAACGGCCCGCGCGGCCCCTCGGCGGTCAGCACCACGCCGGCCTCGACCAGCCGGCCGACCTCCTGGCTCAGCGCCTTGATCCGGTCGGCGTCCTCCGCCCGGACCATCAGGCCGAGCCCGACGATGTAGCGGCTCTCGACCGGGCCGCTGCGATAGGCCTGGGCGAGGAGGTCGGTGACCTCGATGCCCTGCACCTCGACCGCCTCGGCCGGGATCCCGCCCTCGGTCATGAAGGCCATGACCACGGCCTCGGCCCGGGCGAGCTCGGCCCGGGCGGCGGCGAGGTCGTCGCTGGTCGCCACCAGGCGCAGCGGCCAGAGGGCGAGGTCGGCCTTGACCTCCTGCTCGGCGAGCCCGCGCACCGTGACCAGCCGCTCGGCCGTGCGCCAGTCGCGCACCCCCTCGGCCACCAGCCAGCCCGCCGCCGCCACCCCGCCGCCGAGCACCACGGCCGCCAGCACCCCCGCCACCGCCGATCCGACCCGCATCGCCGCCACCCCGTGGTCCACCCCGACGCCCAGGATGGCCCGTCGCAACGACCGGCGCAACGGCGGCCGCGGCTCCCTTTGGCAGGCCGGCCGATGCCCGCTATGCTGGTTCTGGCAACAGGGCTCTGGAGGAGGCGGCATGCAGCGACGCCAGGTCGAGGTGGTGGTGATCGGCGCCGGCACGGCCGGCATGGGCGCCTTCCGGGCGGCCGGCCGACTGACCGAGAGCGTGCTGCTGATCGAGGGGGCCCAGTACGGCACGACCTGCGCCCGGGTCGGCTGCATGCCCTCGAAGCTGCTGATCGCTGCGGCCGAGGCCGCCCACATGGTGGCCGCGGCACCGGCCTTCGGCGTCCTGGCCGAGCCGCCGCGGATCGACGGCCGGGCGGTGATGGACCGGGTCCGGCGCGAGCGCGACCGCTTCGTCGGCTTCGTCGTCGAGACCGTCGAGGAGTGGCCGGAAGAGCGGCGCCTCATCGGTCGGGCCCGCTTCCGCGACGACCACACCCTCGAGGTCACCGCGCCGGACGGCGCGAAGACGCGGGTCGAGGCCGCCCGGATCGTCCTCGCCACGGGCTCGCGGACCGTCTACCCGGGCTTCTTCAAGGCCGCGGGCGACCGCCTGGTCACCAGCGACGACGTGTTCGACTGGACCGACCTGCCGCCGTCCGTGGCCGTCTTCGGCGGCGGCGTGGTGGGGCTCGAGCTCGGCCAGGCCCTGGCCCGGCTCGGCGTGCGGGTGCGCCTGTTCGGCAAGGGCGGCGGCATCGGCCCGCTCTCCGACCCCGAGGTCGTGGCGGCCGCCGAGCAGTGCCTGGCCGCGGAATTTCCGTTCCACCCCGACGCCGAGGTGCACGGCATCGAGCGGGACGGCGACCAGGTGACCGTCAGCTTCACCGACGAGGCGGGCCGACGGACCAGCGAGCGCTTCGACTGCCTCCTCGCCGCCACCGGGCGCCGCCCGAACGTGGCGGATCTCGGCCTCGACGCGACCACGCTGGCACTCGACGACCATGACGTGCCGCGCTTCGATCCCTGCACCCTGCAGTGCGGCGACAGCCACGTCTTCATTGCCGGCGACGTCAACGGATTCCGCCCGCTGCTGCACGAAGCGGCCGACGAGGGGCGGACGGCCGGCGAGAACGCGGCACGATTCCCCGACGTCCGTGCGGGCATCCGCCGCGCCCCCCTGGGCGTCGTCTTCACCGACCCCAACATCGCCGTCGTGGGCGAAGGCTTCCGCTCGCTGGAGGCCCGCGGCCGCCAGTTCGCCATGGGCAGCGTCGATTTCGCTGGCCAGGGCCGCAGCCGCGTGATGCTGCAGAACCGGGGCCTGCTCCGGGTCTATGGCGAAGCGGGCACCGGCCGGTTCCTGGGGGCCGAGATGGTGGGCCCCCGGGCCGAGCACCTGGCGCATCTTCTGGCCTGGTCCCTGCAGCAGCAGCTCACCGTGCCTGCGATGCTCGACATGCCCTTCTACCACCCGGTGATCGAGGAGGGGCTGCGGACGGCCCTTCGCGACCTCGCCCGCCAGCTCCGCCTCGGCCCGCCGCCGGTCCCGCGCTCGATGGACTGCGGACCCGGCGCCTGAGGCCGGCCGCTCGACAGCCAGGCAGAAAGCCCGCACATGCGCATCGAACGGCTCGACGTCTACCCCTTGAGCATCGCCTACCGCCACAACGAGACGAGCTCGATCATCAACCGCGGCGGCGTCTCCGACGTGATCGTCAAGCTCACCAGCGACGACGGCCTGGTCGGCTGGGGCGAGTGCTGCTGTCCCGGCGACACCGAGAGCGTCGTGGCCGCGGCCCGGGCCGCGGCACCCTTCGTCGTCGGCCGCGATCCCTGGGACCGGGAGGCGATCTTCCGCGACTACCAGATCGCGGGCAACTGGCAGTTCCAGGCAATGACCGGGAATTTCGCCTTTGCCGGCATCGACATGGCGCTCTGGGACCTCTGCGGGAAGGCCTGCGGGCAGCCCGTCTATCGCCTGCTGGGTGGCGCCATGCGCCAATCGGTCGACTACTTCTACTACCTCGAATGGGGCGAGCCCGCGGCCGTGGCCGCGCAGGGCCGGGACGGCCGGGCCAGGGGCTACAGCGTCTACTACCTCAAGGTCGGCATCGACGCGCTGCGCGAGGAGGCGATGCTCCTGGCCCTTCGCGACGCCATCGGCCCCGAGGGCCGGATCCGCATCGACGCCAACCAGTCCTGGTCGCTGCCCGAGGCCGTCCGCCTGCTGACCCGGTGGCACGCAGCCGTGGGCCTCGACTTCGCCGAGGCACCGGTGCCGATCGACCCGGTCGAGGCCATGGTGGAGCTCAAGGCCCGCCAGCCCGTTCCGCTCTGCGCCAACGAGGGCCTCTGGCGCGAGGCCGACGCTCGCCGCATCATCCAGAGTCGGGCCGCCGACTTTCTCTGCCTCGGCCCCTACTGGGTGGGCTCGCTGCGCCGCTTCCAGAGCGTGGCGGAGGCCGCCAATGCCCAGGGCCAATGGGTCGTCAAGCACACGCACGGCGAGTACGGGCTCGCCGCCGCCGCGAGCCAGCACGTACTGCTGACCCTGCCCAACGCCGCCGTCGGCCACCAGCAGACGGCGCAGATGATGCAGGACGATATCCTGGCCGAGCCCGTTCCCATCGCCACTGGCCCGTCATGGGGCCGGATCGAGGCGCCGGGGCTCGGCGTCACCGTCGACGAGGCGAAGCTCAAGCACTACCACGAGGCCTATCTGCGGCAGGGCGAGTACGTCACCTGGGCGACGGGCTTCAAGCCTCGCGCGTGACCGCCTCACGCCCCGGCGAGCGCCAGCCACGCCTCGATCAGGTGCTTGCCGAAGCGCTCCGCGCGGTCCTGGTGGCGGACGATCTCGGTCCCTATCCGCACGCGGATCGCCGGGTTGTTCTTGGACTTGCCCCTGAGCTCGGCCCAGCGGCGCACGATCTCGGCCGTGGCGCCTGGATGAAACCGCAGCCCGTAGGCCCGCTGCCCGACGCGAAAGGCCTGGACCCGACCGCGGCCGCAGCGCGCGAGGACCGGGATGCCCTCGGGAAGGTCGATGGCATCGTCGTGCCACTCCATCACCGGCAGGCCGCTGCCCAGGACATGCAGCACCGGGTCCGCCGCCGTCGCCCCCGTGGGTGACAGGTCGACATAGCCGAACTCGTGCGATTGACCCGGGCGCACCGCCCCACCCGCGGCCCACGCCAGCGCCTGGGCGCCGGCGTCGATCGCCAGAACGGGCCGATCAGCGTGCACCCAAGGGCGCAGTGCCGCCACGAGCGGGCCGTCCGGGTCGACACGGCCAGCGGCACTGCCGAGCACGATCAATGCTGCAGCCGCGCCAGGCCGGCCGGCCGGCGGCGGCTTCGTAGCGTCGAGCACGGACAAGGCCACGCCGCACCGCGCCGCCAACTCCCCGATCAGTCCCGGCGACGCCTCCCGATCGAGCTGGACGACGGCGATGCTGGTGTCCGACACGCGTTCTGGTCCCGGGCGGCCGTCAATCCGCCAAGCGGTAGTCGATGGTGGTGACCACCCGGATCGTCTTCATCACCTGCAATTCCTCGCTCTGGCCCGGCGCGTTGCCGCGGGGGAGGATCTGGAAGAGGCCCTGGCTCGCCTGCTGGATGCCGGCGATCCGGCTCATGCTGTCGGCGGCGAACTGCTGGGCCCCGCGTCGCGGGCGTTCCGGGTCGCTTCGGCGATCATCTCGGGCTTGATCGCGTTGAGGCCGGTGAAGAGATGGAAGAGGCCGCGCGGGCCCTCGGCGGTGAGCACGACGCCGACCTCGACCAGCCGGCCGACCTGCTGCGACAGGGCCTTGACGGTGTCGACGTCGGCCGAGCGCACCATCAGGTTCTCGGCCATGATGTAGCGGCTGGCGATCGGCCCGCTCTGCCAGGTCTGGGCGAGCCGGTCGGTGACTTCGATGCCCTGCACCTCGACGGCCTCGGCCGGGATGCCGCCCTGGGCGAGAAACGTCAGCACCGCGGTCTCGGCCTGTCGCAGCTCGGCCTGGGCGGCGGCGAGATCGTCGCTGGTGGCGACGAAGCGCATCGGCCAGAGGGCGAGATCGGCCTTGGCCTCGCGCTCGGCCAGCCCGTTGACGGTGACCACCGGCTCGACGCTGCGCCCGCGCTCGAAGCCACTGCCGATCTGCGATCCGGCGGCGGCGATGCCGACGGCGACGACGATGGCGGCCAAGAGGCCGGCGATCGACTTGTCCATCCGATGCTCTCCCGCACCCGCCGCATGCGCGGCGGCCCGAGAGCCCTGATAGCGGCAAACGCCGGCTGCCAGAAGCCCCCGCGACACCGCTTGCGCGCTGCCCGGTTAGGCGGCACGGTGCCGCCGTCGAAGGCAGTATTGCAAACGGTGCCCGTTTGCCGGGCAGGTGGCGCACCGTCTGGCACGGCCATTGCTCGCCTGCCGGCGACAGTCCCCGTCAGCCCCATAACCAGGAGCCCCGCTCGTGATCTCCCGTCGCCCACTCCTCGCCTCCGCCCTCGCCGCCGGCCTCGTCGCCGGCATGACCCCGGCCACCCCCTCGAGCCCACTCGCCCAGGACGACCCGTTCAAGGTGGGCTTCGTCTATGTCGGCCCGGTTGGCGACCACGGCTGGACCTACCAGCACGACCAGGGACGGCTGGCGCTGGAGGCGCATTTCGGCAACGCGGTCGAGACCACCTTCGTCGAGAACGTCAGCGAGGGTGCCGATACCGAACGGGTCATCCGGCAGCTCGTCACCGCCGGCCACGACATGATCTTCACCACGTCCTTCGGCTTCATGAACGCCACGGCGAACATGGCCGAGCAGTTCCCCGAGGTAACCTTCGAGCACGCCACGGGCTATCGGCGGGCCGACAACCTCGCGACCTACCTCTCGGTCACTTATCAGGGCCGCTACGTCTCGGGCTTCCTCGCCGGCCATCTCAGCCAGAGCGGCAAGATCGGCTACATCGCCTCCTTCCCGATCCCCGAGGTGATCCGCGACATCAACGCCGTGATGCTGGGAGCCCAGGCGGTCCGCGACGATGCCGAGCTGGTCATCATCTGGGCCAATACCTGGTACGACCCGGCGCGCGAGGCCGACATTGCCGGTGTCATGATCGACCAGGGGGTCGACGTCATCATCCAGCACACCGACAGCCCGGCCGCGCTGCAGGTGGCGGAGGAGCGCGGGGTGTGGGCCGTGGGCCAGGCCTCCGACATGACCCGATTCGGCCCGAACGCGCACATCACGGCCGTCGTCAACGACTGGGGCCCCTACTACATCGAGCGCGTCCAGGCGGCCATGGACGGGACGTGGCAGAGCCACGATTTCTGGGGCGGCATGGCCGAGGACGTCATCCGTCTCACCCCGATCAACGAGCGCGTGCCCGCCGAGGTCGCCGCGGAGGCCATGGCGATCGCCGACTCGATCAAGGACGGCAGCTTCCATCCCTTCAGCGGCCCAATCAAGAACCAGGCCGGCGAGGTGATCGTGCCCGAGGGCAGCACGATGACCAACGAGGAACTGGCCGGCATGAACTGGTACATCGAGGGCATCACCGGCACCCTGCCGAACTGAGCACGCGCTCGATCGGACCGGTCACCTGGGGTCGGCCGCGCCGTGGCGGCGGTTGACAGTCTTCAGTGCTCCATGAGATCGTTTTGAGCGGTGATCTCATGGAGCATGCAGATGCCCGGCAACCTGCACGCGCGCCACTTGGATGACGACTTGATCGCCCGTCTCAAGCGCCGCGCCGTACGGCACGTCCGAGGCGCCGGCGCTGCGTCGCAGCGCCCATCTTTTCGCTCCGGAGTTGCTGGTTGCCGAGCGTGCCCAACATTCTATGGAAAAAGGTGCAAAAGGGCGAGCTGCTTCGTGACGAAGCCCTGCTCGCCGCACGCTACCTGGGGCGCGCTTACGTCGAGATATTGCCGACTCGGGCCCTGCTCTCGGCAACTGCCCGAGTAGCGATGGAGCTCGCTCACCCGGCCTGCGACTGTCTTTACCTGGCGCTCGCCGTCGACAACGAGTGCCGGTTCGTAGCGGCCGATCGCGGCTTTCTCCGTCGGCCGGCGCAGGGCCCCGAGATGTTTCTCGGCAGGGCCCTCTCGCTTGCCGAGGCGGCGACCCTTTGGCCTTGAATGCGACGGCAGCCGACGGCTAAGCCACATCCAGAGCCCCCTAACGCTGGAACACCCCACTCTTGGCCATACTCGACCCCGTCATCCGCGATCTCTGGCATGTGGCTCATGTCGCCGAAGCCGTGCCGGCCGGTGCGAGCCGGACGACCATCCTGTTCGATCAGCGTCTGACGGTGGCGCGGGCCGCCGACGGCGCGCCCTCGGTCAGCGACGAGGCCGGCAGCGCGCTGCCGGTGCTCGAGCGCTACGGCTTCATCTGGACGAGCCTCGGGAATCCGGCCCCGCTCTTCCCGATCCCCGAATACGACGAGCCCGACCGCAAGAACGTCTGCACGGGATCGGTCCAGATCCGCGTCTCGGCCCCGCGTGCCATCGAGAACTTCCTCGACATGGGCCACTTCCCGTTCGTCCACACCGGCCTCCTGGGCGAGGAGCCGCATACCGAGGTCAAGGAGTACACGGTCACCATCGACGAGGCGAAAGACGAGGTGGTCGCCACCGAGTGCCGGTTCTGGCAGCCCCAGGCGGCCGCCGCCTCCACCGGCGGGGCCGAGGTCGAGTACGTCTACCGCGTGCCGCACCCGTTCTGCACGGTGCTCTACAAGACCAGCGCCCCGGACCCGCGCCGCTTCGACGTCATCGCGCTTTTCGTCCAACCGGTCTCCGAGGAACGCGTCATCGGCCATCCGATGATGTCGATCGTCGACGAGGTGAGCACGGTCGGTGCCATTCGCCACTTCCAGCTCACCATCTTCGGCCAGGACAAGCCCATCCTCGAGAACCAGCTGCCCAGGAAGCTGCCGCTCGACCCCAGGGCCGAGACGCCCATCCGCGCCGACAAGTCGTCCATCGCCTATCGCCGCTGGCTGACAGCCAAGGGCCTCCGCTACGGCGTCATCCCGGCAGCCGCCTGATGCTCTCCGATTGCCAGCGCCTGACCTTCCAGCCGGTGGCGTCGTCCACCGACCTCGCCCCCCGCCACGTCTTCGCCGGCCGGCTCTGGGGCCAGGAGCTGGCCTGCTGGCGCGCCGACGACGGCCACGTCAACGTCTGGGAGAACCGCTGCCTGCACCGCGGCGTCCGGCTCACCATCGGCGTCAATCTCGGCCACGAGCTGATGTGCCAGTACCACGGCTGGCGCTACGCCAACCGCACGGCCGGCTGCACCTACATCCCGGCCCACCCGGCCGACGCGCCGGCCCGGACCATCTGCAACCGCACCTACCCCGCCATCGAGCGACATGGCCTGATTTGGGCGGCACTCGATCCCGAAGCCGATCCGGCGACGATCCCGCGCCTGCCCGAGGCGGGCCTCATGCTCCGCCCGATTCCGCTCGACGTCCCTCCGGATGAGGCGAAGGCCGCCCTCGCCGAGGCGTTCGCTCCAGAGCCCGCCACCTTCCTCGTCCAGCCGGTCGACGCCGGAAGGGCGGTCATCCGTGGCATCCTGCACGAAACGCCCGAAGACGCCCTGGGCGCGCTCAGGGCCTGGAACAACCGGCTCAGCCGGCTGCGCGACCGCCTCGAGGCTCTGCCCCGCCCTGCCGTCCAGCCGATCCCGCAGGAATTCCGGCCCGTGGCCGCCGAGCTCGCGGGCCTGCCGGCCGAGAATCTGGGGGCCCGGGGCACGATCAGCGTCAAGGTGGCGACAAGAACCCCGGTCGCCAGCGACGTCGTGGCCTTCCGCCTCGAGCCGCTCCGGGGCGAGCTCCCGGCCTGCCAGCCCGGGGCGCATCTCGACGTCCACCTGCCGAACGGCCTGGTGCGCCAGTACTCGATCACCAACGGCCCCGACGACACCACGGGCTACGTCATCGGCGTCAAGCGCGAGCCCGCAGGCCGGGGCGGCTCGGCCTGCCTGCACCACACGGTGCGCGAGGGCGACGTGCTCGCCGTCTCGCCGCCCCTGAACAATTTCCCGCTCCGCCGCGATGCCTTGCACACCGTCTTCGTCGCCGGCGGCATCGGCCTGACGCCGCTCCTCGCCATGGCCAGAACCCTCGCCGCGGACCGCCGCCCCTTCACGCTCCACGCCTTCGCCCGCGACGCCGCATCGCTCCCGTTCGAGGAGGCCCTCGACGCCCTGGGTCCTGCTGTCCAGCGGCATCTCGGCCTCGACCCCGACGCCACGGGCACGGCCCTGCGCACGATCCTCGCCCGGCGCGGCGAGAAGCACGAGCTTTATGTCTGCGGCCCGCCCGCCATGCTCGACCTCACCCGCCGGCTCGCCGCCGAGGCCGGCTGGCCCGAGAGCGCCGTCCATTTCGAGTACTTCAAGAACGAGACCCCGCTCGATCAGTCGACGGCGTTCGAGATCGCTCTCGCCCGCTCGGCCCTCACACTTCAGGTCCCCGCCGGCAGGACCATTGTCCAGGTGCTGCGTGAGCACGGCATCGGCATCACCACCTCCTGCGAGCAGGGTGCCTGCGGCACGTGCCGGGTGGCCGTTCTCGACGGCGTTCCGGACCACCAGGACGTGCACCTGACCGAGACGGAGAAGGCCCGGGGCGACTGCCTCATGGCCTGCGTCTCACGCAGCAGGTCACCACGCCTCGTCCTCGATCTCTGAGCCGTCGGATGCTGACCCTCTATGACTGCGAGCTCTCCGGCAACTGCTACAAGGTCCGGCTGATGCTGGGCTTTCTGGGCCTGGAGCACCGCACCCGACACGTCGACTTCCACCCCGGCTTCGAGCACAAGGCCGACTGGTTCCTCGAGCTCAACCCCCTGGGCCAGCTCCCGGTGATCGAGGACGACGACCGGGTGATCCGCGACGCCAATGCCATCCTCACCTACCTGGCGTCGCGCTACGATGCGTCCGGTCAATGGGGCTACGGCGCGGACGCCATCCGGAACGCGCGCATCGCCGAATGGCTCGGCTTCGCCGCCGACCTCACCGGCTCCATCGGCGCCGCCCGCCTGCACGACGCCTTCGGCTTCGATCTCGACGCCGAAGCCGCCCGCAGGTCCGGCAAACGCCTGCTCCGCATCATCGACGAGCAGCTCTGGTTCCAGGAGCAGGCCGGCCACCCCTGGCTCGTCCAGGGCCCTCACCCCACCATCGCCGATGTCGCCTGCTTCCCCTACACCGCCCTCTCCGAGGACGCCGACCTTCCCCGCGACGACTACCCCGCCCTCCGCCGCTGGCACGATCGCTTCAAGCGGCTCGACGGCTTCAAGCCGATGTCCGGGGTGTTTCCGGCGCGGGGGTAGTTTTCGGGCGAAGAAGATGCCCTTGATTCAGGCTATATATCTGTCCACTTAACCTTCTTGTCTTGCGATCTGGGTTGTTCCAGACTTCGCTTAGGG
>CAYWSB010000143.1:0-13600 GCA_964460465.1 uncultured Geminicoccaceae bacterium | reverse complement strand
CTCGGCGCTGCGACCGGGGCGCGGCCGCCCGGCGCGGCCGGGGCGACGGGGCGCGGGGACGGATCGGCGGCGCCGACGGTGGGGGCCGGCCTGGGCGCAGCGTCGGCCCCGGGCGAGCCGGCATGGTCGAGGTCCCGGGCTTGGAGGGTCAGCGGCCGGCGATCGATCGGGACGACAACGTAGCCGGCCGTCTCGCCGGGCCCGAGGGATGGCGCCGTGGTGACGTGATCGAGCTCGAGCAGGCTGAGCCGCACCGGCTCCGCGGCGGCGGGAGCGGCGGCGAGGCAGCAGAGGGCGACGGCGGCCCGTGCGATTCTCATTGCGGCATCTCCCCGATGTGGTGACCCGGCCGCAGCGCCGGCCTGTGGCAGGGCGCGGCCGGCCAGTCCTTGGTAACCTTTCCGGACCGTTAATGACCAGACCTTTTCGGGCGCGACGGGAGCGGATCGCCGGCGGCGCCATCGCCGGGTACTGCCACGCCTTGAAGGCGTTGCCGATACGGCTTGCCTCGGCGTCGTCGCAGTCGCGAGCCCGCCTCGCCGTGGCCGGGCGGCAGCAGCGTCGGTGGCTCAGCCCAGAAGCTGCCAGGCGCTGCGCAGGACGAGGTCGAGGGCGACCACGGTCAGCACGGTCTGGACGAGGCGGTCGAAGTGGTGCTGCGAGAGGCGGCCGAGCCAGTGGCGGCCGACCATGGTGCCGACGAAGCCGGCGCCGATCATGGCGGCGACGAGCGGCAGCCAGGGGGCGAAGGCGAAGCCCAGGAGGCCGAAGGCCAGCATCTTGAGGCCGTGCTGGGCCGTCATGGCGGCGGCATGGGTGGCGATCAGCCTCTCCTTGCCGAGGCCGAGCGGCTTGAGGAGGGCCACCACATAGGGGCCGGTGGCGCCGACCAGCATGGTGAGGCAGGAGGCGATCACCCCGCCCAGGGCCAGCCCACGCCCCTCGAGCGCGGCCATGGCGGCGAGCGGCAGCCAGATGGTCTGCAGGATGAAGAGGCCGAGCACGATCCTGAGCGCCTCGCCCGGCAGGCTGACGGCGATGCCGCCGCCGATGGCGATGCCGACGACGCTGCCGAGGAGGAAGGGGACGAGCCGGACGTGGTCGATCCAGCGGCGCATGATGGCGGCCCGGCCGACATTGGAGCCCAGCTGGACCACGGCGTGCACCGGGATGACGGCGGCCGGCGGGAGCAGGCTCGCCATCGCGGCCAGCATCACCACGCCGCCGCCGATCCCGGCGATGGCGGTCAAGGCCGAGGTCAGGGCAGCGAGGCCGACCAGGAAAGCGGCCCAGCCGATCCCGAGGTCCGGTGGCAGCAGCTCGATCAGAGCGGCAGGCCCCGCATCAGCCGCGGCAGGTCGCCGACCAGCCCCATGGCGTGGCGCATGAAGAACTTCTTGGCGGGCGGCAGTCGGTCGACGATGGCGAGCCCGGCCTCGCGGGCCAGCTTCAAGGGCAGGATGTCGTTGGCGAAGAGGCGGTTGATGCCGTCGGTGACGGCGACCAGCGCCAGGCTGTCGAAGGACCGCCAGGCGGCGTAGCGCTCGAGCGCCTCGGGGGCGCCGGGGTCGAGGCCGAGCCGGAGCCGGTCGACGACGATCTCGGCGATCGCGGCGATGTCGCGGACCGCGAGGTTCCAGCCCTGCCCGGCGATCGGATGGATGCCCCTGGCGGTGTCGCCGACCAGGACGGCGCGCTCGGCGGTGTATCGGTCGGACCAGACGAGGACCAGCGGATACGACCAGCGGTGGCCCTCGAGGGTGAGCCGGCCGAGCCGGTCGCCGAAGCGCTCCTGCACCTCCGCGACGAAGGCGCGGTCGTCGAGCGTCTTGACGCTGTCGGCGAGGCGGTCGTCGAGCGCCCAGACGATCGACGAGCGGTCGCCCGGCAGCGGCAGCATGGCGAACGGGCCGTCCGGGAAGAAGCGCTCGACCGCCCGGCCGTCGTGCGGCAGCTCGTGGGCGAGGGTGCAGACCAGCCCGGTCTGGCCGTATCTCCAGACCTTGGCGCCGATGCCGAGCTCCTCGCGGGTGTGCGAGACGCGGCCCTCGCAGACGGCGAGAAGCGCGGCCTTGACCCGGCTCCTGTCGGAGAGCTCGGCCTCGACACGGTGCGCGTCGCGCTGCATGGCGGCGATGGTGGCCGGCGCCCGGATCACGACCTCGGGGCAGCGATCGATGGCGGCGAGGAGGGCGAGGCGGATCACCTGGTTGGGCACGATCCAGCCCAGGGGCTCGTCGCCCACGTCGCGGTAGTCGTACTGGACGGTGACGGGCGAGTTGTACTCGCCGACCTCGATCTCGAGGATCGGCTCGGCCTCGGGCTCCATGTCGTCCCAGGCGCCGATCGAGTCCAGCGCCTGCTTGGCACCGCGCGCCACGGCGGTCACCCGGCCGTCGAAGGTGGCCGTCGTGGTGGTCGGGATCGGCCGCTCCTCGACCAGGAGCACGCGCGCCCCCGCCCCGCCCACCGCGGCCGCCAGGGCGAGGCCGGTGAGGCCGCCGCCCTGGATGATGAGATCGTATCGCTCGCTCAAGAGGCACCCCGCTTGCGTCTGCCTATTTATTGATCACCTGCCCGTCACTTCGGCAAATAGGGCACCGGCTCCCTTTCGGCCATGCGACCCATCGGCCGTAGCACCGAGCAAACGGGCGAGAGCCCCGACTCCGAATCGGTGCCTTTGGCACGCGCCTTGCTGTGGATCGGCCGAAGAGCCCCGGTGCCGGCGGCGGGAAACCCGGTGCCGTGGTCTGAACCGCAATCACAGTCGCATGGCGGGAGAGACGCATGCATGCAGAGCTAACACGGCAGGCAGCCGCTGTCCTTAGGGGCGGCTGGTCCGGCGCCGCGACGTTTTTCCGCTCCGGCGGGCGGCCGGTGGGCTACCTGGCCGGGCTGGGCCTGCTCGCGGCCGGCTCGCTGCTCGGCACCGGCTCGGCCTTTGGCCAGGACGCGACCGAGGAGGTGGCGGACGCCGTCGAGGCCGCGGCCGCCGCCGGGGTCACCGAGGAGGTGGCGTTCATCTTCAACTCGCTGCTCTTCCTGATCGGCGGCTTCCTCGTGATGTTCATGGCGGCCGGCTTCGCCATGCTCGAGGCCGGCATGGTCCGCAAGAAGAGCGTCGGCACCCAGTGCCTGAAGAACGTGTCGCTCTATTCGATCGCCGGGCTGATGTACTACCTCATCGGCTACAACCTGATGTATGACGGCCCGGAGGGCGGCTGGCTCGGCTCGTTCGCGCTGTTCTCCTGGGAGGCCGACGCGGTCGTCGAGGCCGGCGACTTCAGCAACGGCTACGCCGCCACTTCCGACTGGTTCTTCCAGATGGTGTTCGTGGCGACCGCCGCCTCGATCGTCTCCGGCACCTTGGCCGAGCGGATCAAGATCTGGCCCTTCCTCGCCTTCGTCGTGGTGCTCACGGGCATCATCTACCCGATCGCCGGCTTCTGGCAGTGGGGCGGCGGCTGGCTCGCCGAGATGGGCTTCTCGGACTTCGCCGGCTCGACCGTGGTGCACTCGGTCGGCGGCTGGGCGGCCCTGGCCGGCGCCATCCTGCTCGGCGCCCGACGCGGCAAGTACGGCCGCAACGGCGTCGTCAACCCGATGGTGGCGAGCTCGCTGCCGCTGGTCACGCTCGGCACCTTCATCCTCTGGATGGGCTGGTTCGGCTTCAACGGCGCCTCGCAGCTCGCCATGGGCTCGGGTGCCGACATTGCCGCGATCGCCCGGATCTTCGCCAACACCAACCTCGCGGCCGCGGGTGGCGTGGTGGCGGCGATGATCGCGTGTCAGGTCATCTACAAGAAGATCGACCTCACCCTCGTCCTCAACGGCGCCATCGGCGGCCTCGTCGCGATCACCGCCGAGCCCCTGGCCCCGGGCGGCATCCAGGCGATGCTGATCGGCGGCATCGGCGGCGTGCTGGTGGTGGTCACCGTGCCGCTGCTCGACAAGTTCAAGATCGACGACGTGGTCGGCGCGATCCCGGCGCATCTCGTCTGCGGCATCTTCGGCACCATGATCGTGCCGTTGACCAACGGCGACGCCAGCTACGGCACGCAGCTCGTGGGCGTGCTGGCCTACGGCGTCTTCACCTTCACGGCCAGCCTCGTCGTCTGGGGCATCCTCAAGGCCACGGTCGGCATCCGCATCGACCAGGAGGACGAGGAGCGCGGCGTCGATGCCGCGGAGCTCGGCATGGAAGCCTATCCGGAGTTCGGCCCGAACGCTGCCTGATCCTTCCAGGGCTGAGGCAGCGAACTCCCAGGCCCGGGGCGGCGACGCCCCGGGCCTTTTTTCCCTCTGGAGCCGGGCGGCACCGGGTGCCCCGGCGCTAAATTCCGGCGCGAGTGGCGCACTTTCCTGTTCGCCCCAATAGTGGGCTCGGCTAGTCTGCCCGGCGCGCCGCCGGGTGGTGCCCGGCACCGCTCGGCGCGGCGTGGCGTTCGGCCGGGGGACGGCAGGGGTCGGCATGGAAGTCGTCGGTACGCTGCTCGGCCTCGTGCTCGTCGTCGTCCTGGTGGCGACCCCGTTCCTCAGCATCGCCGCCTTTCTCGGCCAGCGGGCGCTCCGCCGCGACATGCGGCGCCTGGCGGCCGAGCTCGCGGCCCTGCGCGCCGCAGCACCGGCAGGCCGGGCCGCACCCGCCGAGGCGGCGGTGACGCCACCCGCCGGGCCGGAGCCGGCACCCGAGGCGAAAGCCGCAGCGGCGACCGAGACCACCGCGCCGCCGCCGCGCACCGGCTGGCCGGAGCCCACCCGCTGGACGCCGCTCGAGGAGGCGCCGGCCGGAACAGGGAGCGGGGCGGCCGTGAAACCGGCGGCGCGGGAGAGCTTCGAGGAGCGGTTGACCGCGCGCTGGCTGGTCTGGCTCGGTGCCGCGACCCTGGCGCTGGCCGGCGTCTTTCTGGTCAAGCTCGCCATCGATGCCGGGCTCGTCGGACCGGCAGTGCGGATCGGCCTCGGCTTTCTCCTCGGCGCGGCCCTGGCCACCGGCGGCGAGGTGCTGCGCCGGCGGGCACCCGCCGCCAGTCCGCGGCCGGACTACGTGCCGGCAGCGCTGGTCGCGGCCGGCGTCTTCACCCTGTTCGCCACCACCTATGCGGCGCATGCGCTCTACGGGTTCCTGGGCACCACCGGCGCCTTCCTGGCGCTGGCCGTGGTGGCGCTGCTGGCGATCGCGGCGGCCCTGCTGCACGGCCCGCTCGTGGCACTCCTGGGCCTCCTCGGCGGCTATGCGACCCCCATTCTGGTCGAATCCGCGGCACCGGCGGCCGGGCCGGTCTTCGCCTATCTGGCGGTGCTGACGGCGGCCCTGGTGGCCGTCGAGCACCGCGCGCGCTGGCAGCCGCTCGGCTGGCTGACGCTGGCGGCGGCACTGACATGGCCCGCCTTCTGGCTCGACGCCGTGTTCGCCCCGGGCGACGCCACGGCACTCGGACCCTATCTCCTGGCCGTCGTGGCCATCTCGGTGCTGCCGCTTCGCCTCGCCCCGCCGCCCGACCTCGCGGCGGGCGGCCTGTCCCTGGCCCACCCGCCGAGCCTGCTGGCCATGGCCGCCGCCGTCGGCGTGGCGCTGCTCCTCTGGCTGCTGGCCGAGGTCGACCGCAACGGGGCGGCCGCGCTCCTGGTCGTCGCCGCGTTCGTCGTGGGGGTCGCGGCAGCGGCCCGGCTCCTGCCCGGCCAGGAGGGGCTGCTGGCACCGGCCGCCGTCCTGGTCCTGGCGCTGCTCGCCGCCTGGCAGCTCCCGGCGCCGCCCTTCGCGCCGCCGCCCACCGCGTTCCGGCCGCCGTTGCTGCCGCCCGGCATCGACCGCTTCGTCATCAATGCGCTGGGCTACGGTACCCTTTTCGGGGTGGGCGGACTGGTCCTGACGCGCGGCGCCCGGCTGCCGCTGGTCTGGTCCGGCCTCTCGGCCGCCATGCCCGTGCTCGTCCTGTGTGTCGCCTACTGGCGGCTCGGCGATCTGGAGGTCGACCTGCGCTGGACCCCGCTCGCCTTGGCGCTGGCCGGGCTCGCTGTCGCGGCCGCCACCTGGGTCCGCCGCCGCACCCCGATCGCCGGGCAGGACGACCTCCTGGCCTGCTATGCCGCGGCCACGGTCGCCGCCTTGGCGCTCGCCGCCACCATGGCGCTGCGCGACGCCTGGCTGAGCGTCGCCCTCGCCGCGATGCTGCCCGCACTCGGCTGGGTGGCGCTCAGGCTCGAGAGCCGACGGCTGGGCCAGCTCGCCCTGATCGTGGCCCTCGTGGTCCTGGTCCGGCTGGCCCTCAACCCGTTCGTCCTCGACTACGACCTCGGCACCGTGCCGACCCTGGGCTGGGTGGCCTATGGCTACGGCCTGCCGGCGCTGGCCTTCCTCGCGGCGGCGCGGCTGTTCCGGCGGCGCGGCGAGCCCTGGCTGGTGGCGCTCCTGGAGGGCGGGGCGATCGCCTTCGCCATGCTCCTGGTGACGCTCGAGATCCAGCTCGCCATCGTGGGCGAGCTCGCCACCTGGCCGGACGACCTCCTCGCACTCGGGCTGCAGAGCATCGCCTGGCTCGCGGTGGCGCTGGCGCTGATCGGCCAGGAGCGCTGGTTCACGGGCGTCGTCGTCCGCTGGGCCCGCTGGCTCCTGGCCGGCCTGGCGCTGGCACAGTCCGTCCTGCTGCAGGCCCTGGCCTTCAACCCGCTCTGGACGGGCCAGCCGGTGGGCGTGCTGCCGGTGCTCAACCTGCTGCTGCCCGCCTATGCGCTGCCGGCCGCCCTCGCGGTCTGGTACGGCGGGCGCGAGCCGGCAGCACCCTGGCTCGCGCGGGCTGCCTCGGCCACGGGCCTCGTCCTCGCCTTCGTCTTCGTCAGCCTGAGCGTGCGCCATGCCTTCCACGGCAGCGACCTTCTGCGCGGCCTCGTCTCGAACGCCGAGGGCTTCAGCTACTCGGGCGCCTGGCTCGCGTTCGCCGGCGTCCTCCTCGCCATCGGCATCCGCCGGGCGAGCACGGCCCTGCGCTGGGCCTCGCTGGCGATCCTGATGGCGACCGTGGGCAAGGTCTTCCTCTTCGACATGGGCGACCTCGAGGACTTGTGGCGGGTCGCCTCCTTCCTCGGCCTCGGGCTCAGCCTCGTCGCCATCGGCTTCGTCTACCAGCGCTTCGTTTTTCCGACGGGGCGGGCCGTGTCGCCACCCGGAGGTTGAGGCCGGCGCCTTTCCCGGCCGGGCGGCAGGCGTTATGCTCGAGGCAACAGGAAGGCACGCCATGGCGAAGATCATCCCAACCCCCGACGGCAGGCCCACCCGGCCGCCGCAATGGCACCAGGCGAATCTCGACCGCAAGGTCCTCAAGCAGCTCATGCAGAAGACCGACCGGGAGGGGCTGGTCGATTTCGGCCTCTGGATCGGGCTGCTGCTGGCCAGCGGCTGGCTCGCGGTCCTGAGCTGGGGGACGTGGTGGGCGGTGCCGGCCTTCCTCGTGTACGGCACCATCTGGTCCTCGGCCGACGCCCGCTGGCACGAATGCGGCCACGCCACGGTGTTCAAGACCCGCTGGCTCAACGAGGTCTTCTACCACTTCAGCAGCTACATGACGCTCCGGGAGGCGCATCTCTGGCGCTGGAGCCATGCCCGGCACCACACGCACACCATCATCAAGGGGCGCGACCCGGAGATCCAGGTGCGCCGGCCGGCCGACCTCGTGGCCATCGCCCTCGACGTCCTCTACCTCGTGGGCGGGCCGGGCGAGCTTCGGAAGATCTTCCGGCACGCCCTGGGCCGGATCGACGCCGAGGTGAAGGACTACGTGCCCGTCAGCGAGCAGCCGAAAATGGTCCGCACCAGCCGCATCTACGTGGTGATCATCCTCGGCTGCACGGTCTGGTCGCTCGCCCTCTGGAGCCCGCTGCCGCTGCTGCTCTTCGTCCTGCCGCGCTTCTACGGCGGCTGGCTGCACGAGCTCCTGGCGCTGACCCAGCATGCCGGCCTCGCCGAGGACGTCGACGACCACCGGCTCAACACCAGGACGGTCCTGATCAACCCGGTCTTCCGCTACCTCTACATGAACATGAACTACCACCTCGAGCACCACATGTACCCGATGGTGCCCTACCACCGCCTGCCCGAGCTGCACGCGCTCATCCGCGACCAGCTCCCGCCCGCCTATCCGAGCCTCCTGGCGGCCTACCGCGAGATCGTCCCGGCGCTGATCCGCCAGTCGAAGGACCCGGCCTACTACGTCGTCCGCGAGCTGCCGGAACGGGCGACGGCCTGACAGTAGGAAGAGCGGCAAGGGGAGGATGATCCTCCCCTTGGACCCCACCGGAACTGGCGGCCGGGCATGCGGTGATCGCCGTCGACCGCAGGTGGCCCTCGTCCAGTTCGAGATCGACCAGCCGCTGACCCTGCCCGCCGGGAAGTTCGGCGAGGGCAAGGCCGGGCGGGCGTGGCGCCGATCTTCCCCGCGACGGCCGGGCGCACGCATGTCGGCATCGACGCGCGCGGCCTGAAACCCGCCGAGGTGCGGGCGACCTTCGGGATCGAGGGGCGCGCGGCCTGCCCTTCATCGCCCCCTTGCCGCAGCGTCCGCGCATCCAGGCGGAGACGGGCCATGGCGGCAACGGCATCACCCGTTCGCATATCGCGCCGCCGGGCTGGTCACCACAGCGCTCGCGGGCGACCGGGACGAGGACGGGGACTTCTACGCCTTTCCCGGGTGAGCAGGCGGCGGTCCCTCGGCCTCAATGGCGCTCCCCCAGGCCGAAGCGCTGCTGGTGACGATGCATCATCTCGACCGTCTCCCCGTGGATGCGGTCGCGTTCGGCCTGCTCGGCGGACTCCCGGCGTCGATTTCTCCAATCACGGGGCGGGAAAATGCCGCTGTCGTCAAGACGATGGCAAGCAGTGCGGCAAGGTGAAGGGCACCAGATCGGTTTGCGACCATCGTGAAGAACATCCACGAGATGGATTCGAGGTCGACCATGGGCGGGACATACGGGAGTACTGGCCGGCCCTGCCTAGACCACGGCGAAATCATCCTCAAGAGGCAGGCGGCCGCTCGGTGGCCACCGCCGCGGCTAGAGGAAGCCGATCCAGCGGCCGGCAAGGAGACCTGCCGGCCAGAGGACCAGCGAAAGGGCGGCGGCGAGGCGGACGCCCGCGGGAATCGGCTCGGCGCCGGCGAGGGCGATGTCCCAGGCGCTGCTCAGGCGCAGGGCCAGGGCGTTCACGATGCCCGCGGCGACCAGCGCCAGCTTCGCCAGGAAGGCCGGGTTGGCGAGATAGGCGTCAGGACGGACGGTGAACAGGCCGATGCCGGTGGCGATGGCCAGCACGGTGCCGGCGAGCGCCATCGCGGCGAGCGGCGGGGCCAGCACGGGCAGCGGATGGCGTCGGAACAGGCCGAGGAGGCGGAGGTCGAGCAGCACGATGCTGCCCAGCAGCAGGCCGATCGCGAGGATGTGCCCGGCATTGAGCAGGATGTAGGCGGTGGCCGTGCGCCGCAGCCAGCGGGCGAACGGCCAGTCGGCGGTCGCCAGAAGGGCGCTCGCGATCGCACCGTCGCCGAGCAGGGCCGCGAGCGTCCAGCCGCCGGCCGCCAGGCCCGACAACGGTGCCGCGCCCGGGCCGGTCAGCTGCCCTGCGGGATCCGGCTCGGATAGATGTCGTAGGTGGCACCGTCGACGCTGATCCGCACCGCCTTCATCAGGAGCAGGCTGGGATCGGTGGTGCGGTTGCCGAGTGCCGTGATCTCGTCGCCCACCGCGGCCACGCCCTCGACGAAGCCGGCGGCCTGGGTCTGGCGCGGGTTGCCGAGCTCGACCCGCCAGAGCCCGTCCTCGGTCTCGACATCGAGGGTCGGATGCGGCGGGCCGATATAGATCGCCTGGATGGTGCCGCTGATCTCGATCTGGTCGGCCTCGGCCCAGGACCAGCCGTGATGCGCCAGGGCCCCACCGGTGGCGGTGGCGAGCGCGATGCCGGCGGCGACGGCGAGCCGGCGGGTGAGGCGCTGCATGATCGGGTCTCCCTTCCTCTCTCGTCCGATGCCCACAAGGGTAGGCCGCGAGGGGGCCATGACCAGGGCCGGCGGGCTTGAAGGACCCGGCGCCGGGGTGTCCGGTCCAGGGCGACGAGCTCGCCTGGGTCGGCTTTCCACATTTGCGGAGGTCGATCTGGACGTCCCGAGCGAACGTACCTGGAGGCTGCGTCCTGGGTCAGGCTGGCTTAGTCTCTTCGCCAAGCACGAAGCGGGCGATGAGGTCCTTCCTGGTCGAGGCTTGCTGGATGTCGTAGCCGAGGGGCTCGCCGTCCGCGCCGATGTCCTGCACGTTAGCGGGACAGCTCGCTCCCTAACCACTTCGACCAACCCGACCGCCCTCGCCGCGTCGGCTTCACGCCTGGCGCAGCGCTCGTTCCGTCATTTGCCCGGTTCTGTCCAGGAGCTCTTCTTCGCCGAGGGGACGGCCGGCTTGATGCCTCAAGATGGGAGACGGCTCTGCCCGCCTGACAAGGAAACGAGCCTCAGTCTGCCGTAGTCCCCGCCGGGGCGTTGCAGCCGCCGGCAACCCAATGCAACGGTGGGGCGTGGGGAGGCGCTGCCTCCCTGCATCGCTTTCGATCTTCGCTTCTATGCGTCCAGCAGCATCCTCGTCGGGTCCTCGATGCACTGCTTGACGCGGACGAGGAAGCTGACGGCTTCGCGGCCGTCGATGATGCGGTGGTCGTAGGAGAGGGCGAGGTACATCACCGGTCGTGCCTCGATCTTGCCGCCTTCGACGACGACGGGGCGTTGCACGATGTTGTGCATGCCGAGGATGCCGACCTGGGGCGGGTTGAGGATCGGGGTGGAGAGCATCGAGCCGAAGATGCCGCCATTGGTGATGGTGAAGGTGCCGCCGGTGAGCTCCTCCATGGCGAGCTTGCCGCTTTTCGCCCGGGTGCCGAGGTCGGCGATGGCGGATTCGATCTGCGCCAGGTTCATGGCGTCGGCGTTGCGCACGACCGGCACGACCAGACCGGCATCCGAGCTGACCGCGACGCCGATGTCGTAGTAGTGCTTGTAGACCACCTCGTCGCCGTCGATCTCGGCATTGACGGCGGGGTAGGCCTTCAAGGCGTCGATGCAGGCCTTCACGAAGAACGACATGAAGCCGAGCTTGATGCCGTGCTTCTTGACGAAGGCGTCCTGGTAGCTCTTGCGCAGGTCCATGACCGCCGACATGTCCACCTCGTTGAAGGTGGTGAGCATGGCGGCGGTGTTCTGCGCCTCCTTCAGCCGCTCGGCGATGCGCTTCCTGAGCCGGGTCATGCGGACCCGCTCCTCGCGGCCGGTCGACGACGCCGGGGCAGGCTTCGCGGCAGGCGCCTCGGCGGGCTTCTCCGCCGGCTTCTCGGCCTTGAGCACGTCGCCCTTGGTGACGTTGCCCTTGGGGCCGGTGCCCTCGATGGCGGCGAGATCGAGTCCCTTCTCGGCCGCGAGCTTCTTCGCGGCAGGGCCGGCCTTGGCCGCCCCGTCACCCTTGCCGTCGGGCTCTGCTGGCGCCTTCGCCGCTTCGGCCTTCGCCGCCGGCTTCGGCGGCGCGGCGGCGGCTGCGCCCTCGCCCTCCTCGATCGTGCCGAGCAGCGCGCCGACCTCCACGTCGCTGCCGGCCTCGACGAGGATCTCGCTGAGCACGCCCGCCATCGGTGCCGGCACCTCGAGGCTCACCTTGTCGGTCTCGAGCTCGACCAGCGGCTCGTCCACCGCGACGGCGTCCCCGGCCTTCTTGAGCCAGCGGGCGATGGTCGCCTCGCTCACCGATTCACCCAGCGTCGGCACCCTGATCTCGCCGCTCATCACCCGTCCTTCCGTCCTCGAAATGCCACGTCCGTGTCAGCCGACCAGCGCCTCTTCCACCAGGGCCCGCTGCTCGCGCTCGTGCTGGGCGTGGAAGCCGGTCGCCGGGGCGGCCGCGGGCTTGCGCCCGGCATAGGCCAGCCGTCCCTGGGCGCTGCCCTGCGCCTCCATCAGGTTCTCGATCCTGGGGGCCACGAAGAACCAGGCCCCCTGGTTCCGCGGCTCCTCCTGGCACCACACGAACCTGGCCGTGGCCGGGTAGCGGGCGAGCTCCTCGGTCAGCGCGGCCTCCGGGAAGGGGGCGATCTGCTCGAGCCGGATCAGCGCCACCTTGTCGTCGAGGCCGTGCTCCTCGCGCGCTGCCGCGAGGTCGTAATAGACCTTGCCGGCGCACATGATGACCCGCTCCACGCCCTTGTCCGTCTCGCCGGGCGCCTTGTCCCACATCACCCGGTGGAAGCTGGTTCCGGGGCCGAACTCGTCGAGCGCGGAGACGCAGCGCTTGTGCCGGAGCAGCGACTTCGGCGTCATGACGATCAGCGGCTTCCGGAAGTTGCGATGCAGCTGCCGGCGCAGCATGTGGAAGTAGTTGGCCGGCGTGGTCGCGTTGCAGACCTGGATGTTGTCCTCGGCGAACAGCTGCAGGAAGCGCTCGAGCCGGGCCGAGCTGTGCTCCGGGCCCTGCCCTTCCATGCCGTGCGGCAACAGGCAGACGAGGCCCGACATGCGCAGCCACTTGGCCTCGCCCGAGGAGATGAACTGGTCGAAATAGACCTGGGCACCGTTGCAGAAGTCGCCGAACTGCGCCTCCCACAGGGTCAGGCAGTTGGGATCCGCCAGGCTGTAGCCGTACTCGAAGCCGAGCACGCCCTCCTCGGAGAGGAAGCTGTCGATGACCTCGAAGCTCGCCTGGTCATCGCGCAGATGCATCAGCGGGTGGTACTTCTCCTCGCTGACCTGATCGTAGATGGTAGCATGACGCTGCGAGAAGGTGCCGCGGCCGACGTCCTGGCCGGAGAGGCGGACGGGGTAGCCCTCGCAGAGCAGCGAGCCGAACGCCAGGTGCTCGGCCGTCGCCCAGTCGATCCCATCGCCGGTCTCGATCGCCTTTCGGCGCTGGCCGATGACCCGCTTGAGCCGGGGATGGGCATTGAGGTCCTTGGGCAGATCGGTCATCCTGAGGCCGATCTCCTTGAGCACCTCCAGTGGTGCGGCGGTGCTGCCGCGCTCGTACTCGGTGGGTGGCGCCTTCAGACCCGACCAGGCGCCCTCCAGCCAATCGACCTTGTTGCGCTTGTAGCTTCGCGCCGCGTCGTGGGCGAGCTCGAGCTGCTTGTTGAAATCGTCGAGCAACTGCTGGCCGTAGCCGGGCTCGATCACCTTCTCCCGCTCCAGCCGCTGGACGTAGACTTGGCGCACCGTCGGGTGCTGGGCGATCTTCTTGTACATCAATGGCTGGGTGAAGCCCGGCTCGTCGCCCTCGTTGTGGCCGTGGCGCCGGTAGCACCACATGTCGATGACCACGTCCTTCTTGAATTCCTGGCGGAACTCGGCAGCGAGCCGGGCGACGTGGGTCACGGCCACCGGGTCGTCGCCGTTGACGTGGAAGATGGGCGCCTGCACGCCGCGCGCCACGTCCGAGGGATAGGGCGAGGTGCGGGCGTAGGCCGGCGAGGTGGTGAAGCCGATCTGGTTGTTGACGATCAGGTGCAGGGTGCCGCCGACGCGGTAGCCTCTGAGCTCCGACATCTCCAGGCACTCGTGCACCACGCCCTGACCGGCGAAGGCGGCGT
>CAYWSB010000142.1:0-13859 GCA_964460465.1 uncultured Geminicoccaceae bacterium | reverse complement strand
GGCCTCGGCGCGGGCCCGCTGCCGCGCGAAGGCGGCCTCGGCCGCGCCGCCGTCCGCTACCGCCGAGGCGCCGTCCCACTGGGCGACGCCGATGCTCAGGCGCAGGGCCGCATCGACCGGCGGCGCGCTGCCGGCTGCGTCCGGGCCGGCGAGCGGGCGGCGCATCGCGGCCAGCAGCTTGCGCGCGACGACATAGGCGTCGCTGCCGTGCTTCATCCCGTCGACGACCACCAGGAAGCCGGCGCCGTCGAGCCGGGCGATGCTGTCGGTGCGGCGCAGCTCGGCCTCGAGCCGGCCGGCGATCTCGACCAGGCGCCGCTCGGCGGCCTCGGCACCGACGCTCTCGGCGAAGCGGTCGAAGCCGTCGACGTCGAGATGCAGGAGGGCGAGGCCGGTGCGCTGCCGCCGGCTGCGGGCGAGGCCGCGCAGCACCCGCTCGGCCAGCAGCGCTGGGCGCGGCAGGCCGGTCAGCGGATCGCGCAGCGCCGCGGCCAGGGCGGCGACCTCGCGCCGCTTGCGCGCCCGGGCGAGCTCCAGGACGCGCATCAGCTCGCTGCCGTCGAGGCGGCTCTTGCCGAGGAAGTCCTGCGCACCCTGCCCGACCGCCTCGCTCGCCACCAGGAGGTCGTCGGCGCCGAAGCCGGACAGGACGACGATCGGCAGCTCGGGATTGCGGCGCTGCAGCCAGGCGACACCCTCGAGCCCGCGCGCGTCCGGCAGCTCCAGATCGAGCAGGACCACGTCCGGCGGCTCTGCGTCGATCGCCCGTTGCGCCGCCCGCAGGCTGTCGGTCGCCCGGCAGGCGATGCCCGGATGCGCCGCCAGGGCCGCCTCCAGGAGCGCCCGCTCGGCGGCGCTGTCCTCGACGATGAGCAGGGCGAGGCGATCGGGCATGGGCACGGCTCCGGCGACGCGTTGCACCCCGAAGCCTAGCCGCCAAAGCCTAAGGTCCGGTTAACGCGCCGCCCGGACGAGCGGCCGGGCGCAGCCGACCGGCACGTCTCAATCGCGCCAGAGATAGGCCACCTCGCGCAGCCGCGTGCCGGCCATCTCGAGGCTGCCCTCGGCCACCCGCGTGCCGCCCAGCCGCTCGTAGAAGGCGCGCGCAGGGTTGGAGGCCAGCACCCAGACGATGGTGCCGGCGAGGCCGCGCCGGGCGAGCTCGAAGTGGCAGGCGTCGAACAGCGAGCGTCCGATGCCCCGGCCATGATGCCGGCGGAGCACGTAGAGCACGTAGATCTCGCCGCCGGCGAGCTGCTGGCGGCGCGCCCGGCCGCCGCTGGCGATGCCGACGATCTCGCCCTCGACCGCGGCGACGAAGGCCCAGCCGCGCGCCGCGAAGGTGCGGCGCCAGTGGTGCTCGAAGGTTTCGTAGCTCAACTTCGCCAGGTACTGGGCGGGCAGCTCGCCCTGGTAGCTCTCGCGCCAACTGTCGACATAGACCCGGGCGATGGCGGCGGCATCGGCCGGGCCGGCCCGTCTGATCACGAGCGGTCGTCGCAAGTCCGATCGGTGCGGCCCGAGCATCGCGCGTCGACGTCCTCCTGCTGCCGCGGCCACGCTGGCGGCCGGCGGATGGCGGCGGTGGCCCGCCGTCATGCCGCCATCAAGCACCGTCCGGCGCTCGAGGGCAAGAGGCTGGCGCGGCCTTCCGGTGCGCCCCGCCGGCGATGGTCAGCCGCCGTTCGCACTCGCGCTCCGCACGATCTCCTGGCGCAGCTCCCACGCGAGGCTGCCGCGATCCAGATCGACATCGTCGAGGGTGAGGCGCGCATCGGCCCGGACGTCGCGCTTGAGCCGGACGTGCTGGGCGAGGCCGATCGGCAGGAGGCCTTCCCGGGCGGCGGTGGCGGCGGGCACGCAGCTGCCGTAGACGGTGTAGCCGCCCTCGCCGTCCAGGCTCTCGCCGGCGGCGAGGTCGCGCTTGGCGGTGGCGGCGACGTCGCCGGCCCAGCGCCAGGGCGCCCCGGTGGGCTCGCCCCTGAGCACCATGTCGGCGACGGAGATGCCGAGCTCGAGGCCGATCAGGTGGTAGGGTCGCCAGAGGGCGGCGAACTGCCCGGTGGGATCGGTGGCGAGGCCGTAATCCCTGAAGCAGCCGGCGACGTAGTCCGAGCCGGCCTTGAAGACGACATAGACCCCCCAGCGCAGGTCGTCCGGCACGGGCCGGCCCTGGCCGTCGAGGCAGGAGACGGTCTCGACCATGGCGGTGCCGCTCATCCCGGCCGCCTCGGCCCGCGACGCCAGGACGGCGGGCAGCTCGGCCGTCGAGGCCGGCGGGAAGGCGAGGCCGTCCGGTGCGACCTCCAGATCGGTGGCGTTGGCGATCGCCGCCATCTCGATCGCCGACTTGGTCCCGTCGAGGAAGGAGTTGAACATCTTCGGGTTCATCCCGGCGGCGGCGGCCCGCTCGGGCGTGAGGCCGTAATGTCCCCAGACGGTCTCGGGCGTCGACAGGCGGAAGTGGGGCTGATGCTTGGTGCCCTTGCCGGCGGCGACGATCTCGAGCCCCGAGGCGTGCGCCCAGTCGACCAGCTCGACCACGAGGGCGGGCTGGTCGCCATAGGCCATGCTGTAGACGACGTCGCGGTGCCGGGCGCGGGCGGCGAGCGCCGGGCCGCAGAGCACGTCGGCCTCGACGTTGACCATGAGCACGTGGCGGCGCGCCTCGATCGCGGCCAGGGCGTGGACGGTGCCCTGGATCGGGTCGCCGGTGGCCTCGATCACCAGCTCGACCGCGTCGTCGGCGAGGAGCGCCGCGGCCTTGTCGACGAAGCGGATGGCATCGACGTCGAGGCGGGTCGACCTCCCGATCTTGGCGCGGGCGGCGGCCGGGTCGAGATCGGCGATGCCGCGGATCGCGATGCCCGGCGTGCGCGCCGCCTGGGCCAGGAACATCGTCGCGAACTTGCCGCAGCCGATCAGCCCGACGCCGATCGGGTTGCCGGCCAGTGCGCGCTGCCGCAGCCCGTTTGTCAGTCGCATAAGGTATCCCCTCGCCTCCCGTTGGTGATGCGGCCCGGCCACGCCGGCCGAGTCCCGGCGGCGTGTCTCTCAACTGTCACGCGATGATCGTCGTTGTGTCGCCATCGATGCCTTAGGTTTCGCCGGAGAACGAACTCAATCGCCAGTTGATAACCCGTATGGCGGAGGGCCGATGCTCGCCAACGCGATCGCCCATCATCTCGAGCTTCGCCTGACCCAGGATCACTCGCTCGTGGCGGCGGCGCAAGGCCTGCGTTACCGGGTGTTCTACGAGGAGCTCGGAGCGGTGGCGGATCCGGCGACCCGGGCGCTGCGCCTCGACGTCGACGCCTTCGACGCGGTGGCAGACCATCTCCTGGTGCTGGACCGCAGCCGCTCGACCGCGGCCGACCCCTGCGTCGTCGGCTGCTACCGTCTGCTGCGCGGCCGCGTGGCGGCTGCCGGCTGCGGCTTCTACTCGGCCGGCGAGTTCGACCTCGGCGTCGTCGCCGACCGGCTCGACCGGGTGGTCGAGCTCGGCCGCTCTTGCGTGCATCCGGACTACCGCAACGGTGCGGTGATGCAGCTCCTCTGGCGCGGCATCGCCCGCTACCTGGAGCAGCACGGCCTCGCGCTGATGCTCGGCTGCGCCAGCCTGCCGGGCACCGATGTCGACGCACTCGGGCCCACCCTGGCCTATCTCGGCGCCCACCATCTGGCCCCGGCCGGGCTGCGGCCGCAGCCGTTGCCGGCGCGCCGCGTGCCGTTGCCGCCGGCGGACCGCTACACGGCGATCGAGCTCGGCCGCGGCAAGGCGCTGCTGCCGCCGCTGCTCAAGGCCTACCTCCGGATGGGCGGCTCGATCGGCGACGGGGCGGTGATCGACCGGCAATTCAACACCGTCGACGTCTGCATGGTCCTGCCCACCGACCGGCTGAAGGACCGCTACCTGCGGCATCTGGCGACGCCCGCCCCCGGTCATGCGGTCGCGGCCTGACGCACCGGCCGCGCTGGCGGCGGACGGGACCGCGGGGTGGCGGGTGTGGCGGGCGATCCTCCGCGGCGTGGCGTTTCTCGCCGTGACCCTCTGTCTGCTGCCGCTCTTCGTCGCAGCCGGGGCGGTGGCGACGGCACCGCGCAACGCGGTGCGGCGGCTCTGGTGCCGGTTCTGCCAGCGCCTCCTCGGCCTCCAGGTGCGCTGTCGGGGCGAGCCGATCGGCGTCTGCGCGACGCTGTTCGTCGCCAACCACGTCTCCTACCTCGACATCGTGCTGCTCGGCGCCAGGACCGAGGCGACCTTCGTCGCCAAGGCCGAGGTCGCGCGCTGGCCGCTGTTCGGTGTCATCGGCCGGGCGGCCGGCACCTTCTTCATCCGCCGGCGCCGGCAGGACGCGCTGGTCCAGCGCAACACCCTGGCGGCCCGGTTGCGGGCGGGCGAGAGCTTCATCCTGTTCGCCGAGGGCACGAGCACCGACGGGCTGGACGTGCTGCCGCTCAAGACCTCGCTCCTGAGCGTCGCCGAGCCCTGGATCCTCGACCGGCCGATCGCGGTGCAGCCGGTGACCCTGGCCTATCGCCGGCTCAGGGACGGCACGCCGATCGATGCCGGCAACTGCCACCGCTACGCCTGGTTCGGCGCGGCCGCGCTGCTGCCCCACCTCTGGGCGGTGCTGGGGGACGAGGGCTGCTTCGTGGACGTGGTCTTCGGCGAGCCGATCCTCTCCTGGGCGGTCAACAGCCGGAAGCTGCTCGGTCGCGAGCTGCGGGCGACGCTGCAGGCGGCCCTCCTGCCGCCAGCCCCCCGGCCGGCGGCGCAGCCCGGGCCCGCCCTGCCGCCCGCGACCGATCTCGCCGCCTGAGCACAAAAAAAAGGAGGCGTAAACGCCCCCCTTTCGAGATCGGACCTGCGTGTGTGGGCTTTCGCCTCATTTTATGAACAGATGTTAACAAAATCACACATGAGTGCAAGAGTATGATTACGCGATGATCACAAATCTCGTTCAACTATCAGTTTCTTGATCTCGGCGATCGCCTTGGCCGGATTGAGCCCCTTCGGGCAGGTGTTGGTGCAGTTCAGGATGGTGTGGCAGCGGTAGAGCTTGAACGGGTCCTCGAGGTTCTCCAGCCGCTCGCCGGTGGCCTCGTCGCGACTGTCGGCGATCCAGCGATAGGCCTGCAGCAGCACCGCCGGGCCCAGATACTTGTCGCTGTTCCACCAGTAGGACGGGCAGGCGGTCGAGCAGCAGGCGCAGAGGATGCACTCGTAGAGGCCGTCGAGCTGCTCGCGGTCCTCGACGGACTGGCGCCGCTCCTTGGCCGGATCGCTGGTATAGGTCTTGAGCCAGGGCTCGATGGATTCGTACTGCGCCCAGAACTGGCTGAAGTCGACGACCAGGTCCTTGATCACCGACATGTGCGGCAGCGGATAGATCGCGACGTCGCCCTGGACGTCGGCGATCGACTTGGTGCAGGCGAGCGTGTTCTCGCCGGCGATGTTCATCGAGCACGAGCCGCAGATGCCCTCGCGGCAGGAGCGGCGGAAGGTCAGGGTGCTGTCGGTCTCGGCCTTGATCTTGATCAGCGCATCGAGGACCATCGGGCCGCAATCGTCGAGATCGATCTTGTAGGTGTCGACCCGCGGGTTCTTGCCGTCCTCGGGCGCCCAGCGATAGATCTTGAACGTCTTCAGGCGCTTGCCGCCGGCCGGTGCCGGATGGGCCTTGCCGCCCTCGATCCGCGAGTTCCTCGGAAGCGATAGCTCGACCATCGACTGCCTCAATCCTCTCTGCGCATCGTGCCGCGACCGGCGCTCAGTAGACGCGCTTGGCCGGGGGGATGACCTCGACCTCGTTGGAAAGCGTGAAGTAGTGCACCGGCCGCGGCTCGAGCCGGACATCATGCTTGTCGTCGACCCAGACCAGGGTGTGCTTCATCCAGTTCTCGTCGTCGCGCTCGGGATAGTCCTCGCGGGCGTGCGCGCCGCGGCTCTCGGTGCGATAGGCCGCGGAGTGCACGGTGGCGACCGCCTGGGCCATCAGGTTCTGCAGCTCCAAGGCCTCGATCAGGTCGCTGTTCCAGACCAGCGAGCGGTCGGAGATCCTGAGTTCCGGCATCGCCTTGGCGATCTCGCCGATCGCCGCCACCCCCTGCTCCAGGAGCGGCCCGTCGCGGAACACCGTGGCGTGGCGCTGCATGGTGCGCTGCATGCGGTCGCGGATGGCACCGGTGGGCTCGCTGCCGTCGGCATGGCGAACGGCGTCGAGCCGGGCGAGGCAGGCCTCCTCGCTGGCCCTGGGCAACGGCTTGTGGGCGCTGCCGCGCTGGATCGTCTCGGCCGCCCGGTGCGCCGCCGCGCGGCCGAAGACGACGAGGTCGATGAGCGAGTTGCCGCCCAGCCGGTTGGCGCCGTGCACCGAGGCGCAGGCCGCCTCGCCCACCGCCATCAGCCCCGGCACCACCGTGTCGTGGTTGCCGTTCCGCAGATCGACCACCTCGGTCAGATGGTTGGTCGGGATGCCGCCCATGTTGTAGTGGCAGGTGGGCACGACCGGGATCGGCTCCCTGGTGACGTCGACCCCGGCGAAGATCTTGGCGGTCTCGGAGATGCCCGGCAGCCGCTTGTGCAGGACGTCGGCGTCGAGATGCTCGAGATGCAGGTGGATGTGGTCCTTGCCGGCCCCGACACCCCTGCCCTCGTTGATCTCGATGGTCATCGCCCGGCTGACCACGTCGCGGCTCGCCAGGTCCTTGGCCGAAGGGGCATAGCGCTCCATGAACCGCTCGCCCTCGGCGTTGGTCAGATAGCCGCCCTCGCCGCGGGCCCCCTCGGTGATCAGGCAGCCCGCCCCGTAGACACCGGTCGGATGGAACTGAACGAACTCCATGTCCTGCAGCGGCAGGCCGGCGCGGAGCACCATGCCGTTGCCGTCGCCGGTGCAGGTGTGCGCCGAGGTGCAGGAGAAGTAGACCCGGCCGTAGCCGCCGGTGGCGAGGCAGGTCTGGTGCGCCCGGAAGCGGTGCAGCGAGCCGTCCTCGATGCACAGTGCCAGCACGCCGAGACAGCTGCCCTCGTCGTCCATCAGGAGATCGAGGGCGAAGTACTCGTTGAAGAAGCGCACCTTGTTCTTCAGGGCCTGCTGGAAGAGCGTGTGCAGGATGACGTGCCCGGTGCGGTCGGCGGCGGCGCAGGTGCGGTAGGCCTGGCCCTTGCCGAAATCGACCGACTGGCCGCCGAAGGCGCGCTGGTAGATTCGCCCATCGTCCGTGCGCGAGAACGGCACGCCGTAGTGCTCGAGCTCGTAGACGGCGGCCGGCGCGTTCCGCGTCATGTACTCGATCGCGTCCTGGTCGCCGAGCCAGTCGGAGCCCTTGACGGTGTCGTACATGTGGAAGTGCCAGTTGTCGTCGTTCATGTTGCCCAGGGCGGCGTTGATCCCGCCCTGCGCCGCCACCGTGTGGCTCCTGGTCGGGTAGACCTTGGAGATGCAGGCGACGGAGAGGTCGGCCTCGACCATGCCGACGGCGGCCCTGAGGCCGGCGCCGCCGGCGCCGACGACGATCGCGTCGAAGACGTGCTCGGTGATCGGGTAGGCTCGGGCCATGTGATCAGGCTCCCGTGGCGAGCATGAGGATCGAGACGACGCACGAGGTGGCGAGGATGGCGGTCAGCAGGGTCAGCAGCAGCAGCGACACCACCTTGGTGGCCTCGCTGTGCACGTAGTCCTCGATCGCCACCTGGATGCCGAGCCGGACGTGGTAGAAGGTCGAGAGGACCAGCACGATCAACAGGCTCGCATTGACCTGCGACCTGAACCAGACGGTCCATTCGGCGTAGCCCGCGCCGGCCATCGCGATGGTCTGCAGCAGGAACCAGGCGACCAGGACGAGATTGATGACGGCGGTGACGCGTTGCGCCTTCCAGTGGCCGACCCCGCTCTTGAGGGAGCCCCTGGCGCGCACACGGCCGATGGCGGATTGCATGGCGGTTGGTCCTGTTGCTCGGGGTCAGGCGGCGACGAGGATGATCAGCCAGTAGACCACCGTGAGAAATGCGGTGGCCGCACCCAGCATGATCGCCCCCTGGCGGAGCATCGGCTTCTCGAGGCCGTAGCCGGCGTCGAAGATGAAGTGCCGGACGCCGCTGCAGGCATGGAAGAACAGGGCCACGCTGAACGCGAACAGCACGAGGCCGCCGAGGAAGCTGTGCATGACGCCCTGGACGACGGCGAAGCTCTCGGGGCCGCGGGCCAGAGCGGTCAGCCACCAAGTGAAGAACAACAGGCCCACGACGATCGCGAACGCGCTGATGCGGTGCATGATCGAGAACGCCATGGTCAGATACCAACCATAGATCTGCACGTGTGGCGAGAGCGGTCGGGACCCTTGTGCCATGCGGCCTCCGCGCGACGGCCCGACCCGCCTTGGTCGACCGTCCGGTTGTTGCATTGCGTCAATCTGGAGCCGGATAGTAGGTCCGGCCGGGGACCTGTCAACGCGACAGAACATGCCAAGCCGCGGCCGCCGCCTGACAGCCTCGCGCCGCGGCCAGTGGGATGGCCGCGGCGCCGCGCCTCTGCTAGGCTGCCGCGCAGCGACGCGACAACGAGGACGAGACCGCGCATGACCGGCAGGGCCGCATGACCACCTTCCGCAAGGTCGCCGAGGGCTTCTACGTCGCCCCGCAGCTCGAGGCCGACGACTTCGCCGAGGCCGCTGCCATGGGCATCAGGACGGTGATCAACAACCGCCCGGACGGCGAGGCGCCGGACCAGCTCAGCGACGAGCAGGCGCGCGAGCTGGCGGCGTCGCACGGCCTCGACTATGTCCACGTGCCCGTCGTCTCGGGCGGCATCTTCCCGGACCATCTGGCCGCGATGAAGGCGGCCATCGAGGGCCATGCCGGGCCCGTTGTCGCCTATTGCCGCTCCGGCACCCGCTCCTGCCATCTCTGGGCCATGGTCATGGCGCAGCAGGAGGACCCGGACAGGCTGATCGAGGCCGCGGCCAGGGCCGGCTACGACCTCCACGCCATGCGGCCGCTCCTCCGGGAGATCCGGCAGCGCAGCGCCGGCTAGCCGCTCAGCCCGCGGCCAGCAGCCGCCACCAGACCAGCCCGCCGCCGGCCAGGGCCAGGAACGGGCCGAAGGCGATCGCGTCCGCGGCCCGGCGCCGGCCGGTGGCCAGCGCCCAGCCGAGGCCGGCCAGGGCCGCAGCCAGGATCAGCGGCGCCAGGCTCTCGGCCCCAAGCCAGGCCCCGAGCGCCGCCAGCAGCTTGGCGTCGCCGAGCCCGAGCCCGGCGCGGCCGCGCCAGGCGGCGTAGAGCCGGTCGACCAGATAGAGGAGCCCGAAGCCCAGCGCCGCGCCCAGGCCGCTGGCGAGGAGCGACGGCAGGCCCGGCAGCGGCGCCGCGGCCGCCACCGCCAGCCCCAGGAGCAGGAGCGGCAGGGTGAGCACGTCCGGCAGCCGGCCGTGCGCGGCGTCGATCAGCGCCAGCAGCAGCAGCCACCAGCCGACCAGCGTGGCCAGGGCGGCCGCCGGGGCGGGCAGGGTGGCCCAGGCGAGGGCGGCGATCCCGGCACCCGCGAGCTCGGCCAGGAGAGGCTGCCAGCCGATCCACACCCCGCAGTGGCGGCAGCGACCGCGCCGGCGCAGCCAGGACCAGAGCGGCACGGTCTCGGACCAGAGCAGGATCGCACCGCAGGCCCGGCAGTGCGATCGCCCGGTGACGAAGCTGCGGTCGAGGGCCGGCCAGCGGCAGGCGAGCGCGCCCAGGAACGAGCCGACGGCGAGACCGACCAGCCCGGCCGCGACCGCGCTCGGCAGAGCCAGCGGCGGCGCCTAGAGCTCGAAGCCGACCTGCTGCACCAAGGGGCGCACCTCCCGCGCCGGCCGCGGCGCCGGCCGGCCGAGATCGCCCGGCACCGGCCGGGCCAGCGGCGTGGGTGGCGCGTCGTCCGCAAAGCCGATGGTCGCGATCTCGGCTGCTGCCGCCGGCAGGGCGTCCGGTCGGGCGGGCCCGGGCAGCTCGTCGCCGGGATCGCTGATCGCCGGGGGCGCCGACGCGGCAACGGGCCGGGCGGCCGGCTGGGCCGTTCCGGTGGGCTCGCCCTCGAGCCGGCTCGTGGTCAACGGGCGTGGCTCGACCAGCGGCGGCTCGGGCAGATCCTCTTGCTGCGGCAGCGCCGGCCAGCCTTCGGTCGGCGGCGCCATCGGCGCGGCGCCTGGACCGGGCATGGGCTGTGCAGAGCGCATCCGGGCGCGCAGCTCCTCGCTGACGTCGCGGGCGTCCTCGGCATTGCGAATGACCCGCGGGGTGATGAAGACGATCAGCTCGGTGCGCTGGGTCTGGTCGCTCTGGCTGCGGAACAGGTTGCCGAGCACCGGGATGTCGCCCAGGAGCGGCACCTTCTCGCTCGACTGGATGGTGCTGTCCTGGATCAGCCCGCCCAGGACCACGGTCTGGCCGCTGGTGACATTGACCTTGCTGGAGATGCGGCGCTGGGTGATGATCGGGTTCTCGTCGCGCCGCTCGCGCTCGGGCTGCTGCACCCGGCTGACCTCCTGGGCGATCTCCAGGGTGACGACGTTGTTGGTGTTGATCCGCGGCTTCACCTCGAGAATGACACCGGTCTCGCGATACTCGATGTTGGCGACGATGGGTGCGGCCGGGTCCTCGATGCCCTGCGTCGTCCGGGTGATCAGCGGCACCTCGTCGCCGACCGTCAGCACCGCCTCGCTGTTGTCCTGGACGACCAGGGACGGCGAGGAGAGCACCTGCACGTCGGTGATCCGCGACAGCGCATCGATGGTGATGTTGGAGCCGCCGCCGCTGATGATGAAGTTGAAGCCCGGCAGCTGGCCCAGCGGCTCGAGCAGCCCGCTGCCGGCGCCGGCCGGGCCCGATCCCGTGGTGTTGAAGCCGCCCTGGATGCCGCCGGCGTCGAAATAGTACTGCACGCCGAAGCGCAGCAGGTCGTTGAGCACGACCTCGGCGATGGTCGCCTCGATCAGCACCTGCAACGGCGCCCGGTCCAGCCGGCGCACGGTCTGCTCGATCAGCTCGTAGGCCTGTGGGGTCGCCCGGATGACCAGGGCGTTGGCGGTGGTGTCGGCCACCACCTTGACATTCGCCAAGAGGTCGCGCGGCTCGGACGACAGCGGGCCGGGTAGCGTGGCGCCGAAGCCGTCGTCGGCGGGCAGGCCCGTCTCCTCGGGAAAGCCGGGATCGAACGCCACCGGCGCCACCGAGGGGGTTGCGCCCGGCGACGTGGCCTCGCCGAAGCTCTCGTTCAGGAGCCGCGCCATCTCCGTCGCCGGGGTGTGCTGCAGCTGGTAGACGAAGAACTGCACCGACGAGCCGCTGCCGCGGTCGAGCCGCTGCACCCAGCGCTCGATCTCGACCAGCTGGTCGGGCTGGCTGGCGATCGCCAGCACGGCATTGAGCCGCGACATCGGCAGGAAGCGCACCCCCATGGCCTGCGTCGCGAACGGATCGAGCGGGGTGAACAGGCCCTCGAGCTCGGGGATGACCGATTCCGGCGTGGCCGTCCTGAGCGGGAAGATGCCGACCGACCGGCCCGCCATCCAGTCGACGTCGATCTCGCCCAGCGTGCGCACCACGTTCTGTCGCTCCGCCGCGTTGCCGACGAACAGCACCATGTTGCGGCCGTCGTCGACGCGGATCTGCTCGGGCAGGGAGACCAGCGGCTGGATGAACTGGGCGGCGGCACCGGCGCTGATGTAGCGCAGCGGCACGATGGTCACCCCGGTGCCGACGATCAGCGGCGGCGGCGCGTCGCCGCCGACCGGCGTGATCTGGGTCGCGCCGACCACGGGCTGGCCGGTGACCACCGCATAGGTCCCGCCGAGGTCGATCAGCGTCGCCCCGTGCATCTGCAGGATGGTCTCGAGCACGGTCAAAAGGTCGGCCCTGGACAAGGCCGAGGTCGAGGAGAGGACGACGGTGCCGTCGACCGCGGGGTCGATGGTGTAGTTCACTCCCAGAACCTCGCCGAGGATGACGTCCACCACCTCGCGCAGCGACGCCCCGTCGAAGTTGAGCCTGACCCCGCCGGACGGATCCGCGGCGGCACCCCGGCGGGCCGCGGCCATCGGATCGGTGCCGAAATAGAGCTGCGCCTGGGGTGCGGTCGCCCGGCTCGCCGCCGGCGCGGCGGGTGTCGTGACGACCGGTGCCGCCGGCTGGCCCGAGGTCTCGGCCGGGGTGCGCAGGTCGACCCCGCGCAGATGCGTGGCCACGGCACCGTCGCCCTGGGACGGCAGATCACAGGCGGTCAGAAGAAATGCCGCGCCGACGGCAAAGGCGATGAGACCGCGGGACATGGCTGGATCTCGCATGTGCTGTTCTTCGTGTTGTGGGGCGGGGCCGCCGGTGCAGCTCGAATCGCAGGTTTTGTACAGGGCAGGGAGCGGCTACACAACCTCGGTGTCGACAGTGCACCGCAGGCGCGAAACTTATGCTTCATTTCGCGCACTGGTTGATGGAATGCTCGGTGTTTGAATGTTGACGTCGCGCCGCCCGATTTATTCACCGTTATCCGACCGGCGCCCGTGTGTCGCCACGCGCTCGGGTCGCCGGCGGTGTGTCCGGCGGCCTTTACAGCGGCGGTGGTTGCGTGGAACAAGGCGATTCATGAAGGTGCATCGGGCATGGCGCAGCTTGCCGCCCGTGGCCCGAGGGTGCGCCGTCGCGATCGGCAATTTCGACGGCGTGCATCGTGGCCACCGGGCCGTGATCGAGGCGGCGCGTCGACACGGCGTCGGCGCGGCCGGTCTCGCCGTGCTCACCTTCGAGCCGCACCCGAAGGAGGTGGTGAGCCCGGCGACCGCGCCGCGACGGCTCACCCCGCTGCGCCGCAAGATCGAGCTGTTGCGCGAGCTCGGCTGCGACCATCTCTTCCTTCTGCATTTCGACCGCGCGCTCATGGCGATGCCGGCGGCGGCCTTCGTCGAGGAGCTGCTGGTGGCCAGGCTCGGCATCGCGGCGCTGGCCTGCGGCGAGAGCTTCCGCTTCGGCCACAAGCGGCAGGGCGACACCGGTCTTCTGGCAGCCGCCGGCGCCCGCCACGGCTTCGCCTTCCGCGCCGTGCCGCCCGTGCTCGACGGGGGCCTCGTCTGCTCCTCGACCCGCATCCGCGCCGCCCTCGACGCCGGCGACCTCGCCACCGCCAACCGGCTCCTGGGCTATCCGTTCATCGTCAGCGGCCTGGTGCGCCACGGCGACGCGCGCGGCAGGACGATCGGCTTTCCGACCGCCAACATCGCCCCCGATCCGCGCCGGCACGCCTTGCCGGCCACCGGCGTCTACGCGGTGCGCGCCGGCCAGCGCACGGCGGCCGGCACGGTCTGGCACCCGGGCGTTGCGAATCTCGGTCGCCGCCCCACATTCGCAGGCGACCGCCTGCTGCTCGAGGTGCATCTCTTCGACACCCAGCCCGACCTCTACGGCCAGCGGCTCGACGTGGCCTTTCTGGCGCGGCTCAGGGGCGAGGCGACGTTCGCCGGGATCGACGCGCTCAAGGCCCAGATCGCCCGCGACTGCGCCGCGGCCCGCCGGCTGCACGGCCTCGTTCTCACCTGACTCCGCGGACCCGCCCGTGACCTCTTCGCCCCACCGGATCACCACCCGATGACGCAGGACTACCGCGCTACCGTGTTTTTGCCGAGGACCGGCTTCGGCATGAAGGCCAACCTGCCCGAGCGCGAGCCCGAGTGGCTGGCGCGGTGGGACGGGATCGACCTCTACGCCCGCCTGCGCGACGCCGCCCGGGACCGCGACCCCTTCATCCTGCACGACGGCCCGCCCTACGCCAACGGCCACCTGCACATGGGCACGGCGCTCAACAAGATCCTCAAGGACGTCATCAACAAGAACC
>CAYWSB010000141.1:0-13935 GCA_964460465.1 uncultured Geminicoccaceae bacterium | reverse complement strand
CCGGCGAGGTTGCGAGCGTGCTGCAGCCGGCGATCATCGAGATCCGCTCGGCCCCGCACGGCACCCTGATCACCTTCTCGATCGTGCTGGCCGTCTGGTTCGCCTCGTCGGGCCTCGAGAGTCTGCGGCATGCGCTCAACATGGCGCACGAGGTGAGCGACCCGCCGAGCTTCTGGGCCAACCGGCTGGCCAGCATGGCGCTGACCGTGGCGTCGGCGGTGGTGATCCTGGCGGCGATGACGGTGCTGGTCGGCCTGCCGCTCGCCGACAGCATCATGGCCTGGCTCGCCGAGCACGAGCAGATCGAGCAGCGGATGAGCCTGATCATGCGCTACGGCATCGGACTCTCGCTCCTGTTCTTCCTCACCCTCTCCCTCTACCTGCTGCTCCCCAACCGGCGGCTGCGCGTGGTCGACGTGCTGCCGGGCACCATCGTCTCGGCAGCCATCTGGCTCGCCGCCACCAAGGTCTACTCGGTCTATCTCTCCAGCATCGGCCGCTACAGCATCATCTACGGCAGCCTGGGCGGCGTCATCCTGACCCTGTTCTTCTTCTACGTCTCGGCCTGCATCTTCATCCTCGGCGCCCAGCTCAACGCCGCGATCATGCGCGAGCGGGCGCTGCAGGCGGAGCGCCGCGCCGGCCAGTGACGGGTGCAGCCGGTCGCCGCGGCGGCTTGCGCCCAACTTGGAACCGTTCCAAGTAACGCTGGCGGTAGGAGGCCGCCCGATGTCGCTCGACCCCGTCCTCGTCGTTTTCATTGCCGCCCTGATCACCGCCATCGCCACCGGCCTGGGCGCGGTGCCGTTCGCCTTCGTGCCGAACATGAGCCGGCGCTGGCTCGGTGCCTCGAACGCCTTCGCGGCCGGGCTCATGATCGCCGCCAGCATCAGCCTGGTCGTCGAGGGGTTCGCCATCGGCATCTGGCGGACAGCCCTCGGCGTCGCCCTCGGCTACGCCCTTATCCGGCTCTCCCATCGCCTGCTCGACGGCAAGCAGCATCTCAAGGTGGGCGCGCTGCAGGGGGCCGACGCCAAGAAGGCGCTGTTGATCGTCGGGGTCATGACGCTCCATTCCTTCGCCGAGGGCATCGGTGTGGGCGTCTCGTTCGGCGGGGGCGAGGAACTCGGCATGTTCATCTCGGCGGCCATCGCCATCCATAACGTGCCCGAGGGGCTGGCCATCGCCCTCGTGCTGGTGCCACGCGGCGTATCCTGGGTGATGGCGGCGTGGTGGAGCATCTTCTCCAGCCTGCCGCAGCCGCTGATGGCGGTACCGGCCTTTCTGTTCGTGCTCTGGTTCGAACCGGTGCTGCCAGTCGGCTTTGGTCTCGCCGCCGGAGCGATGCTCTGGATGACCGCCGCCGAGCTCATCCCCGAGGCCCGCGCCGATCTCTCCCGCCGCGGCATCGCGGTCACCGTCGTGGCCGCGGTGATCGCGATGTTCGCCTTTCAGGAGCTGGTTCTGCGCTGACCCGTCGTCTTGCGGTGCAGCACGGCAGTCTCTACCAGAAGCGGCAGCGAACGCGACGAGAAGGAAACAGGCATGGCGACGACGGGCATCTTCGCGGCGGTGGTGACACCGGTGGACAATACCGGCGCGATCAGCATCGAGCGCTACTGCCGGCATGCGCGCTGGCTGCTGCGCCAGGGCTGCGACGGCATCGGCGTGTTCGGCACCACCAGCGAGGCGGCCTCGTTCTCGGTGGCCGAGCGCCAGGCGACCCTCGACTCGTTTCTGGCGGCCGGGCTGCCCGCCAGCCGGATCATCCTCGGCATCGGCTGCTGCGCCCGGGCTGACACCGTGGCGCTGGCCCGCCATGCGCTGGACAACGGGATCACCGAGCTCTTGATGATGCCGCCCTACTTCTACAAGAACAACGCGGACGAGGGCCTCTATCGCGCCTTCGCCGAGGTCATCGACACGGTGGCCGATCCGCGGCTCGGGCTCTACCTCTATCATTTCCCGCAAGTCTCGGGCGTGCCGGTGACGTGCGGTGTCATCGAGCGGCTGCTGAAGCGCTATCCCGAAACGTTGAAGGGCCTCAAGGACAGCTCCGGCGACTGGACGCACACCAAGGGGCTGATCGAGAGCTTCCCCGGCCTCGCCATCTATTCCGGCAATGACGGCCATCTGCTCGACAATCTGCGCACGGGCGGCGCCGGGACCATCTCGGCCGCGGCCAACCTCGCGGTCGAACAGAGTGCCGCCGTGTTCAAGGCTTTCGGCAAGGGCGACATGGCCGAGGCCGAGGCCGGCATGGGCATCGTCGGCGCCGTTCGCAAGGTGCTGGCCGACTACCCGCTCATCCCGGCGATCAAGCACGTCATTGCCGACGGCCAGAACGACGAGACGTGGCGCACCGTCAGGCCGCCGCTGGTCGAGCTCGACAAGGCCAGCGGCGACGCGCTGATCAACGCCCTCGACGCCGTCGGCTACGTCTACGACCCCGATCTCTACAGCGTCGCCGGCGCCTGACCACCGCCTTGGACGGGGTCGCGCCGCGCGGGCTGACGCTGGTCGAGGCGCTGGCCACGGTGCTCCTCGCCGGGCTCTTTCTCGGCCTGTCGTTTCGCCTGTTCGGTGCCGCCGCGACCGGCGGGCCGCTGCAGACGGCACTGATCTGCGCCTCGGCCGGCGCTATGCTCGTTGGCCGGCGCGCCGGCCACGGCTTCATCGCGATGCGCGACGCGGCCATGGCCAGCATCGTTGGCGGCTTCGGCACCATTGCCGTACTGTTCGCCGTGGGTGCGCTGCTCGGCACCTGGGCCATGAGCGGCACACTCCTGGCGCTCGGCTACTACCTGCTGCTGGTGCTGACGCCGGAATGGCTTTATCTGACCGCCGCGCTGCTCGCGGCGCTGGTCGGCTTCGCCATAGCCAGCGCCTGGACCACGGCTTCCACGGTCGGCATTTGTCTCGTCGGCATCGCCATGCAGCTCGGCCTCGACCCGGCGATCACCGCGGGTGCCGTCGTCTCGGGCGCCTATTTCGGCGACAAGCTGTCGCCGCTCTCGAAGAAGAGCGAGCTCGCCGCCGCGGTCGCCGGCGTGGACCGGTCGACGCACGCCCGCGAGGCGCTCTGGACCTCGGTCCCGGCCTTCGCGCTCTGCGTCGCCCTCTTCTGGTGGCTGGGCGAGCCCGCGAGTCGCGACGCGGCACTGGCCACGGCGGCGATCGACGCTGCGCTCGACATCCGGCCGGTCATGCTGCTGCCGCTCGCGGCGGTGATCGTGCTGGCGCTGGCCGGCCTGCCGCCGTTCATGACGATGTTCATCGGCGCCATCGTCGGCGCTCTCGTCGCCGTCGTCTTCAAGACCGGCTTTGTCCTCGGCTTCGCCGGGCGCGACGATTATTTCGCCCTCGGTCTCGTCAAGGGCGTCTGGCAGGCGATGGCCACGGGCTACGTCTCGGCGACCGGCAATGCCGGCATCGACGCCTTCCTCAGCCGGGGCGGCATGGTCAACATGCTGAACACGGTCTGGCTGATCGCCGCCGGCCTCGCGTTCGGCGGGGTGATCGACCGGATCGGCCTCCTGCACCGCCTGTTCGAGCCGATCGTCGCCGCCGTCCGCACGACCGGCGGGCTGGTCACCACCACGGTCGCCGTGGCGATCGCCAGCAATGCCATGACCGCCGACCAGCAGACCGGCACCCGGCTCGCCGAACGCATCGTCAAGCCGGCGTTCGACGCGCGCGGCCTCGCACCGGTGGTCCTTTCGCGGGCCGGCGCCGATTCCGCCAGCGTCACCTCGGCCCTCATTCCCTGGAACAGCTGCGGCGCCTATCTGGCGGCAGCACTCGGCGTCGGCACCGTGGCCTACGCGCCCTACGCCTTCTTCTGCCTCGTCAGCCCCGTGGTCACCATGCTCTTCGCGTGGCTCGGCATCCGGATGCTGCGCCGCCCGGCGGTCGCCGGCGTCAGCTCAAATCCAGCGCCAGGCGCTTGAGATCGGCGAGGTCGCAGATCTCAAGCGTCCGCTCGTGCGTCGCCCGCAGCACCACCCGCGGCGCCTCGCCGGCCTCCAGCGCCTCCTGCCAGCGGCCGGCGCAGAGGCACCAGCGGTCGCCGGGCACGAGGCCCGGAAAGCCGAACTCCGGTCGGGGGGTGGAGAGGTCGTTGCCGCGGCTTCGGCTGAACGCCAGGAACTCGGCCGTCATCTCGGCACAGACGGTGTGCACGCCCACATCCTCGGGGCCGGTGCTGCAGCAGCCGTCGCGATAGAAGCCGGTCATGGGCGCCGTCGAGCAGACGGCCAACGGCTCTCCCAGCACGTTCAGGTCGTCGGTCTCGGCCATGGTGGTCATCCCCACAGCGCCCGCGGCGGCGGCTGCATCATCGCCCCATCGTAGCGGATCTTCGGCTCGCGGTCGCGGGCGAGCAGCAGCGGCGCGTCGAGATCGAGGCAGACGGCACGCGGGGCCAGAACGAAGGCGGGGGCCATGGCGAGCGAACTCGCCATCATGCAGCCGACCATGATCTTCAGCCCCTCGGCCTCGGCCCGGTCGGCGAGGGCCAGCGCCGCGGTGAGCCCGCCGGTCTTGTCGAGCTTGATGTTGACCATGTCGTAGAGGGGGGCGAGGCGCTCGAGGTCGTCCGTGCCGTGGCAGCTCTCGTCGGCGCAGAGCGGCACCGGTCGGGCGACGCCGAACAGCGCCTCGTCCTGGTCGGCGTGCAGCGGCTGCTCGATCAGCTCCACCCCGAGCCGGGCCAGCTCGCCGCTCCAGCCCTCGACCATCGCCGGGGTCCAGGCCTCGTTGGCGTCGACCACGAGGCGCGCGTCCGGCACCGCTGCGCGGACCGCCGCGACCCGCTCGAGGTCCCCTGCCCCGCCGAGCTTGAGCTTCAGGAGCGGCCGGCCGCAGGCCCGGGCCTCCTCGGCCATGGCCGCGGGCTTGTCGAGGCCGATGGTGTAGGTGACCAGCGCCGGCACCGGCGGCGGCAGGCCGAGGAGCTCCTGGACGGTGCGGCCGCTGGCCTTGGCCTCGAGGTCCCAGAGCGCGCAGTCGACGGCGTTCCGGGCCGCCCCGCCGGGCATGGCGTCGAGCAGCGCCTGCCGGTCGCCACCCGCCGCGACGAAGCCGGCCTGCGCCTCGATCGCCGCCACGACGCTCGCCACCGTCTCGCCGTAGCGGGCATAGGGGCGGCATTCGCCGCGCCCCGCGTGCGCGCCGTCGGTGATGGTCGCCGTCACCAGCTCGAGCTCGCTCACCGACCCGCGCGAGATGGTGAAGGGCTTGGCCAGCGGGAACCGCTCGATGGCGACGCGAAGCTCGCGGCTCATCGCGGCAGGGCGTCCACCAGCCGGGCGACCCCGGTGCGGAACGCGTCGACCGTTGGAAGGCTGAGCTCGTCCTCGACCCGGGCGAGGTAGTCGCGGGCGGCAGCCTCGCTCAGGGCCGCGGTGTTGATGCTCACGCCCAAGGCCCGGACATCGGGGTTGGTGAGCTGGGCCGCCTCGAGGTTACGCTGCAGGCACAAGGCGAGGCCCGGCAACTTCTGGTGCGGCAGGCCGCGCATGTGGGTCCGCGTCGGCTCGTGGCAGAGCACGAGGAAGTCGGGCTGGGCCCCGTGCAGCAGGCCCAGGCTGACGCCAGCGAAAGACGGGTGGAAGAGCGAGCCCTGGCCCTCGACCAGGTCCCAGTGGTCCGGGTCGGCGGCGGGACACAGCCATTCGACGGCACCGGAGATGAAGTCGGCGACGACGGCGTCGATCGACACCCCCTCGCCGGTGATCAGGATGCCGGTCTGCCCGGTCGCCCGGAAGTCGGCCTGCATGCCGCGCGACCGCATCTCCTGCTCAAGTGCCAGAGTCGTGTACATCTTGCCGCAGGAGCAGTCGGTGCCGACGGCGAGGATGCGCTTGCCGGGGCGGCGCGTGCCCTTGCCGGTGGCGAAGGTCCGGGTCGGGTGGCGGACGTCGAACAGTCTCGCGCCCCGGCGGTCGGCCGCGGCCTTGATCTCCGGGACATCGACGAGGCGCATGTGCAGGCCGGAGGCCACGTCCATGCCCGCCTCGATGGCCTCGACGATGCTGGCCGTCCAGTGCCGCGGCAGCACGCCGCCGGCATTGGCGACGCCGACCAGGAAGGTGCGCACCCCAGCCGCGGCGGCCTCCGCCACAGCCATCTCGCGCAGCCCGAGATCGGCCATGCAGCCCGGCAGGCGCAGCTGACCGGCACAGGCGTCGGGGCGCCAATGGACGACGCCCTGCGCGGTCTTGGCGGCGAGCTGGTCACCGACATCGCCGAGGAAGAGGAGATAGGGCTTGTCGATCACGGTCCGGCCTCGCTGCGCTGCGTTGCTCCCTGGCCCAACGTGGTAGCAGCCGGGCGGCCGCCGCGCGAGAGGGCGTTGCGCTATTCCGCCGGGGCGCCGACCGCACCGCTGGACATCGCCGGGCGGCGCATCCTCGCCGGCATGCCGCGCAGCACCAGGGCCAAGAGCGGCGGGATCAGGAGCAGCGTCAGCATCGCCGAGAGCGACAGGCCACCGACCACCACCGAGCCCAGGCCGCGATAGAGCTCCGAGCCCGGGCCGGGGAAGAGCACCAGCGGCAGCATGCCGAACACCGAGGTGAGCGTGCTCATGAAGATCGGGCGCAGCCGGTTCTTGGTCGCCTCGACGATGGCATCGATGGGGGCCAGGCCATCGCTGCGCAGATGGTAGAGCGTCTGGTGCACCAGGAGGATGGCGTTGTTGACGACGATGCCCACCAGGATGACGAAGCCGAGCAGGGTCAGCATGTCGAGCGGCTGGAAGACGAACTGGTTGAGGATGACGAGGCCGGCGACCCCACCCGCGGCCGCCAGCGGCACGGCGAAGAGGATGACCAGCGGGAAGAGGAAGCTCTCGAACAGCACCGCCATCACCAGATAGACGATGACCACGGCGAGCATCAGGTCGAGCACCATCTCGTTGAAGGTGCGGGTCAGCTCGTCGGCGGTGCCGGAGAGGCGGATCTGCACGCCGGGCGGCAGCCCTTCCGCCTCGAGCGGCGTCATCACCTCGGTGCGCAAGAGGTGCAGTGCCTGCTCGAGCGGCATCGCCGCGGACGGGCTCACCCTGAGCGTGACCGTCCGCTGCCGCTCGACCCGGCGGATCTCCGTCGGCCCGGCGGTGACGTCGATCTCGGCCAAGGCGCTCGTCGGCAGGATCTGCCCGTCGGCGGTCACGATCGGCAAGGCAGCGATGCCCTGGGTCTGGCTCGTCAGGCCGGCCGGACCCTTCAGCGTCAGGTCCATGCGGCTGCCGTCGACGGTGATCTCGGCGACGCGCAGACCGTCGTTGAAGGCGTCGACGCTGAGCGCGAAGTTGCGCGCCGTCACCCCGGCATCGGCGAGCCGCACCCGGTCGGGATAGAGCCGCACCTCCGGCGCCCCCAGCTCGAGGCCGGGATCGGGGCGGAACTGGTGGCCCTGCTCGCGCGGCAGCACACCCGCGATCTTGCCGGTGGCGCGCAGCGCCACGCCTAGCACCTGCTCGAGGTCGGGCCCGGAGATGTCGAAGTCGATCGTCCGCCCGCCGCCGATGCCGCCGCCGAAGATCGAGGGCTGGCTGACGAAGCCGAACGTGCCCGGCTCGCGGAAGACCGGCGCGCTCAGGGGGCCGATGAGCTCGCCGGCGCGGTGCATCTCGATCGCGTTGCCGCCCACGAACATGTTGCCGCGAAACGCCACGAAGAAGAACTGGTCGAGCTTGGGCAGGCCCTCGGCCGTGGGCTCGGGCCCGGTGTCGCGCGCCCAGAGGTGGCTGACCGCCCCCTCTATGTCGGTGGCGATGTCGGTCATGGTGTCGAGATTGTAGCCGGGCGGCGGCAGGACGATGCCGAAGACGAGGTTCTGGTTGCCCTGCGGCAGATACTCGAGCTTGGGCAGGAACGCCCAGGCGAGGGCGCCGGCGCTCACCGTGACGACGCCGACGATCAGGATCGAGGCCACGCGCGAGGCCACGATCGTGCGCGTGGAGGCCAGCACGAAGCGGGCGAACAGCCCGGCGAGGTCATCGACGACCGGGATGCGCAGCATGGTCAGGCTGCCGCCCTTCGGGCCGCCGAGCAGCCGGCTCGCCATCGCCGGGATCAGGGTGATGGCAACCAGCAGCGAGAGCAGGACGGCGACCGAGATGGCCACCGCGATGTCGCGGAAGAGCTGGCCGACCTCGAGCTCCATGGTGATGATCGGGATGAAGACCATGACCGTGGTCAGCGCCGAGACGAGGATCGCCCCCCAGACCTGGCGCGCGCCCTCGTAGGCGGCCTCGGCCGCCGACTTGCCCTCCTGGCGCAGGCGATAGATGTTCTCGAGCACGACGATCGCGGCATCGACCACCATGCCGACGGCAAAGGCGATGCCGGCCAGCGAGACGACGTTGATCGACCGGCCCATGGCCGCCATGGCGACGAAGCTGGCGACCACCGAGACCGGGATCGCCACCGAGACGATCAGCGTCGCCCCCACCGAGCGCAGGAACAAGAGCAGCATCAAGGCGGCGAGTGTGCCGCCGACATAGATGTTCGAGGTGACGAGGCTGATGGCACTGTTGATGTAGACGGTCTCGTCGTAGACCTGCCGGAGCTGGAGCCCGGCGTTCGGCAGGGCGTAGGCGTTGAGCTCGTCGACCGCCGCGCGCACGCCCTCCATGGTCTCGATGACGTTGGAGCCGAGCTCGCGGACGGCGCGGGCGACGAGGGCGGGCTCGCCCAGCACCCGGATGGTCGCGGTGGCCTCCTTGGTGCCGAAGCGCACCTCGGCGATGTCGGCCACGGTGACCCGGCCGAGCCGGCCGCTAGCCGGGTCGGCCATCGAGCGAAGGACGACGGCGGCGACGTCCTCGGGCCGGCGGAACTCGCCCTCGGCGCGCACGACGTAGCGCCGCTTGCCCTCGGCGACGTCGCCGGCGGTGAGCGAGATGCCGGCCTCGCGCAGCGTGTCGACCACCTCGGGCACGGTCAGGCGGTAGCGGGCGAGGTTCTCCGGCTGGACGATGATCTGCAGCTCCGGATCCGCGCCGCCGAAGACGTCGACGCGGGCCACGCCCGGCACGCGCTGGATACGGTCCTGGATGGTGTCCTCGGCGAGCTTGCCGAAGCTCTCGATCGGCTGGTCGTTGCCCGGGGCCCGGGTGATGACGAACCAGGCGATGGCATTGTCGTCGGCCCCGGAGGCCGAGATCGTCGGCTCGGTGGCCTCTGGCGGGTAGGAGGAGACGCGCTGCAGGCGGTTGGCGACGAACAGCAGCGCGCGGTCCATGTTGGTGCCGACCGCGAACTCCAGGGTGACCGTCGCCTGCCCGTCCTCGGACTTGCTCTCGATCCGCTCGAGCCCCTCGAGGCCCTTCATGACCTCTTCCTGCTCGTTCACGATCTCCCGCTCCACCTCGGCAGGTGCGGCACCCGGCCAGTCCGTGGTGATCGAGATGACCGGCTTGGTGACGTCGGGGGCGAGCTGGATCGGGATCGTCAACAGCGACACGTAGCCGAACATCACGGCCATCAACACGGCCGCGACGACGGCGATGGGCCGGTCGATCGCCAGACGGATCAGATTCAAGGGTTCAGCTCCGCTCGTCGGCCGCCGGCAACGGCGCCAACTTGGCCTCTGGCTCGGTGTAGGCGACCGCCTGGCCGGGCTGCAGCCGCTCGTTGCCCCGCACCACGACGAGCTCGCCAGGGACGAGGCCGTCGAGCACCTCGAAGCGGTTGCCGATGGCAGAGCCGATGGCGACCAGCCGCGGCTGCACGGTGTCGTCGTCGCCGACAACGAAGACCTGACGACCCTGCAGGCTGACGGTCACCGCGTCCTTGTGCACCGTGACGGCGGCACGCGGCGCGCCGACCGGGAAATCCACGGTCACGCTCTGGCCGATGGCGCGCGCGCGGGTGAGCCCGCCGTTGAGCGAGGCGAAGCGCACGGCCCGGGTGCGGGTCATCGGGTTCTCCACCGGCACGATGGCCCGCAGCACGGCCTCGTGGCTGCGCCCGTCGGCGAGGGCGAAGGTGATTTCTATGCCGGCATCGAGCTCGGCGAGGCGCTCCGCGGGGACATCAGCCTCGAGCTCGAGATTGATGTCGTCGACCAGGGTCACGACCGGCTGGCCGACCTGGACATGCGCACCCGCACTGACATGCCGCGCCGTGACCACGCCCGGGAACGGAGCGCGGATCGTGGCGTCGTCGAGGTCGGCTTGGCTGTAGTCGAGAACGACCCGGGCGCGGGCCACGCGGGCGGCAGCGGCGTCGATCCGGCTGGCAGCAACGTTGGCCTCCTTGACCTTGTCGTCGAGCCGGGCGCGGGAGAAGGCCGCCGAGCCCTCGAGCTGGACGAGGCGGGAACGTTCCTGCTCGATCAGCTCGTAGGCGCGGCGCTCGGCCAGCAGCTCGGCCTCGGCGGTCGCCATATCGGCCCGCGCCAGCTCGCGATCGAGCTCGAGCCGGGTGACGTCGAGCACCGCCAGCACGTCGCCCATCGCAACCCTGTCACCGACCTCCACGGCGACGCGGGCGACCGGGCCCGCGACACGGGCGGCCACGGGACCTTCCTGCATGGCGACGATCCGACCGAGGATCGGCACGGTCTGGACAAGCTCCTGGGTGATCACGGGATCGACCTGGACCATCGCTGCCGGCTGCGCCGCGGCACCGCCCGGTCCAAGCTGCAGGGCGAAAGCGAGGCCGATGATCGCCATCGTCCGCGCGACGGCGCCCCGCGGCAAACTGCCCGCCAATGCTTCACGCACGCCCATGGCATCCCCCACACCCGGCCCGCGACGCGCTCGCCCGCCCCGCGGGATGAGGCACCCTCTATCGACTCGATATATCTACGCCGGCAATGGGCAGATAGATTGCCCGATCGCGATTGTCCATGGCCGGCAGCGCGCGCGACCCTCGCAGGGTGCGATTTTGTCGCTATCATGCGGTGCATGGCGGACCTCCCGGACGAGATCATCATCGAGACCGTCACCCTGGGCCACACGCAGCGGGTCACGGCCATCGATCCCGTGAGCCTGGTCGAGGTGGTCTTCCAGGCGCCGGCCGGTGCCGGCCGGACGCTGATCGAGCAGCTGGCGCGGCAGAAGCTGGCCTATCGGCTCGGCCGGGCGGCGCCGGGGCGGCAGCCGCCGCCGGACAAGGGCGGGATCATCGTCTAGCCCACGGCGGCTCTCGGCCGGGGGGCAGCGTGGTTGCGGCGACCGCGGTTCCTGAGTAAAGCCGGGCGCATGCCCAGCGCTGCCCCGCCCCTGCTCGAGCTCGACGACGTCAAGAAGACGTTCGGCGGCATCCAGGCCGTGACCGGCTGCAGCTTCGCGATCGAGCGGGGCAGCATCACCGGGCTGATCGGGCCGAACGGCGCGGGCAAGACCACGCTCTTCAACATGATCGCCGGCGCCTTTCCGCCGACCGCGGGGCACATTCGCTTCGCCGGCCGGGACATCACCGGCCTCGCCGCACACCGGCTGTTCCACCAGGGCATCGTCCGGACCTTCCAGATCCCGCACGAGTTCGGCCGCATGACCTGCCTCGAGAACCTGATGCTGGTGCCGCCCGGCCAGTCGGGCGAGGGGCTGCTCGGCAGCTGGCTCGGCTGGCGGCGCGTGGTCGACGAGGAGACCCGGATCCGTGACCGCGCGCTGGAAGTGCTGGATTTCCTCAAGATGGGTCACCTCCGGGACACACTCGCGGCCAACGTCTCTGGCGGCCAGAAGAAACTGCTGGAGATCGGCCGAACGATGATGACCGACGCGACGCTGGTGCTGCTCGACGAGCCGGGCGCCGGGGTCAACCGCACGCTGCTCGGCGACATCGCGCGGACGATCCGCACGCTCAACGAGGAGCGCGGCTACACCTTCTGCATCATCGAGCACGACATGGGCTTCATCGCCGAGCTCTGCGACCCGGTGGTCTGCATGGCCGAGGGCCGGGTGCTGACGATGGGGACGATGGCCGAGGTGCGCCGCGATCCGCGGGTGCTCGAGGCCTATCTCGGGCATGCCGCGGCTGGGGCCGCCGTAACGGGCGACGCGGCGTGAGCCTTCTCGTGATGTCCGACCTCAAGGGCGGCTACGGCGACGCCGACATCCTGCACGGCGTCTCGCTGACGGTGGGCGCCGGCGAGATCGTGGTCATCGTCGGCCCGAACGGGGCGGGCAAGTCGACGGCGCTGAAGGCGGTCTTCGGCCTCGTCAGGATCCGCGGCGGCAGCATCGGCTTCGATGCCGAGGATCTCACCGGCAAGCGCCCCGACCAGATCGTCCAGGCCGGAATCTCCTTCGTGCCGCAGACGGAGAACGTCTTTCCGTCGCTCAGCGTCGAGGAGAATCTCGACATGGGCGCCTATCTCCGGAACGACGCCATCGGGCCGCAGAAGGAGAAGGTCTTCGCGCTGTTCCCGCCGCTCAGGGAGAAGCGCCGGCAGGCGGCCGGCACGCTCTCGGGCGGGCAGCGGCAGATGGTGGCGATGGGCCGGGCCCTGATGCTCGAGCCGAAGCTGCTGCTGGTGGACGAGCCGACGGCCGGGTTGTCACCGCTGTTCATGGACCAGATCTTCGACATCCTGAAGGCGATCAACGGGACCGGCGTCGCGATCCTGATGGTCGAGCAGAACGCCAAGCAGGCGCTCGCCATCGCCGACCGCGGCTACGTCCTCGCCACCGGCCAGAACCGCCACCACGGCACCGGTCGCGAGCTGCTCGAGGATCCGGCCGTGGCCGAGATGTTCCTCGGCGGCTGAGCGTCGAGGACCGCTGCGCTTCGGGGCGAGCCGTGCTCGCCGCTCCTAGAACTTCACGTGCGGGGGACAAATGACTGATCTCAAAGGCCAAGTTGCCATCATCACCGGTGCCACCTCCGGCATCGGCATGGCCGTGGCCCGGGCGCTCGACGCCAAGGGGGTGCGGCTCGTCCTCACCGGCCGCAGGCAGGACCGGCTCGATGCGCTGGCCCGGGAGCTGCACGATGTCCGCTGCATCGCCGGCGACATCACCGACCACAACCTGCCGTCGCGGCTCGTGGCCGTGGCCGAGGAGGAGCACGGCCGGCTGGACATCGCGTTCAACAACGCGGGGCTCCTCGCGTTCGGGACCGTCGAGGAGATCGACCTCGACCGCATGGCGGAAATGATCCGGGTCAACGTCGAGGCGGCGTTCCGCTTCGCCTATGTCGCGCTGCGCCACTTCAAGGCGCAGGACCGCGGCCACCTGGTCAACACCTCGAGCGTCGCCGGGACCAAGGTGCGGCCCACCATCGGCGCCTATGCCGGCACCAAGCACGCGCTCGAGGCACTCGCCCAGGCGCTCCGGATCGAGCTCGCCGAGACGCAGGTGCGCATCTCCAACATCCAGCCGGGGCTGGTCGCCACCGAGATCTTCGACCACATGCCCGACGATCAGCACCCCCGCCGGCAGCAGGCCATCGCCGAGCCGCTGACCCCCGAGGACGTCGCCCGCTGCGTGGTCTTCATGCTCGAGCAGCCCGCCCACGTCGCCATCCCGACCCTGATGGTCAAGCCGACCACCCAGCCGATGTGAGCCGGGCCCGCCCCGGGTATAGGATTATTTACCCCATATCCGCCCGGCGGTCAAGCCCGACCGGGTTCGCTCGGCGGATCGGGGCTCCGGGGTTCGTTCATTGGCGACCGGCCGACCCCGCTCCTCTCGTCGGCCGGCAATCTCGCCACGCAAGTCGTTGATGAAAAATACCATTTGGTGACCGAGTGCGACATCCTGGCGGCTCGGGTTCGTTCGCGGGTTCTTGGGTTCGTTCGTCGATTCCCCGGGTTCGTTCGTCGAATCCGTGGGTTCGTTCGTCGTTTGTTGGGTTCGTCCGCGGGTTCGTTCGTCGCCAGAAGGGCGAAATGCGCCGCTATATGCGCCATAAGGAACGCTTATGGCGCATATAGCGGCGAAGATTATGACAAATGGCGCGTATAGCGGCGCAT
>CAYWSB010000140.1:0-13938 GCA_964460465.1 uncultured Geminicoccaceae bacterium | reverse complement strand
CCGCGTCGCGCAGGGCAGCGGTGTTGGCGGAGGGGGCGTGGGCGACGACCAGCAGGCGCTTCAGCCGACGATCTCGACGCCGGCGAAGAAGAAGGCGATCTCGATGGCGGCGTTCTCGGCGCTGTCCGAGCCGTGCACCGAGTTGGCCTCGATGTTCTCGGCGAAGTCCTTGCGGATCGTGCCGGCCTCGGCCTTGGCCGGGTCGGTGGCCCCCATGACCTCGCGGTTGCGGGCGACGGCACCCTCGCCCTCGAGCACCTGGACCACGACCGGGCCCGAGGTCATGAAGGCGACGAGATCCTTGAAGAACGGCCGCTCGCGGTGCACGCCGTAGAATGCCTCGGCCTGGCCCCGGGTCAGCCAGAGGCGCTTTTGCGCGACGATGCGCAGCCCCGCCTCCTCGAAGCGCTGGTTGATCGCACCCGTGAGGTTCCGGCGGGTGGCGTCGGGCTTGATGATCGAGAGCGTGCGCTCCACGGCCATGGGTCGAACTCCTGTGCTCGGGGAAGTGAGGCGTTTCTTGGATGGCGGCGCTCTTAGCAGCCGGCCGGCGGGTTAGGAAGATGCGGCGCGCTGCCAGCCGCCGCGCTCATTCTGCTGCCAGTAGACGCGGCTCATCCCCTGGCTCTCGGCCCAGCGCCAGCGCGCCCGGGCGGCGGCCACGGCCACGGCGTCGCGGCCGTCGAAGAGCTCGAGCACCCGCTCGTAAAGGGCGGCATCGTCGGCCTCCGCACCGTCGATCAGGACCAGGACTGCCGCACCGTTCGGGCGGTCCAGGCCGGTGGTCAGCCAGATCGGCTGGCGCTCGGCGTGGCCGTCGGCGGCACTGCCGTGCGGCAGGAACGAGTCGTTGCGGTAGGTCCAGAGCAGCCGGTCGAGCTGGTCGAGCCGCTCGGGATCACGGCAGCGCAGCACCACCCGCTTGCCCTGCTCGTGCGCCTTCTCGAGGAGCCGCGGCAGGGCCTCGTCGAGGCCGCTCCTGGTGAGATGGTAGAAGCCGAGCTCGGTCAAGGCCCGCTCCCCGGCGCGGTCCCGGGCCTCAGCGCTCGCAGGTGCGGCGCACCAGCTCGTCGAGCAGCCGCACGCCGAAGCCGGTCGCCCCCTTGGCCGCCAGCGGCAGGTCGCGGCTCGACCAGGTGACGCCGGCGATGTCGAGATGCGCCCAGGGCACGTCGCCGACGAACTCCTGCAGGAACACCGCCCCGGCGATCGCCCCGGCCTCGCGACCGCGGCCGACATTCTTGATGTCGGCGATCTGCGACTTGATGTGCTTGCTGTAGGCCTTGCCGAGTGGCAGCCGCCAGAGCCCCTCGCCGACCGCGGCCCCGGCCTCGAGCAGGGCACTGGCCAGCGGCTCATCGGTGGCGAAGAGGCCGCCGTTCTCGTGGCCGAGCGCGACCACCACGGCCCCGGTCAGCGTCGCCAGGTCGACCATGGCCTCGGGCTCGAGCTCCTCCCGGGCATAGTGGAGGAGGTCGGCGAGCACGAGCCGGCCCTCGGCGTCGGTGTTGATCACCTCGATGGTCTTGCCCGACATGGCGGTCACCACGTCGCCGGGGCGCTGGGCGCTGCCGGAGGGCATGTTCTCGACCAGGCCGATGATGCCGACGACGTGCGCCTTGGCCTGCCGCGCGGCGATGGCATGCATCGCCCCGACGACCGCCGCGGCACCGCCCATGTCCCACTTCATCTCCTCCATGCCGGCGGCGGGCTTGAGCGACAGTCCGCCGGTGTCGAAGCAGACACCCTTGCCGACCAGGACCAGCGGCTTCTCGGTATCGGCACCCCGCCAGCGCATCAGCACGACATAGGGCTGGCGCGCGCTGCCCTGGGCCACGCCCAGAAGCGCGCGCATGCCCAGCCGCTCGAGCTCGGCCGGGCCCATCACCCGGACCTCGACGCCGAGCTTCTCGAGCTCGAGGCAGCCCTTGGCGAAGCTCTCGGGGTAGAGCACGTTGGCCGGCTCGCTGACCAGGTCGCGCGCCCGGGCCACGGCATCCGTGAGCCCCTCGAGCGCCGTCAGGTAGCTGTCGCCCGGCGGCTCGGCGAGCTGCAGCACGAGCCGCTCGAAGCGCGGCTCCTCGTCGGCCTCCGGCTTCTGGTACTTGCGGAAGGCGTAGGTGGCGAGAGCGGCGCCGCGGGCGATGTCGGCTGCTGCCTCCGCCGGCGCGGCACCCAGCTCCAGCCCACTCAGCTCGGCCAGCACCGCCTCCCGCACGCCCAGGCCCTGGAGCTTGCGGGCGAGCCCGCCGCCCAGCTCCTCGCGGTCGAGGCGCTTGAGGCCCTCGGTCTTGCCGATGCCGAGGAGCACCACCCGGGCGACGTCCAGTCCGGGCGGCAGCACGAGGTCGATCGTCTTGCCGTGCTTGAGCTTGCCCAGGGTCTGCAGCGCCCGGCCGAGCGCCCCGCCGCTCGCCGCGTCGAGCGCCGCCGCGGCGCTGCCGAGCTTTGCCGGCACGCCGACCCCGACCACCACGGCCCCGCCAGCTGGCAGGCCACCGGTAAGCAGGCTCACTTCGATCAACGCTTTCTCTCCTCTTGCGCAAGGCGCTGTGGTAGCAGGCCAGGAGCGGCGGTCGAGGCCGTGGTGTCGGTAGGCGGAGGAATACCTGCCCAGGCGTCACGTCGATCGGCCGCCGACATCGGGATGTCGGCCGCGGAAGGTGCGCGAGCGCACCCGTGGCGACCAAATGGCTTTCAAACGCGGCGAGCGCAAGCGTGCAGGTCGATCGGGATGGCTGAGGGACGGGCGGCAGTGCGGGCAACCGTCCTGGCGGCCGTGCTGCTGTCCTCGCTCGGCCTCGTGCCGCCGGCCGCACCGCCCGCGGTGGCGCAGCCCGCGAGCCTCGGCTCGGCGCCGCTGGTGCTGACCGCCGACGAGATCATCTATGACGCGGCGGCCAACCGGGTCGCCGCCAGCGGCAATGTCGAGCTCGCCCAGGACGGCCGGACGCTGCTCACCGATCGCATCGCCTACGACATCGGGTCCGGGGTGGTCACGGCGACCGGCAACATCATCCTGATCGAGCCTTCGGGCGATGCCGTGTTCGCCGACACGCTGGAGCTCGACGACCGGCTCGCCAACGGCTTCGTCGAGGGGATCGGCGTGCTGCTCGAGGACAACAGCCGGCTCGCCGCGGTCCGCGGCCTGCGCAGCGACGGCACCCGCACCACGCTCGACCGCGCGGTCTACAGCCCCTGCGAGATCTGCGAGGACGGCGGCGACCCGCTCTGGCAGATCAAGGCCGACCGCGTGGTCCTCGACCAGGCGACGGGGACGGTCGCCTACCGCAACGCCCGGCTCGAGCTGTTCGGCGTGCCGGTGCTCTACACGCCCTATTTCTACCATCCGGACCCGACGGTCGAGCGGCGCACCGGGTTTCTCGCCCCGTCCTTCGGCAGCGACACCGAGCTCGGCTTCACCCTCGAGACGCCGTTCTTCATCGACCTCGCCCCGAACCGCGATCTCGTGCTGAGCCCGCTCTTCACCTCCAGTGCCGGGGTGCTGCTCAACGCCGAGTATCGCGAGCTGCGCCGCTTCGGCCTGACCGAGCTCGGTGGCGGCATCACCTACACCGACGCCGCCGGCAAGCGCGGCGGCGGGCAGGACGGCAGCGAGGTCCGCGGCTACATCGATTCCCGCGGCCGCTACACCCTGAGCGAGCGCGACCGCGCCGGTTTCGACCTCCGCCTCGCCAGCGACGACAGCGTCCTGCAGCGCTACGACATCTCCAGCGCCGACGTGCTGGAGAGCCGCGCCTTTGCCGAGCGCTACGGCACCCGCGACTTCCTGTCGCTCGCCACCTACGGCTTCCAGAGCCTGCGCGAGGAGGACGATCAGGACCAGATTCCGGTCGTGCTGCCGCTCGCCGAGGCGACGTTCTACGGTCCGCGCGACCGGTTCGGCGGCCAGGCCGACTGGCGGACGAGCGCGCTGGTGCTGACCCGCAGCGACGGCCTCGACACCCGGCGCCTCTCCAGCCAGCTCGCCTGGCAGCGTCCCTATATCGGCGAGCTGGGCGACGTCTGGTCGCTGCGCCTGTCCCTGCGCGGCGACGTCTACAACACTGCCGGCGACCCCGAGACGCGGGCCGCGAGCTCCGCCGACGACACCACGGCGCGGCTGGTGCCGACGGCCAGCGTCGGCTGGGGCCTGCCGGTGGTCGGCGAGACCGGCACCTGGTCGCACGTCGTCGAGCCGCGCTTGGCGCTCAACTACACGCCGAGCGGCGTCAACAAGGGGGGCATCCCGAACGAGGACAGCCTCGTGTTCGAGTTCGACGAGACCAACCTGTTCGAGGCCAACCGGTTCACCGGCCTCGATCTGGTCGAGACCGGCACGCGGCTCGCCTACGGGGTCAACTTCGATTCGCTCGGCCCCTCGCCCTGGCGCGTGGCGGGGCTGGTCGGCCAGAGCGTGCGGACCGAGAAGGAGAGCCTTTTTCCCGACGGGTCCGGGCTCGAGGATCAGGTCTCGGACATCGTCGGGCGCGTCGATCTTCGCCCGGCCGAGCTGCTCGACATCGGCTACCGCTTCCGGCTCGACAAGAGCTCCCTCGACTTCCGGCGCAGCGATCTCACCCTGGCCTTCGGCCCGCCCCGGCTGCGCTTCGACATCCAGTACCTGCGGCTGAGCGAGGAGCTGGAGGCGACGACTGCCGACGACCTCGACCGCCGCGAGGAGATCGTCGTCGGCCTGCGCTACCAGGTGCTCGACAGCCTCGCCGTGGGCTTCCGCACGCGCCGCGATCTCGAGGAGGATCGGACGGTGACGACGCAGTACGGTCTGGTCTATACCAATCCCTGTCTCGTGCTGGTGGCCGGGCTGGAGCAGAACTTCACGCGTCGCGGCGAGCTCGACGACGAGGTCCGCTTCAAGGTGAGCGTCACGTTCCGCGGGCTCGGCGACCTCGCCGCCGGCACGGACGTGTTCTGAGCCGTCGCGCCCTGCCGGCATGTCGCCGGCGCGGCGCCCGAGAGCAGGTGTATGGTGCGACGACCGATCCTAGGCCTTCTGATCCTCCTCGCGGGTCTCTTCGCCACGCTGGCCTGCGTGCAGCCGACCCAGGCGCAGACGGCGGCCGCGTCGCGGATCGCCGCTGTCGTCAACGAGGACATCGTCTCGACCCAGGACCTGCGCGAGCGGCTGCGCCTCGCCCTGCTGCTGGCCGGGCTGCCCGGCGACGCCGAGACGCAGCGGCGGCTGGCGCCGCAGGTGCTGCAGCGGGTGATCGACGAGCGGCTGCAGCTCCAGGAGGCGCGCCGGCGCGGGGTGGTCCTGCCGCGCCAGGAGCTGCAGAACGCGATCCGGAACACGGCGGCGGCCAACAACATGTCGGTCGACCAGCTGACCGCGTTTCTGGCCGAGCAGGGGATCGATCGGCGAGCGCTCGAGCAGCAGATCGAGGCCGAGCTGACCTGGATGCGGTTCGTGCAGCGCGAGTTCGCCGGCCGGGTGGTGGTCACCGACCAGCAGGTCGACCTCGCCTACGACAGCATCGCCCAGGATGGACGGACCGAGGTGCTGCTCTCGGAAATTCTCCTGCCGATCTACGATCCGGCGGAGACGGCCCGGGTGCTCGCCGATGCCGAGGAGCTTCGGGCCACGATCGGGGAGGGGGTCGATTTCGCCGCCGTGGCCCGCCAGGTCTCGGCCGCGGGCAGCCGCAACGAGGGTGGCGACCTGGGCTGGGTGGCGCTCGATGCGGTTCAGGCGGCGCTGCAGCCGGTGCTTGCCGGGCTCGCGCCCGGCGAGGTGTCGGAGCCGGTGACCACGCCGTCGGGCGTGCAGCTTTTCCAGGTCCGCGACCGGCGCACCTCGGGCCCTCAGGTGGCGGCCGACATCCGGCGGATCGCGCAGCTGCTCTTTCCGGTCGCCGCCGAGGCTTCGAACGCCGAGGTCGAGACGGTCCTGGCCAGCGCCAGGGAGGCCACCGCCGACGTCGCCGGCTGCCGCGACGTGGAGCGTGTCGCCCGGCAACGGGCGTTGCCCGGCTCGGGCGACATGGGCTGGATGCGGGCCGGCGAGCTGCCGCCGGAGCTGGCGGGCGTGCTCAACGGGCTGCCGCTGGAGACGCTCAGCCGGCCGGTGCGGACGTCCGCCGGCCTGCATTTCCTGATGGTTTGCGCGGACGGGCGCAGCGACGCGGACGAGGCGGCGCGGGCGGGCCTGCGGCGCAGCCTCGAGCAGGCGCAGCTCGACCGGCTGGCCGGACGCTATCTGCGCGACCTGCGCAAGGAAGCCTTCATCGACATCAGGATCAGCGGCTGACCGGCGCGCCGGACCAGCCGAGCCTCAAGGCGGTCATCCGCGCGCACGGGCTCGACCCGGACAAGCGTCTCGGCCAGCACTTCCTCCTCGATCCTGCGATCCTCGGCCGCATCGCCGCCGCGCCCGGCGACCTCGCGGGTCGCACGGTGCTCGAGGTCGGACCTGGTCCGGGCGGGCTCACCCGCGCCCTGCTCGCCCGCGGCGCCATGGTCGTCGCCGTCGAGCGCGACCCGCGCTGCGTCCGCGCCCTGCGCCCGCTGGAGGCCGCGGCCGCGGGCCGGCTGAGCGTGATCGAGGCCGACGCGCTCGCCATCGACATCGCCGAGCTCGGCCGGCAGCTCGGGGTCGCGGGCGGCTGGTCGATCGTCGCCAACCTGCCCTACAATATCGGCACCGAGCTGCTGGTCCGCTGGCTGCATCGCCTGGACTGCATCGCCTCCATGCACCTGCTCCTGCAAAAGGAGGTGGTCGCACGGATCACGGCGGCGCCCGGGACGAGCGCCTACGGCCGGCTGGCCGTGCTGTGCCGTTCGCTCTGCCTAGTGCGCCGCTGCTTCGATCTGCCGCCCGGCGCCTTCCATCCGCCGCCCAGGGTGACGTCGAGCCTGGTCGAGCTCCTGCCGCTGCCGGCCGAGGCCCGGCCGGCCGGCGCTGCGCTGGCGGCGCTCGAGGCGGTGAGCCGGGCCGCGTTCGGCCAGCGGCGCAAGATGCTGCGCTCCAGCCTGAAGGCGCTGGCGGCGGACCCCGCGCCGCTCTTGGCGGCCGCCGGGATCGCGCCCGAGCGCCGGGCGGAGACGCTGACGCTGGCCGAGCTCGCGACCCTCGCGGCGGCCTGGCGGGCGTTCAAGCGGGGCTGCGGAACTGCTTGACGAACTCGCCGAGCCCGGGTTGCCGGTTGCGCCGCAGCCGCTCGGCGGCGAGGATGGCGCGTACCGCGGCCACGCTGTTGGCGAGCTCCTGGTTGATCAGCACGTAGTCGTATTCCGGCCAGTGGGTGACGTCGTTGGCGACCTGGGCCAGGCGGTAGCGCACGGTCTCCTCGCTGTCCTGGGCGCGGGTCCTGAGCCGGGCGGCGAGCTCGGCGGTCGAGGGCGGCAGGATGAAGATGCCGACCATGTCGTCGCCGGCGGCTTCCTTGAGCTGCTGCGCACCCTGCCAGTCGATGTCGAAGAGGACGTCGCGGCCGGCGGCGAGTGCCGCCTCGACCGGCGCCCTCGGCGTGCCGTAGGCGTTGCCGTAGACCAGGGCGTGCTCGAGCAGCTCGCCCGCCGCCACCATCGCCTGGAACCGCTCGTCGCCGATGAAGTGGTAGTCGCGGCCGTCGAGCTCGCCAGGGCGCCGCGGTCGGGTGGTGACCGAGATCGACATCGCCAGCTCCGGCTCCTCGCCCATCACCGCCCGCGAGATCGAGGTCTTACCGGCACCGGACGGCGACGACATGACCAGCATCAGGCCGCGCCGGCGGCCGGGGATCAATCGGTCGAGGACGATCATGGACAAATCCGGGAGACAGGAGGATGCGCTTCGATCCGCGGCACGTGCTGATCACCGGCGCAAGTAGCGGCATCGGTGCGGCCCTGGCAAGGCGGCTGGCGGCTCCCGGCCGGCGGCTGACCCTGCTCGGCCGGGACACCGCCCGCCTTGTGGCCGTGGCCGAGGGGCTGGCCGGAGCGGTCGAGACGATCTCGGTCGACGTCTGCGACCGGCATGGCATGGCCGAGGTGATCGGGGCGGCGTTCGCCAGGGCGCCGGTCGACCTCCTCGTCGCCAATGCCGGGATCTCGGGGGGCGACGCCCGGCGGCTCATGGCCGTCAACGTCCAGGGGGTGGTCAACACGGTGGAGCCGGCGGTGCCGCCGCTGCGCGCGGCGGGGCGGGGGCAGGTGGCGCTGATGAGCTCGCTGGCCGGCTTTCGCGGCCTGCCCAACGCCCCTGCCTACTGCGCCAGCAAGGCCGCGGTTCGGGTTTACGGCGAGGGGCTGCGCGGCCGGCTGGGGCAGGCCGGCATCCGGGTCAGCGTGATCTGCCCGGGCTTCATCGCGACACCGCTGACCGCCGACAATCCGTTCCCGATGCCGTTCCTGATGTCGGCCGAGCGCGCCGCCGAACGGATCGTGGCGGGCCTCGCCAGGAACCGCGCCCGCATCGCCTTTCCCCGCCGGCTGTACTGGCCGATTCTCGCCGGCAGCCTGCTGCCCGCGGCCCTGACCGATCCGCTCTACCTGCGCTTCGGCCTGAAGGAGTGAGGCGCAACGGCGGCCGGCGGGTCGCGATGTCCGGCTTGGGTGTCGAAACCGGCCGATCCAGGCATCTCGGCGGGCGCCAGCCTGACCCGCGGCACCGCGCTTGCCGGTGCCGAGACCAGTCGCGCGCGATCCGTCCCCTTGCCCGGCCCGCGGACCACGTCGATACGCAAGGCGGACATGTCGAGCCGGCGCGCCGGTCGTCTTGTCCGGTAAGTCGATTCAGCCGCCGCCGTCGCGGACCCGGCGCCAGCGGGCGACGTTGCGGTTGTGCTCCTGCAGGGTTCGGGCGAAGGCGTGCCCGCCGGTGCCGTCGGCGACGAAGTAGAGATAGTCGGTGGCGGCCGGGTCGAGGGCCGCCTGGAGGGCACCCCGGCCCGGATTGGCGATCGGCCCCGGCGGCAGGCCGGGGTAGCGGTAGGTGTTGTAGGGGTCGTCGATCTCGAGGTCGCGGCGCAGCAGCTGCCGGCCGAGCGGCCCGGCCCCGCGGGTGATGGCGTAGATCACCGTCGGGTCGGTCTGCAGCAGCATGCCGCGGCGCAGCCGGTTGACGAACACGCCGGCGACCAGCCCGTACTCGTCGGGCACGGCCGTCTCCTTCTCGATGATCGAGGCGAGGATCAGCGCCTCCTCGGGGCTCTCGAGCGGCAGGCCCTCCTGCCGGTTGGCCCAGAGCTCGGCCAGCAGCCGGGCCATGTCGCCCTGCATCCGCCCGATCATCTCGGCCCGGGTGGTGCCGCGGGCGAACATGTAGGTCTCGGGCAGGAGCTCGCCCTCGCCCGGCAGGGACTCGGGCATGTCGCCGACCAGCACCGGGTGCCGCTCGACCACGGCCAGGGCCTCGACCGTGCTCAGCCCCTCGGGGATGGTCAGCGCATGCAGGACGATCTGGCCGCTTTCCAGGATGTCGAGGACGGCGCGCGGGCTGACGTTGGCCGGGATGCGGAACTCGCCGGCGCGGAGCCGCCGGTCGCGGCCGATCAGCCGGGTCGCGACACGAAAGACGCGCGCGTCCTCGATCACGCCCGCGGCCTCGAGCCGTGCGGCGATGCCGGCGAGCCCGCTGCCGCGCGGAAAATCGATGACCTGCTCCTCGGCGAGCGGCCCGGGCTGGTCGAGATAGCGCTCGAGCAGCCACCACCCGCCGGCGGCGGCCAGCACCGCCAGGACGACGAGCGCCAGGAGGCCGGCGACAAGTCGGCGCACCCAAACCATCGACAGCCGCCCCCTCGGCTCAGATCGTGTCGGGGTGGGTGAAGATCAGCGTGGCGTTGGTGCCGCCGAAGCCGAAGGAGTTGGACAGGGCCGCCCGGACCTTGTGCCGCTTGGCCTCGTGCGGCACGAGGTCGATGCCGTGGCAGTCGTCCGACGGGTTGTCGAGATTGCGGGTCGGGGGGACCACACCGTCGCGCATCGCCAGCATCGAGAAGATCGCCTCGACGCTGCCGGCAGCACCCAGGAGATGGCCGATCGCCGACTTGGTCGAGGACATCTTGAGCTTGGCTGCGGCCGGGCCGAAGAGGCGCTTGACCGCGCTGAACTCGAGCTCGTCGCCGAGCGGCGTCGAGGTGCCGTGGGCGTTGACGTAGTCGATGTCCTCGGGATTGAGCCCGGCATTGCGGAGCGCGTTGCGCATCGAGCGGAAGGCGCCGGCATGCTCCGGGGCGGGTGCCGTCACGTGGTAGGCGTCGCCGGAGACGCCGTAGCCCTTGACCTCGGCATAGATCCTGGCGCCGCGGCGCCGCGCGTGCTCGAGCTCCTCGAGCACCACCACGCCCGCACCCTCGCCCATGACGAAGCCGTCACGGTCCTTGTCCCAGGGCCGGGATGCGCGTTCCGGCTCGTCGTTGAACCGGGTGGACAGGGCCCGGGCGGCGCAGAACCCGGCGATGCCGAGCCGGCAGATGGCGGCCTCGGCGCCACCGGCCACCATGACGTCGGCGTCGTCGAGGGCGATGAACCGGGCAGCGTCGCCGATCGCATGCGCCCCGGTCGAGCAGGCGGTGACGGCCGAGTGGTTCGGCCCCTTGAGGTGGTGCCGGATCGACACCTGGCCGCTGACCAGGTTGATCAGCGCCGCCGGGATGAAGAACGGGCTGACCCGTCGCGGCCCCTGCTTTTCCAGCACCAGCGTCGTCTCGGCGATCGTCTGCAGGCCGCCGATCCCGGCGCCGATCTGCACGCCGGCGCGCTCCTGCTGCTCCTCGGTCTCGGGCGTGTAGCCCGAGTCGGCGATGGCTTGCGTCGCTGCCGCCATGCCGAAGACGATGAACGGATCGTTCTTCCGGATATCCTTGGCCGGCATGTAGTCGGTCTCGTTGAAGAGACCGGCCCCCTCGCCGCGCGGCACCTGGCCCGAGACCTTGGACGGCAGGTCCTCGATCTCGAAGCCGGTGGTCCGGCCGAGGCCCGACCGCCCCTCGATGAGATTCGACCAGGAGCTGACCGCGTCACCGCCGAGCGGCGTGACCAGGCCAATTCCAGTGACGACGACACGACGCATCAGCTCGATCCCGCAAGATTGGCGAGCGGCCCGACCCCTATGGCGACGCTGTGCCGGCTGGCCACCGCCACCCGGCGTCGCGACCGCCGCGTCAGGCCGCGTTGGCCTGGATGTAGTTGATCGCGTCCTGGACGGTCGCGATCTTCTCCGCCGCGTCGTCCGGGATCTCGCACCCGAACTCCTCCTCGAAGGCCATCACCAGCTCGACCGTGTCGAGACTGTCGGCCCCGAGATCGTCGACGAAGCTCGCCGTCTCGGTGACCTTCGACTCCTCGACGCCGAGATGCTCGACGACGATCTTCTTCACGCGCTCTGCGATATCGCTCATGTTCGTGACCTGCTCTTGCTGACCGACCCGGCGCCGCTGGCTCGACCGAGGGCGGTGCTGGAATTCATGAATGTCGCTGTTGAACCCTCCGTCCCGGCTGGCCGTGTCGCCGGCCAGCGGAGCGGACCTTTCCGCCGCCACCCCCGAAGCGCCGGCCTTTAGCCGACGCGCAGGCGCTTGACTAGGCGAAGCGGCAAGCCTCGGTCAATCGCCAAGGTCGGCGTTGCCCGAAGACCGCAAGGTTCATCCCCGCGAGACGGCCTTCAGATCATCGCCATCCCGCCGTTGACGTGCAGCGTCTGCCCCGTGACGTAGGCGGCCTCCTCGCTGGCGAGATAGGCCACGGCGGCGGCGATGTCGGCGACCGAGCCCAGCCGGCCGGCCGGGATGCGGCCGAGCAGCGCCTCGCGCTGCCTGGCGTCGAGGGCCTCGGTCATCGCCGTCGCGATGAACCCGGGCGCGACGCAGTTGACGGTGATGTTGCGGCTCGCCACCTCCTGGGCCAGCGCCTTGGACATGCCGATCAGGCCGGCCTTGGCGGCGGCGTAGTTGGCCTGCCCGGGATTGCCGGTGACGCCGACGATCGAGGTGATGTTGACGATGCGCCCCCAGCGCCGCTTCATCATGCCCTTCAGGAGCGCCCGCGACAGGCGGAAGGCGGCACCGAGATTGGTGTCGATCACCGCCTGCCAGTCCTCGTCCTTCATCCGCATGGCCAGCTGGTCGCGGGTGATCCCGGCATTATTGACCAGGATGTCGGCCTCGGCGGCCTCGGTGCCGAGCGTGGCCATGGCCGCCGGGTCGGTGAGGTCGCCCAGCAGCACCCGCGCCCGCTCGCCCAGCGTCGTCGCGAGCTCGGCGAGCGGCGCCTCCCGCCGCCCGGCCAGGATGACCGTGGCTCCCTGGCCGTGCAGAGCGCCGGCGATCGCCCCGCCGATTCCGCCCGAGGCGCCGGTGACGAGGGCCGTCCGCCCGGAAAGATCGAACATCGACATGTCCCCCTGGCTCAGCCGAGTGCCGCCGCAAGAGCGTCGAGATCGCCCGGCTCCTGGATATTGAAGAGCGTTGCTGTGGGCACCGCCCGCTTGGCGAGTCCGGTCAGGACCTTGCCGGCGCCGAACTCGGCGAGATGCGTGCAGCCCCCTTCGGCCAAGCGCTGCATCGTCTCGCGCCAGCGCACCCGGGCCGTCACCTGGCGCGTCAGCAAGCCCGGCAGCGCCGCCGGATCGCTGACCGGCTCGACCGTGACATTGGCGATCACCGGCTTGAGCGGTGCCGCGAACGTGGTCTCCGCCAGCGCCTCGGCCAACCGGTCGGCCGCTGGCTGCATCAGCCGGCAATGAAAGGGTGCCGAGACCTGCAGCAGCATCGCCCGCTTGGCGCCCTTCTCCCTGGCGATGGCCACCGCCTGCTCGACCGCCGTCCGGTCCCCGGACAGCACCGCCTGGCCGTCCGCATTGTCGTTGGCGAGCTCGCAAACCCCGCCGGTCGCCGCCTCGGCCGCGGCGGCGACCGCCTCGGCCGCCGCCGGCGCCAGCCCGAGCACGGCCGCCATGGCGCCCAGCCCTGCCGGCACGGCCGCCTGCATCGCCTCGCCGCGCAGCCGCAGCAGCCTGGCCGCGACGCCGACATCGATGGCGCCCATGGCGGCCAGGGCCGAATATTCGCCGAGCGAATGCCCGGCCGCCGCATCGACGCAGGCGCCGAGCGGCTTGCCGACCCGGGCCTCGAACGCGCGCACGGCGGCGAGCGAGGTCGCCATCAAGGCGGGCTGGGTGTTGCGGGTCAGGGTCAGCGTCTCGATCGGGCCCGCGAAGATCAGGGCCGACAGCTTCTCGCCCAGTGCCTCGTCGACCGCCTCGAACACCGCGCGCGCCTCGGGCACGGCGTCGAACAGCGCCCGGCCCATGCCGACGGCCTGGGCGCCCTGCCCCGGGAACACCGCGATGCGCTTCATTGCCTGGCTTCACCCGTCGAGATTTGGCGTGCCGGCTGCGTGTCACGAGGCACGAGAGGCTGTCAAGCCGGGGCCGTGCGCCGGTGGTGCCGCCGGATGACTTTGCCGATACCACTTGCCCCGCGGCCGAAAGCGCGTATAACGCCGCGATCCTCGCGGTGGGTCGGCTAACCGGCCGACGGCAGCGAATCAGTCATGACGGTGGATCGTCGCCGCGGTTGTCGGCGGCGGTCCCTGTTGTCGTCCAAATCCAGAGGAGAACCGGCAGTCATGCCGCTCTACGAGCACACGTTCATCGCCCGCCCCGACCTGTCGGCGCAGCAGGCGCAGACCCTGGCCGAGGAGCTGGGGGCGATCGTCACCGCCAATGGCGGCACGGTGAAGAAGCACGAGTACTGGGGGCTGCGGTCCCTGGCCTATCGGCTGAAGAAGCACCGCAAGGCGCACTACGTGCACCTCAATCTCGACGCCCCGGCGGCCGCCGTGGCCGAGCTCGAGCGCAACGAGCGCATCCACGACGACGTCGTCCGCTACCTGACGGTCAAGATCGACAAGATCGACGCCGAGCCGTCGATCGTCATGCAGGTCAAGTCGAGCCGCGACGACCGCCGCCGCGATCGTCCCTGAGCCGGCCGG
>CAYWSB010000139.1:0-14095 GCA_964460465.1 uncultured Geminicoccaceae bacterium | reverse complement strand
GTCGTAGAAGGGCTCGCCGTAGATGGTGAGATCGGCCTTCATCCGGGTACGCAGCAGCGAGAACTGCCGCAGCAGGATGTGCGACCGCTCGTCGTTCCATGCGGCCTTGTCCTGCTGGCTCGCCGGCTCGAACTCGACCGACTGGCAGATCAGGTTCGCCTTGACCGTCAGGTACAAGCCGCGCGTCGCCGCCGAGAGAACGAGGCCGCCCTTCTCGTCGAAGTACCAGTCGGTCATCTTCTGGTAGAGATCCTCGCGTTGCTCGGGCGAGAGCGGCGGCCGCCTGCCCAGCTTGTGGTCCATCGGGCTCGTCGGCTTCATCGCCGACCACAGGCTCGCATACTTGTCGAGCCGCGCCTCGGCGATGCCGAGATTGATCTGACGATTGAGCACGTAGCCGAAGATGACGACGATCAGTCCGAAGATGCCCGTGACAACGGCCGCCAAGATGTTGCCAAGCATGATGAACTCGCACCACGTTGGATTCCGGGTGACTCGTCAGTCTACACGACCGGCCCGCGACGGGCAATACGTGCGCCGCGGCGCCGTCCGCGGCCCGCTCGGCCTCGCGCATGTCGATTGACGGCGCCGCGGAAGAGGCAGAAAATTCACGATGGCGTTTCGTTCATGAACGCCGCCAAGGGGGAGCCAACTCGTAGACGCCGTGATGAGGCGCTACTCGGGCAAGGGTGCGGCACAACCGTTCGACCTGCTCGAGCAGAAGAAGGCCGAGGTCGAGACGGTGATCCGCGAGGTTCCGGGGCTGCGGAGCTACGCCCTCGTCCGCACCGCCGACGGCGGCATCTCCGTCACCGTCTGCGACGACAAGGCCGGCACCGATGCCAGCATCAAGATCGCCGCCGACTGGATCAAGGCGAACGCGGGCGGGATCGGTGTCGCACCGCCGAAAGTCGCCGAGGGCGACACGATCCTGGCGCTGCGCTGAGCAGGCCGGCGGGCGCCGTCGGAACGCGTCGCGCTCCGCTACTCCGCCGCGGCCCGCATGTCGGGCTCGCGGCGATTGCCGGGCGAGCCCTTGGGCGGCCAGTCGAGCGTGCTCGCGAGCTCGAAACGGAACCCCTGCTCGTGCTCGGGGAAGGGCAGGCGGTTCTCCTCGCGCCAGCGCTCCACCATCGCCTCGGCCTTCGCCGCCTGCGCCGCGTCGAGCTTCTCGCCGCGCTCGAGATAGAGCGTCTGCGACGGGAAGGCGAAACCGGTCCCCGCCCCCTCGACGATGTCCTTGATCCGCAGGTTCAAATCCTCCTGCACCGCCAGGAACTCGCCCCATTCCCGGGTGTGGACGAAGGCGAAGATCTCCACGTCCAGCGAGAAGTCGCCGTAGCCCACGAACCGCACCCGGGCCGGATCCATGGAGACCATGGGGTGGCGGATCAACAGCTCGCGCAGCCGCGCCAGCACGAGCCGGAGCTGGTCCGCCCTGGTCTCGTAGCGGAGACCCAGCGTCTTGTGGTACAAGTTCGAGTCGCGTCGCGAGAAATTGGTGATCTGCATCTGGCTGAACTCGGCGTTGGGGATCGTGATCACGGTCCGATCGAGCCCCCTGACCTGCACCGAGCGCAGGCCGATCTGCTCGACCGTGCCGAGCTTGTCGCCGAAGGCGCAGAACTCGCCCACCTTGACCGGCTTGTCGGCGAACAGCACGAAGCCCGCCACCGCATTCTCCAGGGTCGGCCGCACCGCCAGGGCGACGGCGAGGCCGCCGACGCCGAGGCCGGCGATCATCGGCGCGATCGGGATCGACAGCGTCTCGGCCAGATGAATCAACACGTAGAGCGAGAGCAGGACGGCGATCACCTTCGAGACCAGGATCACCAGCTGCGTATCGAGGCTCTGCACGCCCATGCCGCGGAAGGCGACCAGCGCGTTCGCTGCCCTGAGCGCCAGCTGGAAGAGCAGCCAGATGAACGCGGCGTGGCCGATCACCGCCAGGAGGCCGGTGGCGACCGCGAGCTGCGCTCCGGTCAGGCGGATCACGTCGATCACGACGTACTGCATGAAGACGACGGCCAGGATCAGCGATACGAGCATCAAGGGTCTCGCCCAGCCGACGCGCTTCGGCTGGCCCTCGCCGCCGGCCTCGATCCAAGCGGCGAGACGATAGCCGGCGAGGAAGATAAGCGTGGCGAAGGCCAAGCCCAGGATCAACGTCGCCCACTTCCAGATCGGCTCGCCGGCGATCAGGGCGAAGGCCTGTTGGGGTAGCGCGTTCACCGTCGCCACCACGAAAGCCGGCGCGGTCAGCCCCGGTCGCACGTTGAAGCGCTCGGCGATGCCGCGGAACTGCCAGTAGTCGGGCAGAACGGGCAGCAGTGCCGCGCGGCGATAGAACTCCTCCACGCGTCGCAGGGTGTTCTCGGAGAAGCGGTAGCCGATCAGCTCGTCGGCGTCGTCGAGCCGGCGCTCGATGCGGATCTCGGTGCCGGGCACGCGCCACGAGCCCGGCAGCTCTGCCGCCGCGTCGCCTGATGGATCCGTCGTTGCCGAAACGCCACCCGGTATCTCCTCGGCCGGGGGCAGCTCGACCCTGATCAGCACCTCGAAGAGGTAGAGCGCCATCTCGCTGCCCTGCAGGAAACCCGCTGGCGTCGGCGGCAGCTCGATGGCGAAGGTCTGAAAGACCCGGTCGGCGTGGCGCTGCATGTCCTCGACGTCGCCGCTATCGTAGGCTCGGATCGAGGCCTGCATATCCGTCATGAACGTCTCAAGGGTCGCTGCCGGCGACGAGATGTCGGGCGGTGCCAGCGGATTCTCGGCGAGGCCCTGGGCACCTGCCGTGTTCGCCTGACCGACCACCCCGAGGCAGACCAGCACGACGAGCCACAGCATCGCGATCGGCTTCCGGATCACGCAGCACTCTCCTGTTCGATTGGCTGATGGCACATAACCTGCAAGCAGCAGCCCGGATTGGCAACCCTGACGATTGCCGAGCCGGTGTCAGGCCCGCCGGGCCTCCACGGTCGCCACCTCGCGGGCGGCCGGCGCCGCGCCGAATCGGTAGCCGCCCGAGGCGACGACTTCGCCGAATCCAGCCGCCTCCAGCGCCGCCGTCAGCTCGGCGACCGTCCACCAGCGCAGGACGAAGAGCTGCCGCTCCGTCGCCACCACCCGACCGGCGCGCTCGTGGCGGTAGAGGAGCGCCGTGGTTGTCGTCTGCGCCTGCCGGTCGACGTGGAGCCGCTCGGCGGCAAGGTGCAGCACGTCGCCCGCCGCCGTCCGCCACTGCCGTTCCGGCCCGGGCGCGGCCAGCACCTGCTCCACGGGATCGAGATCGAGGATCAGCCGGCCGCCCGGGGCCAGATGGTCGTGAAACCGCTGGAGCACGTCCCGCGCCAATACCGGGTCGGCGACGAGCTCGAACGAGCCCGCCGGCAGGACGATCGCCGCGACCGGTGCCGGCAGGCGGAAATCCTCGAACCGCGCCTGCCAGGTGCGGGCCTCGAGGCCATGTGCGGCTAGGTTGTGCCGGCAGAACGCCAGCATCTCGGCCGAGGCGTCGAAGCCCATGGCCCGCACGCCCGCCTGGAGCAGCGGCACCAGCAGCCGCCCGTTGCCGACCGCGGGCTCCAGCACCGGCCCGTCGACACCGGCCAGCCGATCGCGGTAGTGCTCGACGTCGCCGAACGACCGCCCGACCGGCTTGTCGAGATCGTAGACCCAGGCCGCGAGCCGCCCATAGTGCTCGATCATCGTCCCTCTGCCGACCCTCGACCCTGGCAGCGCGCCGGCTCGACCGTGCGCCTCGACCTCAAGGTCGTGCCCAACGCCAGGGCCGACAAGGTCGAGGGCGTCGTGCGTGATGCCGACGGCCGCCCGCGCCTGGCCTTGCGGCTGAAGGCGCCGCCGGTCGACGGCAAGGCGAACGCGGCCGTGGTCGCTTTCCTCGCCCAGGCACTCGGCTGCCCGCGCGCGGCACTCGCGATCACTGGCGGTGCGACGTCACGGCAAAAGCGCCTCACCTGGACCGACCCGCCGGCCGACGCCGAAGCCAGGTTGCAGGCCCTGCTCGACGGCTAGAGCCGCCGACCCTCCCGCCACACCGCCTCGACCGCACCGCCCGCGCCGAGCGCCACGACATCGGCACGGCAGCCCGGCGCCAGCCGCCCGCGATCCTCGAGCCCGAGATAGCGCGCTGCGATCGTGCTGGTCCGCAACACCGCCTCGACCGCGTCCAGCCCGAGCGTCAGCCAATTGGCGAACGCCCGGTCCATGGTCAAGACACTGCCGGCCAGCGTCCCGTCGGCGAGCCGCACCGCCGGCCCGCGCTTCTCGATGGCGTGCGTCCCCAGCCGGTAGCGGCCATCCGGCATCCCCGCCGCCGCCACCGCGTCGGTGACCGCGTAGAGCCCGGGGATGGCGCGCCGGGCGGCCCGCACCGCGCCTGCCGCCACGTGCTGGAAATCGAGGATCACCTCGGCATGCGCGGCATGGGCGAGCGCGCAGCCGACCGCCCCGGGTGACCGGTGATGCAGCCCGGTCATCGCGTTGCCCAGATGGGTGAAGCCCGCCGCCCCGGCCTCGAGCGCCGCCCTGGCCGCATCGTAGTCGCAGCGCGTATGCCCGATCTGCGCCCGCACCCCGTGCGCCACGCACCACGCCAGGAGCCGCCCGTCGGTGTCGATCTCGGGTGCGAAGGTCGCGACCCGGATCGGTGCCGTCGCATGCCAGGCGGCGAGCAGCTCCAGATCCGGCGCCAGCGCAAAGGGCGGCTGCGCCCCGAGCGCCTCCGGGCTGATGAACGGCCCCTCGAGATGCACGCCCACCACCTCCGCCCCGTCCGCCGCAGGTGCCGCCATGGCCTTGCCGATCCCGGCGAAGGCCGCGGCGAGGGCAGGGCGGTCGTGGGTCACGGTCGTCGCCAGCAGCGTCGTCGTGCCATGCCGGGCATGGAACCGCGCCATGGTGCGCACGGCATCGGCCCCCTCCATGACATCCGCCCCGCCACCGCCATGCACATGCAGGTCGACGAAGCCCGGCACCAGCAGCCGGTCGCCCGCGACGCCGTCGTCCGGCTCGATCGCCTCGATCACCGCCCCGAGCACGAGCCGCCCGCGGACGATCCCGTCCGGGGTTGCGATCCGCCCCTCGATCCGCTCCATCAGCCTTGCCCCAGCCGCATCTCGGCCACGAAGTCGTAGCGATCCGCCCGGTAGATCGACCGGGTGAACTCGACCGGCCGGTCGTCCCCGAGAAAGCCCTGGCGCAGCGTCGCCATCACCGGGGTCCCGGCCGGCAAGTCGAGATGCACCGCATCGGCCGGGGATAGGGCGGCGGCCCTGAGGTGCTGCAGCGCCCGGACCGGCTCCAGGCCCCGCTCGCGCAACGCGGCGTAGAGCGACTGGTCGACCACGGTCGGGTCCGGCAGGTACTTGGCCGGGATGGCGGCGCGCTCGATGCACATCGGCTCGCCGTCGGCGAAGCGCAGCCGGACGAAGCGGCAGACATCGTCGCCGGGACCGAGATTGAGCGCCATGGTCTCCTCCGGGCTAGCCCGGCCGCGCCCCCGCTCGAGCCACTTGAAGCTCGAGGTCCGCCCCCTGGCCGCCATGTCGTCGGTGAAGCCCGAGAGCCGGGCGAGCGGCTGCTCGAAGCGGCTCGCGATGAAGTTCCCCGAGCCGTGCCGCGAGACGATGCGGCCGCGCTGGATCAGCTCGTCGAGCGCCTTCCTGACCGTCGTCCGGGAGACGTCCAGGCTCTCGGCCAGCACCCGTTCCGGCGGCAGGCTGTCGCCGTCCCTGTAGAGCCCGCTCGCGATCGCGGCCTCGAGCCGGTCGACCAGCTGGAGATAGAGGGGACCGGTGCCCGCCGGCTCCGGCCGGAGCGCCTGGAGCCGGGCATCCTCGAGAGTCGTCGCCATCGGGCCCCTCAGGCAGCCAGCCGCACTTCGGTCGCGGCGTCGAACAGGTGGGCGGCCCGGGGCTTGAGGTCGAGGCCGACGATCTCGTCGAGCCGCACGTCGTTGTCCGCCGGCACCTCGACCACGATCCGGCTGCCCTCCTCGAGCTCGAGATGCAGGTACGACTCACGCCCCAGATACTCGTTCAGGACGACCTTGCCGCGGACCGCCGCATTGTCGTTCGAGCCCACCCGGAACCCGTCCGGCCGGACACCCAGCACGACCTCGCCCACCGGTCGCTCGAGCTCCGCAACGGAAAGCGCGGCGCCGCGTGCCAGCTCGATGCGCCCGGCTGCCGCCGCCCGGCCCTTGAGGAAGTTCATCTTGGGCGAGCCGATGAAGCCGGCGACGAACAGGTTGGCCGGCCGCCGGTAGAGGTCGGCGGGCGAGCCCACCTGCTGCACCACCCCCTGGTGCATCACCACGATCCGGTCCGCCAGCGTCATCGCCTCCACCTGGTCGTGGGTGACGTAGACCATGGTGGCGCCGAGCTGCTTGTGCAGCCGGCCGATTTCGAACCGCACCTGGGCGCGCAAGGCGGCATCGAGATTGGACAGGGGCTCGTCGAAGAGGAACACGCCCGGATGCCGGACGATCGCCCGGCCGATGGCGACGCGCTGGCGCTGCCCGCCCGAGAGCTCGGACGGCCGGCGCTCGAGCAGCGGGCCGAGCTCGAGAATCCGTGCCGCCTCCTTGATCCGCTCGTCGATCACCTCCTTGGCCGTTCCCGCCTGCTTCAGGCCCAGGGCCCAGTTCCCGGCGACGTCGAGATGCGGGTAGAGCGCATAGCTCTGGAAGACCATGGCGATCCCGCGCCTGGCCGGCGGCAGGTGGTCGATGACCTCGCCGCCGATGCTGATCCGCCCCGACGTCTGGTCCTCGAGCCCGGCGATGATTCGGAGCAGCGTGGACTTGCCGCAGCCCGAGGGGCCGAGCAGCACGATGAACTCGCCGTCGTCGATGTCCAGGTCGACGCCCTTCAGGACATCCACCTTGCCGAAGGACTTCTTGACGTTGTCGATCTTGAGCTGTGCCATGGATCTGTTCCTTCTATCCGGGCGACTTACTTGACGGCGCCGGACGTGATGCCGCGGATGAGCTGCTTGGAGAAGACGAGGTAGAGGACGAGCACCGGCAGGATCGCCAGCGAGAGACCGGCCAGGACCGCGTTCCAGTTGGTCACGAACTGGCCGATGAAGACCTGGGTGCCGAGCGTGATGGTCTTGACCGCCTCGCCTGGTGCGAGGATCAGCGGGAACCAGAGGTCGTTCCAGATCGGGATCATGGTGAAGACGGCGACCGTCGCCATGGCCGGGCGGACGAGCGGCAGGACGATCCGAAAGAAGATCGTGTATTCGGAAAGCCCGTCGATCCGGGCCGCGTCCTTGAGGTCCTTCGACACGCCGCGCATGAACTCGGTCAGGATGAAGACGCAGAGCGGCAGACCGTTCGCCGTATAGACCAGCACCAGGGCCGTTCGCGTGTTCACGAGATTGGTCGCCACCATCAACTCGAGGATGCCGACCGTGCCGAGCCTGATCGGGATCATGATGCCGATGGCGAGATAGAGGCCCATGATCGGGTTGAACGGGAACCGGTACTCGGCCAGGGCGAAGGCCGCCATCGCCCCCAGGATCAGCACCAGCACCAGCGCCACGACGGTGACCACGAAGCTGTTGAAGAAGTAGAGGGTGAAGTTGCCCTGCTCGAGCACCGTGGCGTAGCCGATCAGCGAGAAGCTCTCGACGCTCGGCAATGCCAGCGGCGACTGGAAGATGGCACGCCGGTCCTTGAACGAGTTGATCAGGATCAGGAGCACCGGGAAGAGGGCGATGACGGTGTAGGCGATGAGGATGCCGTGCGCGGCGGCCTCGGAGCCAAGCGAGCGGCGAGCGCTGTTCATTGACGTGTCCCCCGATCAGAACTGGTAGCGGCGGACGCGCTTCTGCACGCCCCAGAGATATGCCATCACGCCCACGAGGATGATGAGGAACATCGCGGTCGCGACGGTCGCCCCCATGTGCGGGTCGCCGAGCTCGAGCTGGTGGCCGAAGAAGGTGCGATAGAGGAAGGTGCCCAGGATGTCGGTCGAGTAGTTGGGCCCGGCCAAGGCGCCCTGGACCGCGTAGATCAGGTCGAAGGCGTTGAAGTTGCCGATGAAGGTCAGGATCGAGATGATCCCGATCGTCGGCCAGATCAGTGGCAGCTTGACCTTGAAGAAGAGCGAGACACCGGTGACGCCGTCGAGATTGGCGGCCTCGGAGATGTCCTCGGGGATCGAGAGCAGCGCCGCATAGATCAGCATCATCGGAATGCCGACATACTGCCAGACCGAGATCAGCGCGAGCGTGGTCAAGGCCGAGGCCTCCTGGCCGAGCCAGGGGGCAAACAGCCCGTCGAGCCCGACCACACCCAGGATCGTCTGCGACACCCCCCAGATCGGGCTCAGGATCAGCTTCCAGGCGAAGCCGATGATGACGACCGAGAGCATCGCCGGCACGAAGATCGCGGTGCGATAGAAGGTCCGCCCCGGCAGGTGGGTCATCGACAACAATGCCGCGAGCAGGATGCCGATCGGGTTCTGCACGGCCATGTGGATGACGAAGAAGTAGAAGTTGTTGCCGAGCGCGTTCCAGAACTGCTCGGCCCAGCGGTCGTCGAAGAACAGCCGCTCGAAATTCGCGAGCCCGACCCAGAAACGCACGCCCGCGTCCGTCCGGTCGAAGAAGGAGAGCCGGAGGGTTTCGGCCAGGGGGTAGATCATCACCGCCGTGTAGATCAGCACGGCCGGTGCCAGGAAGACGACGATGTGCCAGGGAAAGGGCTTTCGCTTGGCCGGCTGGGCAACGGCCAGTTCGGCCGGCGGGGTGCTCGCCGCGACGTGAATCGCCGCACCCGTGCGCTGCTGCTGCATGGTGGTGACCTTCGGGCGTGGGGAGGGGGCCGGCGGCGGGCAAGACGGCCGCCGCCGGCAGCAGGCTCAGTTCTTCTGCGGCTCGTACCAGGATGCGAGGCCGGTCTGCAGCCGCTCGGCCGCCTCCTCGGGCGTCATCACGCCGCTGACCACGTTGGCCGACATCACCCACATGTCGTTCCACAGGTTGGGCGTGCCGCGGCTCAGGATCTGGTGCGCGATCCGGATCGACGAGCTGCACTCGTCGCGCCAGGAGATGAACTCCTGGGCCACCGGATCCTCGAGCGTGATCGGGTGGTTGGACAGCGAGAAGAACCCGGGCAGAGCGTTGGAGTAGAGCTCGGCGAACTCGGCCGACCCGACCCACTGGATGAACGTCCGGGCCGCGTCCTGGTTCGGGCTCGCCGCGTTGATGCCCATGCCGATGTCGACATGGTCGCTGATGAAGCAGGGCTCGCCGGCGTTCTGCACCGGCGGCTTGAACGCGCCCAGCTCGAAGAAGCTGTCGCGGCCGAACGGCGAGATCTCCCAGGAGCCGGTCGGGTAGATCGCCGCCCGGCCGAGGGTGAAGAGGTTCTGGCTGTCCGGATAGGACTGCGCCTGGAAGCCCTGCGGCAGGTAGTCGGCCCAGCGGGCGAGCGTGCGGAACGGGGCCACATACGGCTCGTCCGTGAGCTTCGCCTCGCCGTCGATCAGCGCCAGCCGGCCGGCCTCGCCCTGCCAGTAGTTGGGGCCGATATTGGTGTAGCCCATGGTGGCCGCCTCCCACTGGTCGGCCGTCCCCATCGCCATCGGCTCGTAAGAGCCATCTGCCTTGATCGCCTCGAGCACGGCGAAGAACTCGTCCTCCGTCTCCGGCACCTCGAGGCCGAGCTCGGCGAAGGCGTCCTTGTTGTACATGAAGCCGTGGATCACGGAGGCCATCGGCATGCAGAAGGTCTGGCTGCCGTCGTCCGTGCTCCAGGCGGCCGTGGCCGTCTCCGGGAAGTTGCCCAGCTCCTCGAGGCCGGTGAGGTCGACCAGATGCCCCCGGTTGAAGAGCTGGAGCGACGCGTCGAACGGCCGGCAGGTGATCAGATCACCGGCCGTCCCGCCATCCAGCTTGGCGTTGAGTGCCGCGTTGTACTCGGCCGGTGCCGTCGGCTGGAAGCGGACCTGGATCTCCGGATGCTGGGCGTTGAACGCCGGGATGATCACGTTCTGCCAGATCGTGATGTCGTCGTTGCGCCAGCTCTCGATGACGAGCTCCTGGGCGAGCGCCGGCCCGGCCAGGGCCATGCCGGCTGCCAGGGCGATGAACGCGGTCGATGTCTTCCGCATTGAAGGTGCCTCCTCGGGTTGGATGATGGGATCAGGTTTCGGCAATGGGGTCGGGCTCGATCGAGCGGGCGAGGCGGAGATTGCCCGCCGCCCGGGCGAGACAGGCCCGCGCCTCGTCGAGGGAGAGCCCGTCGACGAGCAGCACGGCGAGCTTGACGTCGTGGCCGGCCGCCGCGTGGGCGTCCCGGGCCGCCTCGGCATCGCAGCCGGTGATGGCCTCGACCATCCGCCGGCCGCGCTCGACGAGCTTCGTGTTCGACGCCACCACGTTGACCATCAGGCCGTCGAAGACGCGGCCGAGCTCGGTCATGGTCTGCGTCGAGAAGAGATTGAGCGCGATCTTCTGGGCCGTCCCCGCCGCCATCCGCGTCGAGCCGGCGAGGAACTCGGCGCCGGAGGCCAGCAGCACGCCGTGCTCGGCCTCGGCCATCAGGGGCGCTCCCGGGTTGTTGGCCATGCCGATCGTCAGCGCACCACGCCCCCGCGCCTCGACGATGGCCGCCCGGGTGAAGGCCGTGGTGCCGGAGGCGGCGAGCCCGACCACGACGTCGGCCGCCCCGATCCGGTGCTCCTGGACCAGCCCCCGCCCGGCGTCGGCGTCGTCCTCGGCCCCCTCGCGGGAGCGCACCAGGGCCTCCTCGCCGCCGGCGATCAGATAGAGCAGACGCTCGTGCGGCCAGCCGAAGGTGGGCCAGAGCTCGACCCCGTCCTGCACGGCGAGCCGTCCCGAGGCCCCCGCACCCACATAGACCAGCCGGCCATCCCCCGCCCGCAGCCGCTCGGCCGCGGCCTCGACGGCGGCGCTCAGGGCCGGCAGGGCCTGCCGGACGGCGAGCAGGGCCCCCAGCTGGTTCTCGAGCATCGCCGCCAGCGCCTCGTCGGTGGGCCACTGGTCGGCGGTGCGGTAGCGTTCCAGGCGTCGTTCCGTGTCCATCCGTGCCTCCGTTGCTGGCCGGAAGATACCAAAAAGAAACCACTTGGCAAGAGATTTTTTTACGATGCCTGTCCGAGAACGCGACGGATTGAAAAAACTAATGAAACCACCATGTTAATGTGGTCTTAAATTGGTTCTTGCCGATCGTGGTACCTTTTTGGTATGAAGCGCCCATGAACGCCATCACGCACATCCTCGCCGTCGACGGCGGCGGCACCAAGACCCGGGCAGCCCTCCTGGAAGCCGACGGCACCCCGGTCGTCGAGCACACCGGCGGCCCCTGCAACCTCTTCCAGGACCCGGATGCCGGCCTCGCCGAGATCCGCGCCCTCTGGAACCGCCTCGCCGCCGCCGCCGGCCTCGACCCCGCAGCCACCGCCACGACCGCCCTTAGCGCCGGCCTCGCCGGTGCCAACGCTCCCGGCAGCCTCGCCCGCTTTAAGGCGTCCTTCCCCGACTTCGCCGCCTGCCACCTCTCGACCGACGGCTACACCACGCTCCTGGGCGCTACCGGCGGCAAGCCCGGCGGCCTGCTCGCCATCGGCACCGGCGTCGTCGGCTACCGGCTCCACGGCCCGGGCCAGGTGCAGAAGCTCAGCGGCTGGGGCTTCCCCATCGGCGACCGCGGCAGCGGCGCCTGGCTCGGCTGGCGCGCCATCGGCGACTGGCTGGAATTCAAGGACGGCTACGCCGACCAGCCGCAAAGCAGCCTCTGGCCCATCATCGAGGCCCAGCTCGGTGCCACCACCGCCGGCATCCTCGGCTGGCTCAAGCCCGCCCGCCCGGGTGACCTCGCCGCCTTCGCGCCGGCCGTCATCGCCGCGGCCGAGGCCGGCGACCCGAAGGCCGGCGACCTTCTGGCCGAAGCCGCCGCCCACCACCGCCGCCTCGCCCGGGCCATGACCCCGACCCCGCACGAGCCCCTCGTCCTCGCCGGCGGCCTCGCCCCCGTCTTCCGCCCCGCCCTCGAGGCTGCCCTCGGCGACGCCCTGGCGGATGCCACTCGCACCGCCTCGCCGCTCGCGGGCGCGGTCCTCATCGCCCAGGGCCGGAACCCGGCCGAATTCACCGACTGACCGAACGAACGCCCCCGAAAGGCCTGCCAATGTCGCAAATGCTCAAAGAGGTCCACGAGACCCCGGCCCTCGTCGCCGCCATGCTGGACCAGAACCGCGAATCCTACGCCGCGCTGAAGGCCGCCCTCGTCGCCCGCCCCCCCGCCTTCGCCGCCACCATCGCCCGCGGCAGCTCCGACCACGCCGCCGGCTACGGCGCCTGGCTCCTGGCATTGTCCACCGGCCTCGCCACCGCCTCGCTGCCGCCCTCGCTGGTCAGCCGCTACACAGTCCAACCCAGGCTCGAGCACGCTTTGGTCCTGGCCCTCTCCCAGTCCGGCGCCAGCCCCGACCTCGTCCGCTCGCTCGAAGCCGCGACCGCCACCGGTGCGATCACGACGGCCATCGTCAACCAGCCGGGCTCGCCGCTCGCAGCATCCGCCCGCCACGTCCTCCCCCAGAACGCCGGGGAGGAGAAAAGCGTCGCCGCCACCAAGAGCTTCATCCTCACCTGCACGGCCCTGGCCCGCCTCGTCGCCACCTGGCAACAGGACGACGCCCTCACCCGAGCCCTCCACCGCCTCCCCGCAAGCCTCGAGCAAGCCCTCGCCACCGACTGGGGCCCCACCGTCGATCTCCTGAAGGACGCCACCAGCCTCTACGTCCTGGGCCGCGGCCCGACCCACGCCATCGCCGGCGAAGCCGCCCTCAAGCTCAAGGAAACCTGCTACCTCCACGCCGAAGCCTTCAGCTCGGCCGAGGTTCAGCACGGCCCCAAAGCCGTCATCGACCAGGACTTCCCCCTCCTGGCGCTGGCCACCACCGACCAGGGCGGCTCAGACACCCTGGCCTACGCCACGGAAGCCGCCAAAGCCGGCATCACCACCATCACCGCCAGCCCCGAAACCACCGCCCCAGGCCACCACATCCAACTCCCAAAACCCCTCCACCCCTGGCTCGACCCCATCACCACCATCACCGCCTTCTACCCCCTAGCCGAAGCCCTAGCCCGAGCAAGGGGGCACGACCCGGACAAGCCGAGGGGCCTGAAGAAGGTAACGTCGACGGTTTAGGGAAGGGTTAAGAGGCGGGGAGGCAGCGCCTCCCCGAGCCCCACCATTTTCCTGGTGAGGAGAACAGCGGGCGGTGCATGAGAAGAGTGACATCCGACAAGTGACAGGTTACACTCCCGCATGATCGGCTCGTTCGCGGATCGGCGCCTGAAACGGCTGTTCGAGCGTGGCGACGCTCGGCGGCTCGACCCGCGTGACGTGGATCGCATTCGCCTCGTCCTGCAACGCCTCAATTTGGCGCTCCAGGTCGAGGACCTGAACCTGCACAGCTACCGGCTGCATCGCCTCACCGGCGACCTTGCCGGCTTCTGGTCCATCACCGTCCGCGCCAACTGGCGGATCATCTTCCGCTTCGACAACGGCAAGGCCTGCGAGATCGAGTTGATCGACTACCACTAGGAACCCGAGAGACCCGCGATGAACGAAGCCGCCTTCCGCCCCATGCACGACCCCCCACACCCCGGCCTGTCCATTCGGATCGACTGCCTCGAGCCCGCCGGCCTCACCGTTACCGAAGGAGCCAAGGCCCTCGGCGTCAGCCGCCAGGCCCTGAGCAAGCTCATCAACGGCGCCGCCGGCGTCTCCCCCGAAATGGCCCTCCGCCTCGCCAAAGCCTTCGGCGGCACCGCCGAGCTATGGCTCCGCCTGCAACTCGCCTACGATCTGGCGCAGGCACTGAAGCGAGAGACGGAGATCACGCGAGACGTGCGGCCTGTGGTGATGGCTGGGTAGCGTCGAGGGCCGCAGAGGGTGTCCTGCGCAGACGATCAGGACATGGCTAAAAGGGGCGCCGTCCCCATAACTCCTAAGAGCCTGTCTGAAAAGTTCGCGAATGATATCAATTACTTGCGAGTCTCCTGACGAGCAGCTGGACAATGGCGACAG
>CAYWSB010000138.1:0-14301 GCA_964460465.1 uncultured Geminicoccaceae bacterium | reverse complement strand
CTGCAGCGACGGACCCCAACCACCAAACGCCGGCACTCCAGGCGGCAAGGTCACCGGGCCTATTGGCGCAAGCACAACCCGCTCCAGGCCTTGACCTATCTGGTACTCAAGCTGGTCCTCTTCCCGGTGATCTGGCTCACCGGCCTCCTCTACCTCACCTACAATTTGTGGGGCAGCGGCCCGGCTGCCGGCGCCTGGCTGCCGCTCGTCGCCGACCTGCACCTCCTCGCCGCCTTCGCCATCGCCGCCTTCGTCGTCGTGCATGTCTACCTGCTCACCGTGGGCGGCTCGTTCGCGGGCCACGTCCGGCCGATGCTTACCGGCTTCGACCGCGTCGCCCTCACGCCCGAAGAGGAGGCCTACCTGGAAGCCGACGAGCCCCGCCGTCTGAAGCCGTCCGCCTGAACGCCGATGCGTCGCGCCGACCGCAGCTTCCCCGACGCTTGCTTTGGAGGTGTCATGGGCCGAGCCTGTCGCCCTTTCGTTGTCGTCGCCTCGCTGCTGGCGGCGCCGGTCTCGGGCCAGGAGACGCATGAAGTCGCCTGGCAGCCGGTGGCCGACACCAAGGCCGTGTTCGCCACGGTCGAGAGCAGCAGCGTGGTCGCCGCCCGGGCGCGGATCGGCGGGACGCTCGCCGAGCTCGTCGTCGGTGAGGGCGAGCGGGTCGAGGCCGGGGCCGAGATCGGCCGGGTGGTCGACGACAAGCTCCTGCTGTCGCGCGCGGTCCTGGATCCCCAGATCGCCGCCCTCGAGGCGCGGGTGGCGCAGCTCGCGGACGATCTCGCGCGTGCCCGGGAGCTGGCGGCGCGCGGCACCGTGGCGACAGTGCGCGTCGACGAGCTGCGCACCGCCCTCGACGTCGCCCGCAACACGCTCGCCGCCCGCCAGGGCGAACTCGCGGTGCTCGAGCAGCAGGCGGTGGAGGGGGCGGTGCTGGCACCGGCGGCCGGGCGCGTGCTCGCCGTGCCGATGACCCCGGGCACCGTGCTGCTGCCGGGCGAGACCGTGGCGACCATCGCCGACGAGGACGTCGTCCTGCGCCTGCGCCTGCCCGAGCGCCATGCGCGCTTCTTGGGCGTGGGCGACCCGGTCCGGCTCGCCGGCGGCGAGCTCGGCACCGCCGCGGCAACGGGCACCATGCGCCTCGTCTACCCGCGCATCGAGGACGGCCGGGTGGTCGCCGATGCCGAGGTGCCGGGGCTCGGCGACTATTTCGTCGGCGAGCGCATCCGCGTCCTGGTCAGTGCCGGTACGCGCCAGGCGATCCTCGTGCCGGAGGCGTTCATTATGACCCGCTTCGGCGTCGACACGGTGCGGCTCGCCCGTGACGGCCGCGCGCCGATCGAGGTGCCGATCCAGCGCGGCCGGGCGACGCCCGAGGGTGTCGAGGTGCTTTCCGGCCTGCGGCCGGGCGACCGGCTGGTGCGGCCGTGAGCCTCGGCCTCTCGGGCAGGCTCACCCGGGCCACCATCCGCTCGCCGCTGACCCCGCTCTTCCTGCTCGCCGCCATCGTTGCCGGGCTGATCGCGCTCTTCGCCATCCCGCGCGAGGAGGAGCCGCAGATCTCGGTGCCGATGGTCGACATCTTCGTCGCCGCCGACGGCCTTGCCGCGGCCGATGCGGTGGAGCTCGTGACCAAGCCGCTCGAGGCGATCGTGACGAGCATCGACGCGGTCGAGCAAGTCTACAGCCAGACCCGCGACGACCGGGTGGTGGTGACCGCGCGGTTTCTCGTCGGCACCAGCGCCGACGACGCCATCCTGCGAGTGCACGAGAAGATCCGCGCCAATCTCGACCGGCTGCCGATCGGCATTCCCGAGCCGCTCGTCGTCGGTCGCGGCATCAACGAAGTGGCGATCGTGACACTGACCCTCTCGCCCCGGGCAGAAGCCGGCGATCGCTGGACCGACCAGGCGCTGCTGCAGGTCGCCGAGGAGCTGCGCGCCGAGCTGATCAAGGTGCCCGATGTCGGTCTCACCTATATCCAGGGTGGGCGGGCGGAGCAGATTCGGGTCGAGCCCGACCCCGAGCGCCTCGCCCTTTTCGGGGTCACGCTCGAGCAACTCGCGGGCAAGCTCGACGGGGCCAACCGCTCGTTCCTGGCCGGGCGGGTGCGCGAGGGCGGCGAGACCCTGGAGGTCACGGCGGGCCAGACGCTCGAAGGCGTGCCGGATATCGGCCTCCTGCTGCTCACGACCCGCGATGGCCGGCCGGTCTACGTCCAGGACGTGGCCGATGTCGTGATCGGGTCCAGGCCCGAGGAGCATCGCGCCTGGACGCTCCGGCGCGCGGCCGACGCCGGCTGGCACCGGGCACCGGCGGTCACACTCGCCGTCGCCAAGCGCGCCGGCGCCAATGCCGTCGATCTGGCGCATGCCGTGCTGGATCGCGTCGAGCGGCTGAAGGGCCGGCTGATCCCGCCCGATCTCGACGTCGAGGTCACCCGCGACTACGGCGAGACGGCGGACGAGAAGGCCAATGAGCTGCTCTTCCATCTCGGCCTCGCCACCGTCTCGATCGTCCTCTTGATCGCCCTGGCCGTCGGCTGGGGCGAGGCGCTGGTGACCGCCGTGGTCATTCCGACGACGATTCTCTCGACCCTCGTCGCCGCCTGGCTGATGGACTACATGATCAACCGGGTGAGCCACAAGATCGCGCTCGATCTCAGGGAGCGGCTCGGCGCCCTCGAGCCACCGGAGGGCGGTGTCTTGAAGGTCGTCGAGGGGCCGCCCGGCCCGCCGGTGCTGGCGACCCTGCTCGCCGAGATCTACGGCCCTGATGCCGCAACGCGGCGTGCCGTCGCGTCCGAGCTGCGGGCGATCTTCGACGAGGTGCCCTTCATCGTCGATGTCGACGATTCGATCGGTCAGCCCCGGCCGCGGCTGCGGATCGCCATCGACCAGGACCGGCTCGAGTTCTTCCGGGTCGAGGAGGCCGACGTCTGCGACACCCTCCGCCTCCTGCTCGACGGCCGGGTGGTCGGCTACTCGCATCGCGGCCTCGGGCGCAACCCGATCGAGATCGCGGTCGCCCTGCCGACCGCGGACCTCGCCTGGTCCGAGCGGCTGGCGGCCACGCCGGTGCCGGCCAACGCGTTGCCGGGCGACCGCACGGTGGTCGAGCTCGGCGATGTCGTCACCGTCACCGCGGAGGCCGGCTCGCCGCTCGTCTTCCGCCGCAACGGCCACTTCGTCGACATGGTGACGGCCGAGCTCGCCGGCCGGTTCGAAGCACCCATTTACGGCATGCTCGAGGTGGGCGAGCGGATCGAGGCCCACGACTGGGGCGACCTGCCGCCGCCCGAGATCCGTCTCGCCGGCCAGCCTCTGGACGACAGCCGGCCGGTCCTGCTCTGGGACGGCGAGTGGGAGATCACCTGGGTCACCTTCCGCGACATGGGGGCCGCCTTCGGCGTGGCGCTCCTCGGCATCTACGTGCTGGTCGTGGCCCAGTTCGGCTCGTTCCGGCTGCCGCTCGTCATCCTCACGCCGGTGCCGCTGACGCTGATCGGCATCCTCTTCGGCCACTGGCTCTTTGCCGCCCCCTTCAGCGCCACCTCGATGATCGGCTTCATCGCGCTTGCCGGCATCATCGTCCGCAACTCGATCCTGCTGGTCGATTTCATCCGCCATGGGGCGACCCCGGGCCGGCCGCTGCGCGAGGTGCTGCTCGAGGCCGGTGCGGTGCGGTTCAAGCCGATCCTCCTGACCGCCCTGGCGGCGATGATCGGGGCGGCGGTGATCCTGCTCGACCCGATCTTCCAGGGGCTCGCGATCTCGCTGCTCTTCGGGCTCCTCTCCTCGACCCTGCTCACCGTGCTGGTCATCCCCGCGATCTACGTGGTCCTGCGCGATGCCGACCGGCCGGCAGTCACCGATTGAGCTGGGGAACGCATCGCCGAACGATTCCGAGGCACGAAAGTTGACCGTCGTCAAGGCGTGCGGGCAATGGTAACGTTACCATTGCCCGCCGAGCCGGACTCGCGGCCGTGTGCCCGGTGAAGCCGCCGGCTGGCGAACGCGGGGGAAAAGCACGATGACGACGCACAGGGAGCGGATCCTTCGAGTGTTGCGCGGCGAGGCGGTCGATCGGCTGCCCTATGTGCCGCGGCTGGATCTTTGGCATCTCGCCAACTCGGTGGCCGGCACGCTGCCGGCCGAGCACGCCGGCCGCACGCAGCACGAGATCTCGCGCGCCGAGGGCTGGGCGATCCACCACAAATACGTCTACGAGGCCTTCGGCGAGCATCCGCACGGCGCGCTGCTGCATCGCGGCATCGGCATCTTTCGGACGCGCGACACGGTCGTCGATTTCATCCTGCCGACCGACGTCGAGGTGCAGGTGACCCGGGACGGGCCGCTGACCCGCATCGCCTACCACACGCCGGTCGGCATGGTGAGCCACACCCTGCGCTACGACGACGGCATGCGGCGGCTCGGCATCTCGATCCCGCTGCATGTCGACCACCTGATCAAGAGCGTGGCCGACTATCCGCCGGTCTGGCACCTGTTCGAGCACATGCGGGTCGAGCCCAACCACGAGCGCTTCGACCGCTGGGCCGAGACCGAGATCGGCGAGGACGGGGTGCCGGTGGTGGCGCATTTCCATGGCGCGTCGCCGATGCAGCAGATCCAGCGCGACCTGGTCGACGCCACCGCCTTCTTCATCCACTACAAGGACCATCAGCGCGAGCTGCGCGAGCTCGCCGCCCGAATGGAGCCGCTGTTCGAGCGCATTCTCGAGATCTGCTGCGCCTCGCCGGCGCCGGTCGTCAACTGGGGCTCCAACTTCGACGACATGCTGACCTACCCGCCCTACTTCGCCCGGGAGATCCAGCCCTGGATCAGGCGGGCCTCGGCGACGCTCGCCGATGCCGGCAAGATCCTGATGTGCCACACCGACGGCGAGAATCACGGGCTCATGGAGCTGATCCGCGATTCCGGCATGCACGTTGCCGAATCGATCTGCCCGGCGCCGATGACGCGGGTCAGCCTCGCCGAGTATTACCGGCAATGGGCCGGGAAGCTGACGCTCTTCGGTGGCGTGCCCTCGACCCTGCTCCTGCCGGAGACCAGCGAGGCGGACTTCGATGCGTTCGTCGACGAGCTCTTCCGGGCGATCGCCCCGGGCAACCGGTTCGTCGTCGGCATCGCCGATCAGGTGCCACCGAACGCGGTGTTCGCGCGCCTGCGGCGCCTCGGCCAGCGCATCGCCGAGGAGGGGCGGTTGCCGCTCGAGGCCGGCGGCTTTCGGCCGGCCCTGCCCACCCCGGCACCGGCCGCGTCGGCGCCGACGCGGCCGGCAGCGGTCGACGAGGAGCGCTTCCTCGATGTCCAGGACGACGTCCATGAGGGCGACCACGTCGCCATCCGCGAGCGCGTGCTGGCGCTGGTCGAGGACGGGGTGCCGGCGCAGGAAATCCTGGAGCGCGGCCTGATCGCCGCCATGGACGAGATCGGCCAGGCCTTCGCCAGCGGCGAGGTCTTCATCCCCGACGTGCTCCTGTCGGCGCGCGCCATGAACGAAGCGGTGGAGGCCCTCGGCCCCCACCTCGCCAGCGGCGCCGACCGGGAGCGCGGCCGCATCCTGATCGGCACGGTGGCGGGCGACGTCCACGACATCGGCAAGAACATGGTGGTGACGATGCTCAAGGGCGTCGGCTTCGAGGTCGCCGATCTTGGCGTCAACGTGCCGCGGGCGCGGTTCGTCGCAGCGGTGGCGGAGAGCAAGCCGGACATTCTCGGCCTCTCGGCGCTGCTGACCACGACGATGATGGAGATGCGCCAAGTCATCGCCAGCCTCGAGGCGGCCGGGCTGCGCGATAGCTGCCGGATCATCGTCGGAGGGGCTCCGGTGAGCGCCGGCTTCGCGGCCGACATCGGTGCTGACGGCTTTGCCGAGGATGCGGCGAGCGCGGTGGCCCTGGCCAAGCAGCTCATCGCCGCGCGCCGACCGTCACCCGCAGCGTGACCCTGGCGGGACCTGGCGACCCGGGCCGGAGCATGCCGCGCCCAGGGCCGTCGCGGTGCCTCGATCGCCCGGAGCGCGCCACGGCAATCGCGCAAGCATCCGGCATCCTCCTCGCCGGCCTCCTCGCCGGCGCGGCGTTGGCCGGCTGCCTGCCGCACGCGACGCCGGGCGCGGGCGAGCCCGGGTCGCCGGAAGTCGGCGCGTCGCATCGCTCCGTCGTCCTGACCGGCCCGGTGGTGCCCGGCACCACGCTGGCGCTGCGGCTCGCCCGGGGGGCGGTCTTCACCGCTGCGACCCGGGTCGAGCTGACGGTTGCCGGCCGCGCCGAGGCACGGCCGATCGAGGTGCTGGAGCGGAGCGGCGATCGGCTGGCGATCGCCTGGCCGATGACGACCTGCGGTCGCTTCGAGCTGCGCGTGGGCGATCCTGCGCAGCCGACGGAAGCGACCGCAAAGATCCCGGTTTTGGTCACCACGGGCTGTGCCCCGGCACCCGAGCTGAGCGCGCTCAGGCCGGCACGCGTCGACGAGGTGACCGGGCGCTGGACCGGCGTGGTGCTCGAGGGGCGCCACCTGGCTCCCGGCGATCGTGTCAGCCTCGTGCATCGAGGCGACCCGCGCATCGAGCCGGCCGACGTCCGCCATCGTTTCCTGAGCCCCGACCGCCTGGTGCTCCACCTGCCGGCCGAGCTTCGCTGCGGCGACTGGCAGGTCTCGGTCGACAGGCCCGGCCTCGTCACCCGGCCGGCACGGGCGACGTTGCATTGGTGCCCGATGAACGTCCTAAACGTGCTGAGCTACAACGTCGCCATGGTGCCGGCCGTGGGACTGCCCTGGCTGCAGCCGTGGCTGCCGTTTCCGACGGCCGCCTGCGAGCCGCTCTGCTGGACCAAGGACACGCGGGCAGCAGCACTCGCCGATCATCCCGATCTCCTGGGCCACGACGTCGTCGTGCTGCAGGAGCTCTTCAGCCGAGCGCACCGGCGAACGATCGTCGACGGGCTCCGCCAAACGCCCGCGGGCTATCCCGAGGCGAGCCGCATGGTGCCCGGCGACTGGCCCTTCGCTGGTGGCGGGGTCGTGATCCTCAGCCGCTGGCCGATCGAGGCCGAGGCCCTAGAGCCCTTCACGCACTGCGCCGGCAGCATCAGCGACACCACCGAGGCGACGCGCAACGACTGTCTGGCCAAGAAGGGCGTGGCCCATGCGGCAATCCGCAAGGGCACCCGTCTCTTTCACGTCTTCGCCACGCATCTCGATGCCGGCCGAGGCGCCGCCGACCGGGCGGCCCGCGAGCAGCAGCTCCACGCGATCGCGGCATTCGTGCGCAACCGGGACATTCCCGCCGACGAGCCCGTGATCATCGCGGGCGACCTGAACACCGAGCGCTTCGATCCCGCGGCGGAGCGGCGGCTCGGCGAGATCCTACACGCCAGCTACGGCGCCTTCGCCGGCTGCTCGCCGGCGCCACTGCACCCGACCACGCCGGCCGGCGGCGGTCTCGACTACGTGCTCTACTCGACCCGGCACCTCGAGCCGCTCGATGCCCGAGGCGATGCGAGCGGCGAGCGTGTGCCGACCGCCTCGAGCCACGTCGTCTGCCCGAAAAGCGACGGCCTGGATCTTTCCGACCACTATGCAGTGCTTGGCTCTTTCGTCTTTCCGGCCTGGCCGGCAACGGCCAACGGCGCGGGCCGCCCCGGGCCGCCCATCGCCCTGCGATCGCTCAAGCCGGCTGATGCGGGGCCGTCACGCTGAGCCGGGCGAACAGTCCGGCATTCGGGCAGAAGCCAGCGACCTCATCGACCGGTGTCCCGGCTTCGAGCCAGGGCCGGCAGATCTTCACCGCCTCGCAGCCGGCGCAGCGACGGTCGGCCTCGACCATCGGCTGCCAATCCATCCGGGCGGCGCGATCGGGATCGACGCCGAAGCGCTCGAGCATCCGCGCCAGCAACAGGCGATGCGGCGCGTTCCCGGCGAAGATGCGGAACAGGTCCCCGCGGCCGAGCCCGACGCGGCCGAGCGCCCGGTCCAGCCCGTCGGCCGAGCTCCAGGCGATCGGCACCGAGATCGGCCAGGGCGCGGCCCAGGCGAGTCGGGCGCGTGCCCGTTGCCTGATCACCGCCTCGAGCACGTCGAGATAGGCCTGGACCGAGGCCTGTGGGCCGAAGACACGGGCCCGCGCCTCGAGGGCGGCGCGGTCCGGCGCCTTGGCGAGTGCCGCTGCCATCGCCTCGGCCAGTGCCCGGGGGTCGCCCACCGGCACCAGCCGGCCGTAGCGGCCGCCGTCGAGGATCTCGGCTGGGCCGCTCGGGCAGTCGGTGGCGACGATCGGGCAGCCGGCGGCGAGCGCCTCGATCAGCACACCAGGCAGCCCCTCCCACAAGGAGGAGAGCACGAAGAGCCGGGCGCGGCGCATCCAGGGCAAGGGATTGGCGACGTAGCCGGCGAAGAGGACGTCCCGCCCGGGCACCAGGCCCTTGCGCGCGGCCAGGGCCTCGAGCGCAGCCCGCCCGCTGCCCTCGCCCAGGATGACGAGCCGTGCCGCGTGCTGCCGCCGGAGCCTTGCGAAGGCGCGGATCAGGGTGGGAAAGTCCTTCTGCAACTTGAGGCGGCCGGCGGCGAGCACGACCGGCGGGGCATCCGGTGCCAGCCAGGGATGCTCGACCGACTCGGCGAGGCGCCGCTCGAGGGCGGCATCGACCACCGGGTTGGGGATGGTGTGGACACGCTCGGACGGCAGGCCCGCAAGCCGCATGAGCTCGCGGGCGACCCCGTCCGAGACGGCGACCACCGCATCGGCTCTCGGGTAGAAGCGCCGCGAGAGCCATTTGAGCCAGGCGCGCACCAGCCGCTGCACTGGTGGATGGTGGGCCAGATTGCCCGACGGGTGGTTGCTGGCCCGCAGCACGAGCGGGATCGGCACTGCAGCCAGGCGGATCGCCGCGACGGCGACGAGGTTGACGTGCGACGCGGCCGACAGCAGCACATCGGGCTTCACCCGCCGGAGGTAGCGCACAAGTGCCGGGATGGCGGCTGCCGTCTCGATGCCGCGCTGGCCGCCGAGCCGCCTGGCCAGCACGTGGAGCCGGCCGTGGCAGCGGAGCTCGACCAGCCGCACCCGCGGTGCGAGCTCGCCGTCGAGCACACCCTTGCCCCGGACCACCACGAGATCGACGTCGTGGCCGCAGGCGGCAAACGCGTTGGCGAGGGTCACGGTGCGGCGCTGTGCCCCGCCGCCGGTCAGGGCGTAGATGAAGAGGGCGACGTGCTTGGCCGGCGTCGGGCGGACACCGCTAGTCACCTCCTCGATGTCGGCGAGCCGGGCGATGACCGCGGGGTGCGAGGGTGTCGGCGAGGCGGGCTCATGGGCCGGGTCGTGGGCAGGAGCATCGGGCATGTCGTTCCTGGTCCTAGTTGCCGTGTCGTTGGCCCGTGAGCAGGGCCAGGTAGCGCTCGGCCACACGGTCGAGCGCGAAATCACGTGCCCGGGCCCGCAGCAGCGCCCCGTCGGGTGGCCGCGCCAAGGTCCAGGCGATGGCCGTCGCGAAGCCGGCCGCATCCCCGGGCGGCACCAGCCGGCCGAAGCGGCCGCCGTCGAGGATCTCGCGCGGCCCGCCCGGGATGTCGCTGGCGACCACCGGCAGCCCCGCCGCCAGGGCTTCGGCCAGCACGTTCCCGAAGCCCTCGAGTCGCGAGGTCAGCACCAGCACCCGGGCGCGTGCCATCCAGGCGAACGGGTTGGCCACGAAGCCCAGGAAGGCGACCCGGTCGCCGATGCCGAGCTCGCGGGCGAGCCGCTCGAGCCCGGAACGCTCCGCGCCCTCGCCGAGCAGGGCCAGGCGCACCGGCTGGTCGCGGCCGAGGCGTGCCGTGGCGTGGAGCAGCGTTGCGAAATCCTTTTGCCGATGCAGCCGTCCGACCCCCAACAGCAGCGGCGGGCCTTCCGGCGCCAGCCAGGGATGCGCCACGGGCTCGGCCGCGGCGAGCCGCTCGGCCGGCGCTACCGGGTTGGGGATGACGGTCAGGCGCGTCCGGTCGAGGCCACAGCTTTGCGCCAGGTCGTCGGCGATCGCCGCCGAGACGGTGACCACGGCCGCGGCCTCGGGATAGGTCTGGGCGACCAGCGCCGGGTAGCGGCGGCGGAATCGACGGCGACTGGCAAGGACCACCGACGACAAGACGTTGCGCTCGCTGGCGACGATCCGCGCACCGCTCCGGGCGAGGCGCTCGGCCCAAAGGGCGGCGAGGCTGCACTGCGTGCCGAAGGCGAGAAGCCCCTGCGGTCGGGTGGCGGCCAGGTAGTCCGTGAGGCTCTCGAGATGCGCGAGAATGCCCGGCCCCGGCCCGAGCAGCAGGCGCCAGTCGACTTTCCCTCCCCGGCGCATCGCGCGCGCGGCGAGCCGGCGACCGCGCCAGTGACCGCAGCGCGGCAACGGCAGGAGCCGGGCCACGCCCTCGATCGCCTCGCGCATCGGGCCGCCGACGTCGACGGCGAGCACGTCGACCGCATGGCCCCTGGCGCCGAAGGCGCCGGCGAGGCGCAGCACGTTGCGCTGCATCCCGCCACCGTCGAGGGCCCGGACGAGAAGGGCGAGCGGGGCAGCTGCGGACCGCACGCTCGTGGACCTCAGGCCGCCGCCGGAAGCGGCCGGGCCAGCGGGCCGATCACGGCGAGATAACCGTCGGTCGCGGTGGCGAGCGAGAAGGCTGCCGCCCGCTCCCGCTGGCGCGCGGGGTCGGCGGGGGCGTCCAGCGCTGCCGCCATGGCCTCCGCCATGGCCGCGGCGTCGCCAACCGGGACGAGGCGGCCGAAAGTGCCACCCCCCAGCACGTCGGCCGGCCCGTGCGGGCAGTCGGTGGCGACGATCGTGGCACCGGCGGCAAGCGCCTCGACCAGGACGTTGGAGAAGCCCTCGAAGCGCGAGCTCGAGACGACGCAGGCGGCATGCCCCATCCAGCCGAAGGGCGCGGTCGAAAAGCCCGGCATCACGACGTCCCCGGCAATGTCGAGCCGGCGGGCCAACGCCTCGAGGTGCGCGCGCTGCGGTCCCTCGCCGAGGATCGCGAGCCGCCCGGGCCGCCGCGCCCGCAGCCGGGCGAAGGCCTGGAGCAGGGTCGAAAAATCCTTCTGCGGCTGCAGCTTGCCCAGGGCCAGGAGGAGCGGCGGGCTGCCGGGTGCGAGCCAGGGGTGGTCTGGCCGCTGGCGCGCGGCAGCGGCGATCGCCGCGGCATCGACCGGATTGGCCACGACCGCAAGGCGACCGGGAGCGAGCCCGAGCGTGGCGGTCGCGTCCGCCTTCACCCCGGCCGAGATGGCGACCAGCCCGTCCGCCGTGCGACAGGCCCGGCCGAGGGCGCCAAGCAGCGGCCGGCGCAGCGGCCCGACGCCCGCCGCGACGGCACCCGGTGGCAGGTTGAGGACGAGGACGAGTGGGAGAGCGGGCGCCGCGCGCGCCCGTGCCCAGGCGGCCACGAGGTTGGCCGGCGTCGAGCTGGCGACCAGGACGTCCGGCGGGTCGGCCCGCAGCCAGCGCGCGAGCGCCGGAGCCGCAAGCGGCACCCACAGGCCGCGATGCCGGCGCACGATCGGCAGCCGTCGACCATGGTCGCCGAGATCCACGAGCCGGGCCGAGCGGGGCAGCTCGCCGGCAAACGGCCCGACGGCCGAGGCGACGACGACCGCCACTTCGTGCCCGCGGTCGATCAGTCCACGGGCCAGCAACAGCATGCGTCGCTGCGTCCCGCCGCCCGCGAGGCCCGAAAGGAAGAGCCCGATCCTCATCGCGCGCGGTGCTGAACCGCGGACTCCGCCAAAGCTTCCACTTGCATGTCCATGCGTTAATGCGTATCGCGAATACGACTTTCCGGGTCAAGCGGACACCCGTTCGGCGGCTTCGCGGCCCGCAGGCGTCACCAAGGTGAAAAGCCCGAGATTCATGAGCTTCTTGAAGGATGCTCAGCTTCGGCGGATCGGCCGGAACACGGCGATGTTGCTCGGCGGCAACAGTGCCGCGGGCCTCCTGGCGCTGGCCGCGGTGGCCATTGCCGCGCGCGGGCTGGGTGCCGAGGGCCTCGGCGTGCTGATGCTGATCCACGCCTACGCGATGCTGGTGAGCGGGCTTTGCCGCTGCAACGTCTACCATGCGCTGGTCCGCTACGGTGCCGCGTGCGTCGCCGACGGTCGGCGGCACGACCTGCAGGGGCTCCTGCTGTTCGGCCTCCTGGTCGAGCTGGCCGGCATGCTCGCGGCGTGCGGCCTCGCACTTGTCGCGCTCGGCTGGCTCGGACCGTTGCTCGGCCTGCCCGACGACGTCGCGACGACGGCACTTTGGTACTGCACCGTCGTCATCCTCGCCAATGCCGCCACGCCGGGTGGCATTCTTCGTCTGCTCGATCGCTTCGACCTCGTCGCCTGGAGCCGCCCGGTGACCCCGGGCCTGCGCCTCGCCGGCTGCCTCGCCGCCTGGGGTGCCGGCGCCGGGCTGGGCGTCTTTGCCGCCATCTGGGCGCTGGCCGCGGCCGTCGAGGCCTTGGTGCTCTGGGCGACGGCAGTCCGCGTGCTGCGTGGGGGCGGCTGGCTCCAGCCGTTCGCCTGGCGGCTTCGCGGCCTCGTCCGACCGCATCCGGGCCTCTGGCGCATGGTCCTCTGGACCAACCTGCAGGGTAGCCTCGGGCTGGCCTCCGGCCGTCTCGCCACCATCCTTGTCGGCGCCCTGCTCGGCCCGGCCGCGGCCGGTCTCTACACCGTGGCGTATCAGGCGGCCGCCCTGATCGAGCGGCCGCTTCTGCTGCTCAAGCGCGTGATCGATCCCGAGCTGGCGCGGCTCGTGGCGTCGCGCGATCGGGCCTCGCTCGGGCGGCTCTACTGCCGCTCGCTCGGGTTCTCGGCCCTGGTCGCCCTGCCGCTGCTCGTGCTGTTCGCCACCTTCGGCGACCGGCTCCTGGCGCTGTTCGTGGGCGAGCGCTTCGCCGCAGCCCACGGCCTCCTGATCCTGCTGGCGCTCAAGACGACGATACTCGCCCTGGTGATGCCGTCCGCCGGCCTGCTGATCATGCTGGGCGAAGCCGGCCGCCTGTTCGCGGCGCAGCTCGTCGGGCGCAGCCTGCAGCTCGTCGGCCTCGTGGTTCTGGTGCCGGCACTGGGTCTGGCCGGTGCGGGCGTCGCCGCCGCCGCGGCTGCGGCCCTCGAGCTCATCCTCGCCAAGGCCGTCGTCCTCGCCAGCTTCCGCCGGGCACCCGCGACCGCTGCCGGGCGGCAACGGCACGACTCCCCGCTGCCCGTCCACTGAGCGGCAAGGATGAGCCACCCGCGCGGACCCGACCAGGAGCGCGACGACCCTTGCGACCTGCCCGTCATCTGTCGTGTCGATCCGTTCGGGTGCTGGTCGTCGAGCCACTGCGCCGTGCGGCCGATCGGCCTCAGTGCAGCTGGCGGTGAGCCGCGATATCGCGCCACATGCCGGCGAGCGTCTTCGTCTCGAGGTGCCGGTGGCGGATCAGGTCGTCGACCAGCCGCTCGGTGCCGGCGAACAGCTCGCACCAGCGCCGGCAGGCGTCGCCAGGTGGCCGCTGTCCGGCCGTCACCGTCTCCAGGCAGCAGAGATAGTCCTCGAGCGCGTGATGTCGCTGGTCCAGCGTGGCGAAAGCGGGCTCGAGGCCGCCACTCTTGCAGCGCACGAGCGGGAAGAGATGCACCTCCTCGAAGCGCATCTGCTCGTCGAGTGCCTCGGCCAGCTCGGCCAGCACGCATGACAGGCCGATCGGCAGGTCGGGGTGACCGCTATGCCGGGCCTCCACCGTCTCGGCCAACCGGACGAGCGCCGGCAGCTCGGCCCGATGCTGGACGTGGTAGCGGGCAAGGATATGGCCGATCAGCGGGTCCAACGCCTGCGGCGCGGCACTCGGCACCGCGGCCGGCAAGGCCAGAAGGGCCGCTACCACCTCGTCGAGCGACGTCTCGTGCCAGTCGGCCACCACGTCGAGCTGCTGGTCGAGCATGCAGCAGAAGTCGAAGCGGAAGCGGCGAAAGACGCTGGTCGCACCCGGCAGGGTGGCGGCGAGCTCCGCGATCCTCCGTTTGGCCAGGAGTCGTGCCGAAGCATCACCCGACCGTGACGGCAGCGCTTCGTCGCTCGCCGACACGTCGGTCTTGCTGCCTGGACGCTCGAAACGCATCGACTAGTCTCCTCGCGCAGCTGTGGTCATGCGGCCGGCCGGGACGGGCTGGCCGTGTCACCGATGGATTGAGGTCCAGCCAAGCGGCATTTTCAATACCTATTCAAATGGAGCGGCGATGCGTCTCACCTCGTTCACCGACTTCGGCCTTCGC
>CAYWSB010000137.1:0-14353 GCA_964460465.1 uncultured Geminicoccaceae bacterium | reverse complement strand
CAGGGCCGCAGACCCTGGGAGACGATCCAGCGGTTTGTCACTCAAGAAGGTTAAGTGGACATTTGAGGCGGAGGCCCTATCGCCTCCTAATCATTGGACATCGCGAGCGATCGAATAAACTATGAAGAGACGTCACCTTTTCGTCGAGCAAGGCGCTTACGCTGTAGCTCAATGAACATCTCGACAGCGTCGACCACTTCTTCATCAACGTCGCCGCTGACGATGAGCCGAACGATATGGTCGGGGTCGACTTCGTGGGTAAAGACGACCCGCTCTTGAGGGGCCAGCGTTGCACTGGGCTGGCGAGTCGGAAGAACTGAGGCAGAGCTCAAATTCGAATGATCTTCGCCAGCCAATTCTGGTAACTCATACTCCACAGCCAACGCGCTATCGCTGTGCTCCAGGCCTGCAAAGCGCAGAGTTTCGCGATACTCCGCGATGAGTTCTTTGGCTGAACGAACCGTAAAGCCACCACGCTCGGTCTCTAGGAAGTGAACCAGAGTCCCCGTGTCCGGAAGGTTCGCCCCATACTTCTCCCATAATTCTTGATGAATTTTCGGCGCCAGCGCTACGGATTGCAATGCGCTCTGTCGATCGGGCGACACTTCACGACCGTCGCGAATAATTTTGAGGGCCATGGGCGTGAGCGCCAGTTTTCGCTCAGCGCCTGCACCACCATCCTCTCGCATTAGCCCGAAATGCTTTAAAGCTGCGATCGTTTGTAAGGTTGTGCTGCTCTTGGCGCCTAGCCCCCACAATTGAGCCGCTACATGAATTGGCGCAGCATGTTCACGCTGCTTCTGATGGAACACCCGCGCTCGCTCCAGCGCAACCTGCAACCCGATGAACGGGAACGGTGAACTCCGATGGCGCGGCGTGGGGACGCTCTCTGACATACCTCTCTCCTTGCAGCTAGCGTTCCGATACCCCATGTCGGCGCTTCGCGCAAGCGGTGTTGATATGCGCTCCGACAGAAGACGATATAGGATTGACAAGGGCGGCGATAAGGAAGCACAACCGCAGCGGCAGAGGAGTGTGTGCCATGATTAGGAGAGTCGCCGACGCCGTGTTCCGCCCACCGACACGGTAGAGGCAATAGCAAAAGACCGCCCACAAGCTTCTGCGGCTCGGGGCGGTCTATGGTGGGCCAACAGACGATAGCGCAACACTTTGGCGGTGGGTTATACCCACCGCCTGTTTTTCCTGCAAGCACTAACCTTGTCGCTTTAATCCCAGCCAGTTCGCCGACGTGACACTTCGGATATCAGGGCGAGCGGCGGCTCTCACCAATCAAGCACGTTGAGGACCCAGGAAGATATCAGTGCCGATCTTCTGCGGCCTGAGAACTTGCAAGTTCAGCATGACACGCCTACGCCCCGACGAACTGCGGCATGACGAGGCGCGGCAGGAAGAGCGCGATCTCCGGGAACAGGATGATCGTCACGATGATGCCGATGATGATCGCGTAGAAGGCGAGGATGTGCGGCAGCACGCTGACCACCGAGACCCGGCCGATGGCCGCGGCCAGCAGCAGGCACAGGCCGTAGGGCGGGGTGATCAGGCCGAGTGCGAGGGTCATGACGACGACGATGCCGCCGTGGATCGGATTGGTTCCGCTCACCGTCATGAGCTGGCTGACGATCGGCATGAAGATGATGATCGCGGGGATCGCATCCATGAAGGTGCCGACGATGATGAAGATGAGCATGATGCCGAGCAGCGTCATGACCCGGCTCTCGGTGAGCCCGCCGGCAAGACCGACGATCATCTGCGGCGCCTGGAAATAGGCGAGCAGCCAGCCGAAGACGGACGCGGCGGCGACCGCCAGGAGCGGCTGCGAGTAGAGGACGGCGGCCTCCGAGAGGATGCGCGGCAGGGCCGAGAGCTTGGCCGAGCGGTAGAAGACGAACATCAGGAAGAGGACGTAGACCGTCGCCACCATGCCGGATTCGGTCGCCGTGAACTTGCCGGTGAGCACACCGCCGATGATGATGACGGGCACCAGCAGCGGCAGCAGGCCCTCCTTCCAGGCGACCGCGAACTCGCGCACGCTGGGTGCGGCCTCCGCCGGCAGGCCGCGCTTCATCGCATAGATGTAGCTGTAGACCATCATCGAGAGGCCGATCAGCGCGCCCGGAATGGCGCCGGCGAGGAACAGCCCGCCGATCGAGACGCCGCCCTGCGCGCCGTAGACGACCATCATGATGCTGGGCGGGATGATCGAGCCCATGGTCGAGGAGGCGGCGGTCAGGGCCACGGTGAAGCGCCGGTCGAAGCCGCGCTTGTACATGGCCGGGATGATCACCGCGCCGACGCCCGCGGTGTCCGCGGTCGAGGAGCCGGACATGCCGGCGAAGATCATCGAGACCACGATGTTGATATGCGCGAGGCCACCCCGGATCCAGCCGACCGTCACCTCGGCGAGGCGCATCAGCCGGTCGGTGATCAGGCCGCTGTTGAGCAACTGGCCGGCGAGCAGGAAGAACGGCACCGCGAGCAGGGTGAAGGAGTTCAGCCCCTGGAACATCTGCTGCACGACCAGGTCGGCGCGCAGGCCTTCCTGGACGATGATCAGCAGCGAGGCCAGGGTCAGCGCGTAGGCGACCGGCAGGCGGAGGAAGATCAGGACAAAGAAGGTGACGAACAGCAGGGCTACCGGGTTCACGAGGCGCTCACTGCGTTGTTCGGGTCGTGCCGCAGCGGGTAGCGGCAGACGGCCGCGATGAACTGCTCGACGGTGAAGAGGACGAAGGCGGCGCCCGCGACCGGGAAGGCCGCGAACACGTAGGTCATCGGATAGCCCATCATCGGCGTGAACCGGCGGGCGCCGGTCAGCATCATCCGGTAGCCGAAGTAGAGGATGACGAGCGAGAAGACGATGCTCAGCGCCGCCACGAACATCCGCAGCGCATGATCGAGAGGCCGGCCGCGGTCCGGAAAGACGATGACGACGAAGTGCACCTGGCGGCTGGCGGCGACGGCCGCTCCCAGCATCACCGACCAGACGAAGGCCATGACCGACCACTCCGACGGCCACATCATCGGCTGCATCAGCACCTGCCGGTAGATGACGTCGATCAGGACCACGACGGTGAACAGCGCGAGGCAGGCGCCGGCGGCCAGCGCCAGCACCTGCTCGACCCGCTCGTTCACGCGGCAGAGCCCGGCATAGCCGGCCCATACCTCCCGCTGCTCAGGCTCCATGCACCCTGCCCATAGTCAAGAAGAACCCTGCGAGCAGGGTGTCCGACGCTCAGCGCAGCTCGCGGATGCGCGCGAGAATGGCCTCCGCGCCGAGCGCTGCTGCCGTCTCGTCCTGAAGCGGCGCCAGCTGCTCGACGAACGGTGCCGTATCCAGGCGATTGACCTTGACGCCGTACTTCTCGGTCATCTCCGCGAGCAGCGCGTTGTCGCCGGCGATCGCGTTGTCGACGCCGAACGCCGCCGTCTCCTTGCCGGCCTGGACGATGGCTTCCTGGTGCGCCTCGCTGAGGCCGGCCCAGCTCGTCTCGCCCATGAAGATCAGCGACATCGGCCACTGGTGCTCGGTCAGCGAGAAGTAGGGTGCGACCTCGTAGTGCTTGTTGAGCACGTAGGAGCCGGGCGAGTTCTCGGCGGCGTCGACCAGCCCGGTCTGCATGCCGGTGTAGACGTCGCCGAAGGGGATCGCGATCGGCAGCGTCCCGAGCGCGCCCCAGACCGTCGATTCGACCGGCGAGGCCATGACGCGCATCTTCTTGCCCTCGACGTCGTCGAGCGATTCGATCGGGCCGAAGGTGTTGTAGACGCTGCGCGCACCCGGGGTGATCGTGGCGACCCGGATGAAGCCCGGGGACTGCTCCTCGATCATTGCATCGAGGGCGGCGTTGACCTCCTCGTCCACGATCGCCCGCTTGAAGTGCTCGCCGTCCGAGAAGAGATAGCTGACGCTGAGGATGCCGAAGGACGGAACGAAGCTCGAGGCGTTGGCGGTGGTCGAGAGCGAGAGGTCGAGATTGCCGGAGATCACCTCCTGCAGCATCGAGGTCTCGGTGCCGAGCGTCGCACCCGGGAAGATGCGGATCTCGACCTCGCCGTTGGTGAGCTCCGCCACCCGCTGGGCGAAGAACTCGGTCGTCGCCTGGTAGGTGTGGGCGGTCACCTGGTCGTGGCCCAGCCGAAGCACGGTCTCCTGTGCCAGGGCGCCGCCGCTGGCCGTCAGGGTCAAGGCCAGGATGGCGCAGGCGGCGCGTTGGCCGGAAGGCTGGCGGGGATTGGTCATCTCATCCTCCCTGTGGGCGGGCCGCACGCCCGCCGGCTTGTTTGGTGAAGCGCTGACGGGCGGCTACTGCAGCTCGCGCACGCGCGCCAGCAGGTTTTCCGCGCCCAGCTCCGCCGCGACCTCGTCCTGGGTGGCGGCCAGACGCTCGACGAAGGCGGCGGTGTCGACCTCGTTCACCTGCACGCCGAACTCGGCCACCATCTTCTCGACGAACGCGGCGTCGCTGGCGACCACGTAGTCGATGATGTGGTCGGTCAGCTCCTGGCCGATGGTGCCGAGCGCCGCCTTGGCCTCGTCCGACAGGCGCTCATAGGTCAGGTCGCTGATGTAGAGATTGGCGATCAGCCACTGATGCCCGGTCAGCGAATAGTAGGGTGCAACCTCGTAATGCTTGTTCGAGGCATAGACCGCCGCCGCGTTCTCGGCCGCCTGGACCAGCCCGGTCTGCATGCCGGTGTAGACGTCGCCGAAGGGAATCGCGACCGGCAGGGTGCCGAGCTCGCCCCAGACCTTGGACTCGACCGGCGAGGCCATCACCCGCATCTTCATGGACTGAAGGTCGTCGAGGGTCGCGATCGGCTTCTCGGCGTTGTAGACGTTGCGCACGCCGGCAGTGAAGCTGGCGACCCGCCGGATGCCGAGACCCTTGCCCTCGATGACCTCGTCGAGCATCGCGTTGAACTCGGGATCGTTCAGGACGCGGCGGAAGTGCTCGACGTCCTGGAACACGTAGGAGACGCTGAACAGGCCGAGCTCGGGGATGAACGTCGAGGCATTGGCCGTGGCCGCGATCGACATGTCGAGATTGCCGGCGATGACGCTGTCGAGCATCGCCATCTCGTTGCCGAGCTGCGCACCGGGGAAGATGGTGACCGCCCAGTCGTCGCCGAGCTCTTCCTTCAGCCGCTTGTCGAGATAGACCCCGACTTCCTGGTAGCCGTGCGCCTCGGGCTGGTCGTGCCCCATGCGCAGCGTCTCCGCCGTCGCCGTCGAGGCCAGCAGCGCACCGGCCAGCACCATGCCCGACATCCGCATCGAATAGCTCATCGGAAACCCTCCCACTGTGGACCGCCAGGCCCCTTACTTACTTGGAGGTCAGGTTGCCACAGCTCCTCCGACAAAGGAAGCGCTTTGTCAGACGATGCCGCCATTGACGTGGATCACCTGGCCGGTGACGTAGCTGGCATCGGCCGAGCAGAGGAACGCGACCATGGCCGCCACCTCGTCCGGCCGGCCGAGCCGGCCCATGGCGATGTGCTCGACGAAGCGGCGCAGCTCCGCGTCATCGTGGAACTGCTCGGTGTCCCGGTCCTTGTGGATCAGGCCGGGCGCCACGCAGTTGGCGGTGACACCCTTGGGTGCGAGCTGCATGGCGAGTGCCCTGACCAGCGCCTCGAGGCCAGCCTTGGCGGCGGCGGATGCCGGATAGTTGGGGTAGTTGGGGCGGAAGACGTGGGCGTTGAGGGTCGAAATCGCCACCACCCTGCCCGCCTCCGCGCGTTCCAGATGAGGCAGCGCCGCCGTGGCTATCGCCAGGAAGCCGGCCGTGATCACCCGGTAGCAGCGGTCGAGGTCGGCGACGGTAAGCTCGCCGAAGAGCTTGAGCTCCGGAAAGCCGGCATTGGCGACCAGGACGTCGAGCCCGCCGAAGCGCTCGGCCGTGGTCTCGACCAGCCCCGCCGCCCGAGCGGCGTCGCCGAGCTCGGCCAGCGTGATGGCGACCTCGGCACCCTTGGCGCGAAGATCGCCCGCGACCCGCTCGCAGCCCGTCCGGTTCTCGCGGGCGTGCAGCATGATGCTGGTGCCGGGGCCGGCGAGCCGCCGGGCAATGGCCGCACCGATGCCGCTGCCCGAGCCGGTGACCAAGATGCGTCGCGCGCGCGCCGTCATGTCCATGAGTTCCCTTGCAGCACGGCCGCGATGAAGGCCGCCATCCGCTCGACCACGGCCGCACGCGCCTCGTGATGCGGGACGTGGCCGCAACCCGGCACGATGAAATGCTCGGCCGGACCGCCGACCCCGTCGGTGATGGCCCCAACCTGCGCCTCGGTGCCGTGCTCGTCGCGATCACCCTGGACCACGAGGACGGGGCAGGTGACGGCGGCCAGGCGGTCGAGCATCTGCCAGCCCTGGCGTTCAGGCGCGAGCCAGACCCCGGTCCAGCCCTGGACCATGGGTTCCACCGCCACATGATGCCGGCCGAGGCGGGCGCGGAAGTCGGGATCGGTGCGCCAGCGCTCGGCCACGGCGGTGACCCCGGCGCAGGTCAGGGGCTCCAGCACCACATGCGCCGCCTCGGTGATGCAGGCGAGCGGCCGGTCGGGGAAGGCCGCGGCATAAAGGAGGGCGATCGTGCCGCCGTCGCTGTGGCCGATCAGGATCGGCCGGTCGATCCCGGTGGCGGCGAGCAGCCGAGGCAGTGTCGCCGTCGCCTCGACGTCGAGGAAGTCCTGCGGGCGCGGCAGGGCCAGGGGCTCGGACCGGCCGTGCCCGTAGCGGTCGTAGACGAGGGCCGGCAGGCCCGTGGCATCGGCCAGCGCATCGGGGAAGTCGCGCCACATCGAGATGCTGCCGAGGCCTTCGTGGAGGAGGACGAGCACCGGGTCGTCGGCGGTCCAGCGGCCGATCCGCCGGATCGCCAGGCGGCGCCCGTTCGCCTCGACCATCTCCATCGGTTCAGGCGGCCTTGACCGCGCCGGCCTCGAGCAGGGCTTCGATCCCGGCCGCGTCGTAGCCGATCTCGGCCAGGATCGCTCTCGTCTGGGCGCCCAAGGGCTGTGGCGGCAGGGCGACCGAGGCGGTCTCGCCGTCGTAGCGGATGGCGTGGTTGACCAAGGTCACGGGCGCACCCGTCGCCCCCTCGACGGTGACGAAGCTCCGGTTGTGCTGGACCTGCGGGTCGGCCTGGACGTCGTCGTAGTCGTTGACCCTGGCGTGCCAGATGTCGTGCTCGATGAATTTCGGCTCGAGCTCGGCGAAGCTCTTGAGGGGCAGGACGCGGTTCAGGATGGCCACGATCTCGTCACCGCGGGACGGCGCCTCGTCCTCCGGGATCGCCTCGAGCTCGGGGCAGTCGAGCGCCTTGCCGAGGGCCGTCATCGTGGTGAGCGAGATGGCGATGTGGCCGTCCTTCATCGGATAAATGCCGTAGGGGGCCGTGTAGTACCAGCCGCCGACGCGGTGCGGCGCGGTGACGTCGTGCTTCTTCGCGGCGTTGAGATAGCAGATGAACGATTCCATCTGCAGGTCGATCGCCGCCGAGAGCAGGTTGACGTCGACGCGGCAGCCCTGCCCTGTCCGGCTGCGCCGCAGAAGCGCCGCGACGATGCCGAGCGCGAGGAGGGCGGCACCATGGTGGTCGGCGGCCGAGACGCCCACGGTGCGCGGCCCGGTCGAGGCCTCGCCGGTGATCTTGGCGAGACCCGACATCGCCTGGATCAGCATGTCCTGGCCCGGCCGCTTGGCATAGGGACCGTCCGGGCCGAAGCCGGAGGCCGAGGCGTAGACGAGGCCCGGGTTCCTGGCCTTGAGCGTCTCGAAGCCGAAGCCGAGCTTCTCCATCACGCCGGGTCGGAAGTTCTCGCAGACCACGTCGGCCCGGTCGACCAGCCGGCCGATCACCTCGCGGCCACCTTCGGACTTGAGGTCGACCGCGAGGCTGCGCTTGTTGCGGTTGCCGCAGAGGAACAGGGCGGCCTGCCCGTCGACCCAGGTGCCGGCCCCGGCGAAGCGGCGCTGGAAGGCGCCCTCGATGGGCTCGACGGCGATCACGTCGGCGCCGAGGTCGCCCAGGATCTGCATGCCGACCGGGCCGAGCAGGAAGTGGTTGAAGCTGACGACGCGGACACCGGCGAGCAGGTCGAGCATGGGCGGCCCTTGGCGCAAGGAGAAGGTAACGCATGCGGCGACAGCGCCGCATGCGTCGTTAACGGCGTCGGGGTTGGCGCTACTCGGCCGCCTGGGCGAGGCCCTCGGCGCCGAGCAGACCCGAGGCGATCAGCGCCGCCCGGAGCCGGTCCAGCTCGACCTTGCCGAGCTTGACGAGCGGCGGGCGGACCACCGCCTTCTCCAGCCGGCCGAGCATCACGAGACATTCCTTCATGCGGTTGTGCATGTCGAGGAAGGGCGGCGTGTAGAAGGCCTGGGCGAGCGGGTAGATGCGATCGTTGACCGCCTGCGCCCGGGCCAGATCCTTGGCCTGGACGGCCTCGAAGAGCTCCACCTGCAGGTCGGGGATGACGCTCCCGGCACCGGAGAGGAGCCCGTGGCAGCCCATGGTCAAGGACGCCATCAGCCAGGCGCTGTGCGTGGTGAGCACGGTCACCGGCCGCGGCAGCGACTGCAGGGTGCGGGTGTGGCGCTCGTGCAGGAGGCCGTCGTTCGACCAGTCCTTGATGGCGACGATCGAGGGCACCTCGTCGACCAGCCGCAGCAGGGTCTCGAACGGATAGCCGAGCCCGGTGGCCTGCGGGTACTGGAAGAGGATCAGCGGCAGGTCGGTCGCGTCCGCGATCATCTTGAAGTGCGCCAGCGCCATCTCCGGACGGAGCTGGCCGCCCATCGACATGCTCTGCGGCGGGAAGACGAGGAGGGCCGCGGCGCCGCATTCCTCGGCCATCCGGGCGATCCGTGCCGCCTCGAGGCTGCCGTCGGCGTAGACGCCGTTGATCAGCGGCAGCTGGTCGCCGACCTCGCGCAGCGAGATGTCGAGAATCCGCTCCTGCTCCTCGAACGTGCAGGCATGGACCTCGGACGCATGGCCGTTGACGGTGATCGCATTGAGCCCCGGGGTCGCCGCCACCTCGGCCAGGTGCCGGCGCGCCGCCGCCTCGTCGATCGAGAAGTCGTCCTTGAAGGCCATCAGCGTCGCCGGAATGACGCCCTTCGGCCGGTAGTTCTTGTTGAGAGCCATCGGAGATCTCCTTGGTTTCAGCCGCGCCATCTGGCAGGGGGCGGCAAGCTCAGTTCAGCCAGAAGCCGCCCGTCACATTGATCGCCTGGCCGGTCATGAAGTCCGCCTCGTCGGAGACGAGAAAGGCGGCGACCCGGGCGATGTCGTTCGGCAGGCCGAGGCGACCGAGCGGGATGGTGGATACCCGCTCCGCGGCGCTCGGCAGGCCCAGGGATTTGTGGAAGGCCTCGGCCTGGTCGCGCATGCCGGTCTCGACGATGAGGCCGGGGCACAGGGCGTTGATCCGAACACCCGTGCCAGCGGTCTCGAGCGCCAGGGTCTGCGTCATGCCGATCACCGCGAACTTCGATGCCGCATAGCCACCATACAGCTTCATGCCCTTCTTGCCGAGCCAGGAGGCGAGATTGACCACGGCACCGCGCCCGCGCGCCACCATCCCCGGGACGACCGCCTGGCAGACATGGAAGGTCCCGTCCACGTTGACCCGGAACTGGGCGGCGAAGTCCTCGTGCGGCTGCTCGAGCAAGGCGCCGACGCGCAGGATGCCGGCCGAGTTGACGAGGATATCCGGCGGCCCCAGCGCCTCGACGAGTGCCGCCGTGCCGCGGTCGACGTCCGCACGCCGGGCGACGTCGCCCAGGGCCAGGGCCGAGCGCCGGCCGTGGCCCTCGATCATGCGCGCCGTCTCCCTGGCGCCCGCCTCGGCCATGTCGAAGAGGCCGACGTCGCAGCCTTCCTGGGCGAGGCGGACAGCGATCGAGCGGCCGATGCCCGAGGCACCGCCGGTGACGATCGCGATGCGGTTGGTGAGGTTGTACATGGCTGCTTTCTCGGTGCCCGGTCCCTGGTCAGTACGCGGTCATGCCGCCGTCGACGGTGAGGATGGTGCCGGTGCAGAAGGAGGACTCGTCGGAGGCGAGATAGAGGATGCCCGACGCGATCTCGGCGGGCTCGCCCAGCCGCTTCATCGCCTGCCGGTTCTCGAGCCCGGCCAGGACCTCGGCGGCGTTCGGGCTCTTCGCCAGGATGTCGTCGAAATACGGCGAGCGGATGGTCCCGGGAGCGATCGCGTTGACCCGGATCTGGTCGCCCACGTGGTCGAGCGCCATGGCGCGGGTCAGCGCCGCCACGGCACCCTTCGAGGCGCAATAGGCGGCGCGATTGGTGATCCCGACCGACGCCACCACCGAGGCGACGTTGACGATCACGCCGCCGCCCTGCCGGGCCATGATGGGGATGGCGTGCTTGCAGGCGAGGAAGACGCCGGTGACGTTGACCGCCATGAGCGCGTTCCAGTCGGCCTCGTCGGTCTCGACCACGGTCCCCGGAATGCCATAGCCGGCATTGTTGACGAGAACGTCGAGGCGGCCGAAGCGGTCGATGGCGGCCTCGATCATCGCCCTGGATTCGCTCGCCTCGGCGACATCGGCCTCGACCACGAGAGGCGTGCCTTTCGGAGACTCGCACAGCGCCGCGGTCACCTCGGCGGCCGCCGTGTTGCGATCGGCGATCACCAGCCGGGCTCCCTCGGCGGCGAAGAGCTGGCAGGTGGCACGGCCGATGCCCGAGCCGCCACCGGTCACGAGGCATACCTTGTCGGTCAAGCGCATTCTCGGGGCTAGCCTCCGGGGTAGGGAATTCTCGGCTGCGGCGATCGGCGTCGATGCGCAGCCCTGACTTACTTGTAAGGTAGCCGACATGGGGACGCCACGCAAGCACGGCTATTGCGCGCGCCCTCTCGCATTTGCGGTTCGTTCGCACACCTGTAGTCTGGTAAAAGCGGCACGATAGCGGTTGGACTGGGGTTTTGATGCGCGAGCAGATCAAGGCGGTGGCGGCGGAGCTCTTGATCCGTCATGGTGTTCGGGGACTGCGCTTCGGTGACGTGGCCGACCGGCTGGCGATCACCCGGGCCAACATCCACTACCACTTCGGCACCAAGCGGAACCTGGTCGAGGAGGTCGTGCAGGACTACGTCGCACGGGCGCTCGACGACATCGGTGCCATCTGGCGCGACCCGGCGCTCGGCTACCAGGAGAAGGCGCGCCGGATGATGGAGTTCAATCGCGCGCGCTACGCCAAGTACAATCCCGACGGGCAGACCGGCCATCCCTGGAGCCTGATCTCGCGGATGCGGCTCGAGGCCGACCAGGTGACGCCGGCGACCCGCGCGGCGCTCCGGTCGTTCACGACCGCGATCGAGGACTTCATCGAGGAAGGCGTCGACGAGGCGGTGGAGAAGGGCGAGCTGATGCCGCGGGCCCCCAGGACCGACATCGCCGTGCAGCTCATCGCGATCGTCGACAGCGCCGGGTCGATCACCCAGGACGGCGGGTCGTTCGACCGGCTCGAGCGGCTCTATACCGCCTACCTGCACATCATCGACCATGCCTACGGCGCCAAGCCGAAGCCGAGAGCGGCCCGGGGCCTCGCGAAGAGCGCCTAGTCGCCGGCCAGGAAGTCGCCGACGACCCGGGCGAAGCGGGCGGCGCGGCTGACCGGGAAGGTATGCCCGCCATCGGGCAGGATCACGGTCGTGGCCCCTCCGATCGCGCGGCCGAGCGCCTCGCTGAAATAGGCCGGGGTCACCATGTCGTCGCGGGCGCCGATCACCAGGGTCGGGGCAGCGATGCGGTGGAGATCCGCGCTGCGGTCGTGGCGGAGGATCGCCGCGATCCGGCGCAGCAGCACCTCCGGGTCCGGCAACCGGGCCGCCGCCTGCGCCTCGCCTATATCGGCAAGCTCCGGGTGATCCCTGATCCACCAGGGCGGGTTCAGGAGGAGGGCGGTCGAGCGGAGGTAGTGCACCGGTCCGGCGATGCGGAGGAGATCGGCGCGGGCGGCGAAGAGAGCCTCGAAATAGGCGTCGGGGGCGGGCCACGTTGCGCTCAGCACCAACCGGTCGAGCCGGCCGGGATGGTCGAGAGCGAGGGCCTGGCCGATCGCCCCGCCGGTCGAGTGGCCGACGTAATGGGCACGATCGATGCCCAGATGGTCCATGAGCGCCAGCACGTCGCCCGCCATCTGGTCTATGGAGTAGTCGATGCGCTCGATGCTGCTGCCGCCGGTGCCGCGGTGATCGTGACGGACGACGGTGAAGCGCTGCTCGAAGACCGGCACCACCGCGTCCCAGAAGCTGCCTACCCCGCCCAGCCCCGCCACCAGCAGGAGCGGCGGGCCGGCGCCGCGGACCTCGCAGGCGAGCCTGCCGCCATCGGGCAGCACGAGCTCGGGCATGACGCTCAGCCGGCCCGCGACTTCAGCAGACGAAGGGCGGCATCGAGGCCGACGAGGTAGGTGTCGACGCCGAAGCCGAGGATGACGCCCCTGGCCGCCTCGGCCGTCACCGAGTCGATCTTGCGGGCGTAGTGGTTCGACATGTGGATCTCGACGATCGGCAGCTCGATGCCCTTCATGCAGTCGCGCAGCGCATAGCCCGCGTAGCAGAGCCCGCCCGGGTTCATCACGACGATGTCGACGTCGCCCGTCTCGGCGGCGTAGAGCGCCTCGATCGCATCGCCCTCGTGATTGTGATAGGCGATCTCGATCGTGTAGCCGTGCTCCGCCGCATGCGCGCGCATCAGGGCGTCGACCTCGTCCGCCGTGGTCGAGCCGTAGATCTCCGGCTGGCGACGGCCGAGCCAGTTCATGTTCGCGCCCTGCAGGACCAGGATCTTGGTCATCCTCTTCTCCAGGCTCAGCTGTGGGTGAAGCGGGGCTTCTCCTTGGCGAAGAAGGCGCGCTGGCCCTCCTTGCAGTCGTTGGTGGCGAAGACCTCGCCGCTCAAGGCGAGCGTGCGGCGGACCGCCTCGTCCTCGTCCATGTCGAAGGACATGTCGATCGCCCGCTTGCACGCCTGGAGCGCCAGATTGGGCTGCTCGGCGAGACGCCCGGCGATCGCCATGGCCGTCGCCAGCGCCTCGCCCCTGGGCACGACCCGGTTGACCAGGCCCCAGGCCAGGGCGGTCTCGGCATCGATCGGCTCGCCCAGGTACATCATCTCCTTGCCCCGGCCCTCGCCGATCCGCCGGGTGACGCGCACCGTCCCGCCGCTGCCGGGAAAGACGCCGAGCTTGATCTCCGGCAGGGCCAGGCGGACATCGGCCTCGACCACGAGGAGGTCGCAGCAGACGGCGAGCTCGAGGCCGCCGCCGAAGGCGAGGCCGCGAATGGCGGCGACGGTGGGCTTGGGGAAGTCGTCGACCTTGCTGTAGGCCTGGTTCTCGCGGTTGAGCTTCCTCTCCAGCACCACGCCGGGCTCGGTCAGGTGCTTGAACTCGGAGATGTCCGAGCCCGCGCAGAAGGCGCGATCGCCGGCACCGGTGAGGACCAGGACCCGCACGACCGGATCGGCGGCGAGCCTGTCCAAAAGCTCGTCGAGCTGCCTGGTGAGCTCGAGGGTGACCAGGTTCAGGGGCGGGTTGTTGAGGGTGACGGTGGCGATGCCGTTCTCGATCGTGCAGAGCACGGGCGCGGTGGTCATGGCAGGGGTCCTCGGTGTCAGGCTTTGCGGCGGGCGCGGAAGTCGGCGGCCATCGCCATCGGGGCTTGGCGGAAAAGCCGCCGGTCCATGGTCTGAAGGTCGTCCCTGACCTCGACGGGAAAGCCGATGCGCTCGAGCACGTCGCGGTGGACATCGATGCCGGGGGCCACCTCGTCGAGGCGGATGCCCGCCGGGGTCAGCCGGAAGACGGCGCGGTCGGTGACGTACATGACCTCCTGGCCGCGCTCGACGGCGTAGCGGCCGTTGAAGGTGATCTGGCCCACCTGCGGCACCCACTTCATGGTCCGGCCGTCCGCCGCGAGTGCCAGCGCGCCCTCGCCGTCCGGGGCGATGTCGAGCCCGCCCGTGGTCAGCGTGCCGGAGAAGACGACCTTCTTCGCCCCCTGGCTGATATTGATGAACCCGCCCGGGCCGTTGACCGACTTGCCGTAGCGGCTGACATTGACGTTGCCCTGCGCGTCCACCTCGGCAAACGACAGATAGGCGATGTCGAGCCCGCCGCCGTCGTAGAAGTCGAACTGCAAGGGCTGGTCGGCCATCATGTCGTAGTTGACGCCGGCCCCGGCATCCTTGCCGACCGCCGGGACGCCGCCGATGATGCCCTGCTCCACGGTCAGGGTCAGCTCGCGGTAGAAGCCCTCCTCGACCGCCACGGCCGAGATGCCGTTGGAGACGC
>CAYWSB010000136.1:0-14406 GCA_964460465.1 uncultured Geminicoccaceae bacterium | reverse complement strand
CGATCTCGGCGTCTCGCGCAACACCGTGCTCGCCGCCTTCGAGCAGCTCATGGCCGAGGGCTACATCCAGGGGCAGGTCGGGGCCGGCTCGTTCGTCAGCCGCCAGCTGCCGGAGGAGGCGCTGCAGGCCCGCAAGATCGAGCGCGACGCGGCCGGTCCCGCCGGGCCCGAGGCGGTGCCGCCCGGCCCCTCCGAGCGCGGCCGGCGGCTGACCGGCCTGCCGCAGCCGGAAAGCCGGCCCGCGGCCTTCGCGCCGGGCCTGCCCGAGCTCGCCCGCTTCCCCTTCGAGGACTGGGCGAGGCGGCTCGCCAAGACCTGGCGCAACCCGCCCAGGCGCCTGCTGATCGGCAGCGAGCCTGCCGGCTTCGGCCCGCTGCGCGACGCCTTGGCCGCCTATCTCGGGGCGGCGCGCGCCGTGCGCTGCCGTCCCGAGCAGATTTTCGTCGTCTCCGGGGCGCAGCAGGCGCTCGACCTCGCCGCCCGGGTGCTGCTCGACCCGGGCGATCCGGTCTGGGTCGAGGAGCCCGGCTATCCCGGGCTGATCGGGGCGCTCGTCGCCGGTGGTGCCGCCGTCGTGCCGGTGCCGGTCGACGAGGCCGGCATCGTCGTCGCCGCCGGTCGCGCGGCAGCGCCGCGCGCCCGCATGGCCTGCGTCTCGCCCTCGCACCAGTTCCCGCTCGGGGTCACGATGAGCCTGACCCGGCGGCTCGAGCTGATCGAATGGGCGCGGGACTCCCAGGCCTTCATCCTCGAGGACGACTACGACAGCGAGTACCGCTATGCCGGCCGGCCGCTCGCCGCCCTGCAGGGCCTCGATGCCGACGGCCGGGTGATCTACGTGGGAACGATGAGCAAGGTGATGTTCCCGGCGCTGCGCCTCGGCTACATGGTGGTGCCCGAGCACCTGGTCCCGGCCTTCGCGGCGATCCGGCGGCTGACCGACACGCACCCCTCGACCCTGGTCCAGCCGGCGCTCGCCGAGTTCATCCGCGACGGCTCGCTGACCGCCCACATCCGTCGCATGCGCGCCCTCTATGCCGAGCGCCAGGGGATGCTGCTCGAGGCCGCCGCCCGCCATCTCGGCGACCGCCTGGCACTCCGGCCGGCCGAGGCCGGCATGCATCTCGTGGGCCACCTCCCTGCCGGCACCGACGACCGCGCCATCGCGGCCCGCGCCCGCCAGCTCGGCGTCGAGGTGACGCCGCTCGCGGCCCTCTACCAGGGTGCCCCCGACCGCAGCGGCCTGCTGCTCGGCTATGCGGGGCTGACCCGCGGCGAGATCGAGACAGGAATGAAGACGCTCGCCCGCTGCTTCGCGGCGGCGATCGCGGCCTGAAGGACGCGCGTCCGGCGCTCGCCCGGGCCCGACGCCCCGGGTCGCAGCCCCGCCGCTTGACGCGCCGGAACGCCGACGGCCGCTGCCTCGCGACGCCGAGCCGGCGCGTCACTCGACCAGCGACCAGAAGCCGTATTTCCGTCCGTGCTGCCGCTCGAGCCGCGCCCGGTAGGCGGCGTGGGTCTCGACCTCGCCGAACGCGCCGATCGTCGTGGCCAGCGCCGCGACCGTCGCCAGATGGCGGGCGGCGTGGCCATAGCGGCTGGAGCGGCCCTGGGCGAGGCTGAAGTCGATCATGGCGCGCAGGCACAAGCTGGCGGCGAGCGGCTGCTTCTCGGCCAATGCCGCGGCGGCCGGCGTCAGGATCTCGTAGCGATCGCCGTCGAGCTCGGCCCGCCGGGCGACGAGCATCGCCGCAGCCTTGTCCAGCGCGCGCCAGCCGATCAGGAAGTCGAGCGCCCGGTGGAGCTGCGGAAACGCCATGGCGTGGGCCAGCGCCCTGGCCTCGGCCTCGAGGTCGTCGAAATCGGGCAGGCGCTTGAGATACGCCTTGAGGTGGCCGGGCTCGAGCGTTCGGGCGAAGCAGGCCCAGCGAAACGCCTGCGCCGCGTCGTGCCGACCCATGGCCTCCATGACCGCGAGCCGGGCCTCCTCCCACTCGAGCGAGGTCCAGCTCGAGCGATCCTCGGCCAGGGCCTGGATGGTGCGCTCGTCGAGCCCGCCGCGGGCGTTCAGCGCGTCGATCTCAGGCGGCTCGATATTGGCCTGCTCGACCGCGGCCCACGCCTCCTCGATGCGCCCGGCCGCGAGCAGCCGCCGGGCGATGTCGGCGGCGATCCACGGGACGGTGCGCGCCTTGCCGGGATACTGCGCGATGTAGCCGTCGACATCGCCCTCCGCCTCGGCGATCGCCTGCAGCGCCAGGCGCACGACGCCATCGCGATCGCTCGCATCGGCACCGCGGCGGAGCGGCTCGCGCGACCACGCGCCGAAACAGTGCTTGAGGCGGGCGAGGCCGGCCGCGCTCAAGACCGGAGCGAGAGCCTCGATCAGCCCGTCATACTGGCCGTGGTCGTTGTCGCGAAGCGCCCGAAAGACCGTCTCGGCCAGGGCTTCCGGCTGCGGCCGCGCGGCCGGGGCGACACGGCCGAGGTCCTCGATCGCCGCCGCGAAGACATCGCTGATGGCGCCGTTGCTGTCGTCGGTGCGCGCGAGGACCGGGCTGGCGATGCCGAGGAACCACCACAAGAGGTCGAGGGCGCCGCGCGGATCGGCCGCGGCGAGCTTCACGATCGCCCGGCGCTGGCTGTCGAGCTCGGCGATGAGGGGCTTGCGCTGCTGCCAGTCGATGTAGGATCGGGCCTTGCCGATCGAGACCAGCCGCTTGCGCAGCTCGCGCGCCAGCTCGCTCGGGCTTGCCTCGGCGGCGAGCTCGAGCCGCAGCTTGCGCTTGGCCGCGGCGTTGCCGGTGGCGAGCTCGATCAGCAGCTCGGCCAGGCGCGGCGCGCCCAGAGCCTCGAGATTCTTCGCGTTGAGCGTCTTCTTCGCGGCCATTGGTTGCCTTCGCTCGGTCGTCTTGAACGGGTGGATTTCGGCCGACGTTGCGTCATCTCGACAGCCGTGTGAATGTCGAATCTCGAGAGATGGAGCATCTGCCGATGAGACGATTCTGGCCGATCACCGTCCTGGCCGCGGTCTGCTTGCTGCTCGCCGGTGGTCAAGCCTGGGCCGAGCGCGAGCGGCTGACCATCGGCATCACCCAGTATCCCTCGACGCTGCACCCGAACATCGACAGCATGGCGGCCAAGTTCTACGTGCTCGGCTTCATGCACCGGCCGATCACCCATTTCGGCACCGACTGGCAGCTTCGCTGCTTCCTCTGCCTGGACCTCCCCGATCTCGCCGCCGGCACCGCCGAGGAAGTCGCGCGCGACGACGGCACCACCGGGGTCAAGGTCACCTACACGCTTCACCCCGAGGCCCGCTGGGGTGACGGCACGCCGCTCACCACGGCCGACGTCGCCTTCACCATCGAGGTCGGCCAGCACCCGGAGAGCGGCGTCAGCAACGCCGAGCTCTACCGCCGCATCGTCGGGCTCGAGATCCACGACGACAAGACCTTCACCATCGAGGACGAGAAGCTCACCTTCCTCTATCCCGGCATCAACGACCTGCGCCTCCTCCCCGAGCATCTCGAGCGGCCGGTCTTCGAGGCCGATCCCGCCACCTATCGCAACCGCACGCTCTACGACACCGATCCCACCAATCCCGGCCTCGCCATGGGCCCCTACCGCATCAAGAGCCTAGAGACCGGCGCCTTCGTGGCGCTCGAGCGCAACCCCGAATGGTGGGGCGAGCCCCCGGCCTTCGACCAGATCGTCATCCGCACCATCGAGAACACCGCGGCGCTCGAGGCCAACCTGCTCTCCGGCGAGATCGACATGATCGAGGGCTCGCTCGGCCTGGCGCTGGACCAGGCGACCGCCTTCGAGACTCGGCACGGCGACCGCTTCGAGGTCTTCTACAAGCCCGGCCTGATCTACGAGCATATCGACTTCAACCTCGACAACCCGATCCTCGCCGACCGCCGCGTGCGCCATGCGCTCATCAAGGCGATCGACCGCGAGCAGCTCACCCAGCAGCTCTTCGCCGGCCTGCAGGCCGTGGCGCACAGCAACGTCAACCCGCTCGACTGGGTCCACACCGACGACGTGCCCATCTACACCGAGGATCTGGATGCCGCCCGGGCGCTGCTCGACGAGGCCGGCTGGCGCGAGCTGCGCGGCGGCATCCGCCACAACGAGGCGGGCGAGCCGCTGCGGCTCTCCTTCATGACCACCGCCGGCAACCGCACCCGCGAGCTGGTCCAGCAGGTGCTGCAGTCGATGTGGCAGCGGGTCGGCGTCGACGTCCGCATCCAGAACGAGCCGGCCCGGGTGTTCTTCGGCGAGACCATGACCCAGCGGCGGTTTGCGGCCATGGCCATGTACGCGTGGATCTCGAGCCCCGAGCTGGTGCCGCGGACGACGCTGCACTCGACCCAGATCCCGACGGCCGAGAACGCCTGGTCCGGACAGAACTACACGGGCTTTCGGAACGAGCGGATGGACGAGCTGATCGACGCCATCGAGATCACGCTGGACCGCGACGCCAGGGAAGGGCTCTGGCACGAGCTGCAGCAGCTCTACGCCACAGAGCTCCCGGTGATCCCGCTCTACTTCCGTGCCGATGCCCATATCTGGCCGCGCTGGCTCGAAGGTGTCGAGCCGCCCGGCCACCAGGCGTCGACCAGCCTCGAGGTCGAGAACTGGCGCGTCGGCGAGGGCGGGTGAGCCGGCCGGAGCGACTGCAGCCGTCATGAGCGGCTATCTCGCCCGGCGCACGGTCGAGACCGTTCTGCTGCTGCTGCTCATGTCGTTCCTGATCTACGGGCTGATCGGGCTGATGCCGGGCGACCCGATCGCCCTCATGCTCTCGGCCGATCCCAACGTCACCTCGGAGGATATTGCCCGGCTGCGCGCCCTGCATGGGCTCGACCGGCCGCTCTGGGAGCGCTACTGGCTCTGGCTGCAGGCTGCGGCGGCCGGCGATTTCGGCTATTCCCGCCTCTACGCCCGGCCGGTCCTCGAGGTCATCGGCCCGCGGCTTCTCAACACCCTCCTCCTGATGGGCACGAGCCTCGTCCTCGCCCTGCTGATCGCCGTGCCGGCCGGGGTCGTGGCCGCCATGCACCCGCGCGGCCTCGCCGACAGCACCATCAACCTCTTCGCCTTCGCCGGGTTCTCCGTGCCGTCCTTCTGGCTCGGCCTGATCCTCATCATCGTCTTCGCCGTGCAGCTCGGCTGGCTGCCGGCCGGCGGCACGGCACCCGTGGGCTCGGCCGATCCCCTCGACCGCCTGCGCTACCTGGTCCTGCCGGTCGCCACCTTGACCCTGCTCGCCGCCGGCACCTTCGTCCGCTTCGTCCGCGCGGCGATGCTCGAGGCGCTGCGCGAGGACTTCATCCGGACGGCCCGGGTCAAGGGCCTGTCGCGCACCGCCGTCGTCGTCCGCCACGCCCTGCCGCACGCCATGCTGTCGCTGATCACCATCGTGGCGCTCAATGTCGGCAGCCTGTTCTCGGGCTCGCTCGTCGTCGAGACCATCTTCGCCTATCTCGGCATGGGCAAGCTGATCTACGACGCCATCATCGGCACCGACTACAACCTGGCGCTCGCCGCCCTCTTGATCGCCACCGCGGTGACGCTGGTCGCCAACCTCATGGCCGACCTCGCCTACGGCTGGCTCGACCCGCGGATCGACTATGGCGGCTGAGACCGAGACGGCCGCCGCCCGCCTCGCGAGCCGGCCCCGGAAGCGCGGCCAGGGGCCATGGCGCGGCTTCTGGCAGCGCTTCCTCTGGCACCGCCTGGCGGTGCTCTGCGCCTGGCTGCTGCTGCTGCTCGTCGCCGCCGTGGTGATCGGCCCGCCCCTGGGCCAGGCCCTCGGCCTGGACGGGCAGAGCGTGAACCTCTTCGCCCGCATGGCACCGCCGGGCGAGGGCCACCCGCTGGGGACCGACGAGCTCGGCCGCGACCTCCTGGTCCGCCTGCTCGAGGGCGGCCGGGTCTCGCTTCTGGTGGGCATCAGCGGGGCGCTGCTCGCAGCCGTCATCGGCACCGCCATCGGCCTCGCCGCCGGCTATGCCGGCGGGCGCGCCGACAGCCTCCTGATGCGCCTGACCGATGCGGTGATCGCCCTGCCGCTGCTGCCGCTGCTCATCGTCCTGGCCGCCATCGACGTCACCAAGCTGGGCCTGCCGCAGGCGCTGGCCGACGATGGCTGGGGCAGCGTCTACCGCATCGTCATCCTGGTCGCCCTGTTCGGCTGGACCACCGTCGCCCGCCTGGTGCGCGCCGCCGTGCTCAGCCAGAAGGAGCGCGACTACATCCGCGCCGCCCGGGCGCTGGGTGCCGGCCCGCTGCGGATCGCGCTGCGCCACATCCTGCCCAACATCGCCTCGCCGATCATCGTCGCCACCACCCTCTCGATCGGCAACATCATGCTGGCCGAATCGGTCCTCTCCTTCCTCGGCCTCGGCATCCAGCCGCCACTGCCCTCCTGGGGCAACATGCTGACCAACGCCCAGGAGATCATCTGGCAGGCCCCGGCGCTCGCCATCTGGCCGGGAGCGCTGCTCTTCGCCACGGTGATCGCCTGCAACATCCTGGGCGACGGGCTGCAGGACGCGCTCGATCCGCGCGGCGACCTGCGCCGCTGAGCGCCCGAGCGGTGCCCCGCGACGACAGCAAGCGTGAAATTCATCACAGACCTGTTGTAGGAATCCGGGCGAACAGCAGGCAGGTGCAGCGCATGGCGAAGTCGATCCTTGAGCGACCCGGCAAGTAGCGTCCCCAAGGAGCCCCGTGCGCGGCTGGCGAGCCTCGAAGCCGCGGCCCTGGCGGCGACCAGGCGGTTGTCGGTGGTCGTCGAAGGCCTGCCCGACGGCCTGGTCCTTTTCGACGGCGACGACCGGCTGGTGCTCTGCAACAGCCGCTACCGAGCGATCCACGCCCTGAGCGCGCCCGCCCTGGTCGAGGGCGCCCGCTTCGCGGACATCCTCCGCTTCGGCCTCGATCACGGCCAGTACGCGGTGGCGCCCGGCCAGGAGGGAGCGTGGCTGACCCGCCGCCTCGCCGTTCACCGCGACGCCTCCGGGACGATCGAGGAGCGCCTCGGCGACGGCCGATGGATCGAGGTGACCGAGTGCTCGACGCCCGAGGGTGGGTGCCTCGGCGTGTGCGCCGACATCACCGACCGCAAGCTCGCCGAAGAGGCCGCACGTGCCGCCAGGGACCAGCTCGAGGCGATGCTCGCGGCGGTCCCCGACCTCCTGTTCGAGCTCGATGCCGACGGTCGCTTCGTCGACTGCCACGTTCGCGACGCCAACACCCTGATCGCGCCGCCCGCGGCTTTCCTCGGCAGGACCCTGGCCGAGGTGCTCCCACCCGACGTGGTGGCGACCGCGCGGGCGGCGATCGAGGAGGCGGCACGCCTGGGCCGCTCGAGCGGCAACCAGTACCGCCTCGAGATGCCCGACGGCGAGCACTGGTACGAGCTCCTGGTCGCCCGCAAGGCCGGCAGCGACGCCGTGGCGCCGCATTTCATCGCCCTGGCGCGCGACATCACCCGGCGCAAGGAGCTGGAGCGCAAGCTCGCGGCCGAGCGCGACTTCCTCGAGCGGATCATGGCCACCAGCCTCGCCGCGATCGTCGCCATCGACGCCGACGGCGCGCTGGTGTTTGCCAACAAGGAGGCGGAGCGGGTGCTCGGCGTCACCGCATCGATCGCCACCAGCCGCCGCTTCGACCACCCGGCTTGGCGGATCACGGCGGTCGACGGTGGCCCCTATCCCATGGCGGAGGTCCCGTTCGTCAAGGTGATGGCCACGGGCCAGCCGGTGTTCGACGTCCGCCACGCCATCGAATGGCCGGACGGCACCCGCCGCGTGCTCTCGGTCAACGCCGCACCCCTCGCCGAATCCACGGGCTCGCTGCGCCGCGTCGTCTGCTCGGTCACCGACATCACCGACCGCCTGCAGGCCGAGAACGACCTCCGCTACAAGGAAGCCCTGCTGCGCGGCCTGTTCGAGCTCTGCCCGGTCGGCATCGCGCTCAACGACCTGGAGAGCGGCAGGTTCATCGACATCAACGACGCGATCGTGCAGCAGACCGGCTACACGCGCGAGGAGCTCCTGGCGATGACCTTCTGGGAGCTGACCCCGCGCGAGCACCACGACTCCAGCCGGCGCAACCTCGAGCGGATGGTGGATTGCGGCCGCTACGGCCCCTACGAGAAGGAGAACATCCGCAAGGACGGCAGCCGCTTCCCGGTGCTGCTCAGCGGCATGACCGCGACCGACCTCACCGGCCGCCGGCTCGCCTGGTCGATCGTGCAGGACATCACCGAGCAGAAGGCCGCCGAGGCGCAGATCATCCGCCAGGCGCATTACGACGAGCTGACCGGGCTGCCCAACCGCCGGCTCTTCCAGGAACGGCTCGAGGCGGCGCTCGAGCGGGCACGGCGCGGCCGCCACATCGGTGCCGTCGCCATGCTCGACCTCGACGACTTCAAGACCGTCAACGACAGCCTCGGCCACCGCGCGGGCGACGCGATCCTGGTCGAGGCCGCGTCCCGGCTCGCCGCCTGCACCCGGGCGACCGACACCGTGGCCCGCTTCGGCGGCGACGAGTTCCTGATCCTGCTCGACGACATCCGGGCACCGGGCGACGCCGCCCGGATCACGGCGAAGGTCCAGCACGCCCTGGCGCGTCCCTATGCCGTCGAGGGCCGGATGCTCCGGCTCGGCGTCAGCATCGGCATCGCCCTCTACCCGGCCGATGGCGACGATATTGACGAGCTCATCCGCCTCGCCGACACCGCGATGTACCGGGCCAAGCGCCAGGGCCGCAACCTCACCCGCTTCTACGCCATGGCCGACGACGCCTGATTGGCGGCGCTCGCCTGCTCCTGGATGTGCCGCATCACCTCCGCCGGCTCGGCGGCCAAGAGGTTGAGCTCGAGGTCGTAGCGCTCGCCATTGGTCAGCATGATCCGGATGCCCTTGTTGAACACCCGTCGCTTGATGGTGGCCTCCTGGACCAGCGGCCAGGCGACCGGCTCGCCGCCGCGTCGCCGATCGAGCAGGCCGCGGTCGCCGATCAGCAGGACCGGGCCTTCCAGGCGCAGCTCGCCCAGCACCATCGCCAGGGCCACGCCCGGCAGGAGCACGAGGATCACGGCGATCCCCCACTCCTCGCTCAGCCCGTGCGTCCAGATCCGGCCGGCGCCGATCGCCATCATCGCGGCCAGCATGATCATGAACGGCCAGGTCTTGCGCCGGTCGAAGCCGAAGCTCGCCACGACCCGGCCGAGCCCGGGCCCCCATCCCGGCATCGTCGGATCAGCCATAGATCAGCCGCGGCAGCCAGAGGGCGAGCGCCGGAAAGATCAGGATGAGCACCACGGCCAGGTTCTGGATCACGTTGAACTGCAGCATGCCGATATAGATGTCGCCGAGATTGAGCTGGGGTGCAGCTCCCTTCAGGTAATAGGCCGCCATCGCCACCGGTGGCGAGAGGAAAGCGGACTGCAGGTTGACGGCGACGAGGATCCCGAACCAGACGAGGTCGACCTGGAGCTCGCGGACCACCGGCACCAGGATCGGCACGAAGATGAGCACGATCGCCGGCCACTCCAGCGGCCAGGCCAGAAGGAAAATCAGGACCATCATCATGACGACGATCCAGAACGGATCGAGCGGCATGCCGAGGAACCAGGAGGTCACCAGCGTGCCGCTGCCGAGCCGCGAGAACACCGCCGCGTAGACATTGGCCGAGACCGCGAGGAAGAGGATCATCGAGGTCGTCTGGAGCGTGTTCATCATGCAGTCTTTGAACAGGCTCCAGCTCATCCGGCGGTAGAGGACGGTGAGCAGCAGCGCCCCCGCCGCACCGAGCCCTGCCGCCTCGGTGGGCGTGGCGATGCCCATGAGGATGGTGCCGAGCGCGCAGAACATCAGCGCCGCCGCCGGCACGAAGCCGGCGATCAGCTCCTTGATCACGATGCCCCAGTTCGCGGCCTGCTCCGCGGCCGGCAGAGGCGGGCCGAGCGACGGGTTCAGAAAGGCGCGGGTCATCGCGTAGACGATGTGCATGCCGGCCAGCAGCAGGCCCGGGATGATCGCCCCGGCGAAGAGCTGCAGCACCGACACGCCCATCACCGGGCCCATCAGCACCAGCATGATCGAGGGCGGGATGAGGATGCCGAGCGTGCCGCCGGCACAGACCACGCCCGCCGCGAGCCTGGCGTTGTAGCCGTATTTGAGCATCACCGGCACGGCCAGCAGGCCGATCACCGTGACCGAGGCGCCGATGATCCCGGTGGCCGTGGCGAACACCGTGGCGGTGAGCAGCGTCACCAGGAAGAGCGAGCCCGGCATCCGTCCCATGGCGAGCTGGAGCGCCCGAAACAATCGCTCCATGAGGCCTGTTCGCTCGAGGAAGAAGCCCATCAGCACGAACAGGGGAACGGCGGCCAGCACCTCCTCCTGCATCAGCCCGAAGGTCTGTGAGACCATCAGGTTGAAGACCCGGCCCTCCATGCCGATGTAGCCGAAGCTCACCGCCAGGAGGAGGAGGGTGAAGGCGATCGGATAGCCGATGAAGATGGCGAACAGGAGCAGTCCGAGCATCACGAGCCCGAGATACTCGGGGCTCACGGCCACCTGCCCAGAATTGCCGCGTGCAGCGACTTGAGGAGCTCGGAAACGCCCTGCAGCATCAGGAGAGCGAGGGCGACGGGGATCACCGTCTTGAACGGATAGAGCGGCGGCGCCCAGGGCGAGTAGTAGCCCCGCTCGCCCCGGGCCCAGGAGCGCTCGGCATAGGTCCACCCGGCATCGAAGAAGAGGTAGAGCGCCGGGAAGAAGAGGCAGACATAGAGCGTGGCATCGATGATGCCCTGCCACCGCGGCGAGAACAGGTTGTAGATGAAGTCGGTGCGGATGTGCCCACCGCGCGACAGGCAATAGGCCGAGCCCAGCATGAACATCGAGCCGTAGAGCATGTAGCTGACGTCATAGGCCCAGACCGTGGGCGCGTTGAAGGCGTAGCGCATCAGCACGTGGTAGACGATCGCCAGCATCAGGACGACCGACATCCAGGCGAACACCCAGCCGGTGGCACGGGTGAACCGGTCGATCGCCCGGATGACCATGCGGACGTTCTGCTCGAGCGCCACCTGCGGCTACTCCGCCGAGCCCGGCCCGACGCGCGACGCCGCGCTCGGCCACCCGGCCGGCACTCCCGGCCCGAATGCCCGAGCGATCGGCGCCGCCCCCCGCCTCAGGAGCCGCCGCCGCGGCGGAACACGTCGTAGTCGGCGGGTGCCTCGTACTCGAAGTCGAAGATCTCGCCCTTCTCGACCAGGCCGCCCGGCGCCCAGTAGACGTCGGCGATGGCCTTCCAGTCGGGCTCGAGGATGCGCCGGGCGACGACGTTGTGCGAGGCCCACTCGAGCTGGGTGTCGGCGAGCTTCTTGAAGGCCGGGTTGTTGCGGTACTCCTCGGCCATGATCCGGTGCCAGGCCTCGAGCGACTGCTCGAGGATGTCCTCCGGCGTGCGGCGGAACTCGACCCCCTTCTCGGCCAGGCGCTGCATGGCCAGCCGGTTGTTGTAGGGCTTGTGGTTCTCCCACCAGAGGAAATGCGCCTGGGTGGTCACGGTGATGATGTTCTGCAGGTCCTCCGGGATCGAGTCCCAGATGTCCTTGTTGAAGATGACGTCCATCACCGTCACGGTCTCGTGGTAGGCCGGGGCGAAGTGGTAGCGCCAGACGTCGTTGAAGCCCAAGGCCTCGTCGTGATACGGATTGACGTACTCGCCGGCGTCGATCACGCCGCGCTCGCCCGCCGGCACGATCTCGCCGCCGGGGAGCGTGATCACCGAGACCCCCATCTCGCCGTACATCTCGCCCGGAATGCCCGGGATGCGGTAGCGCAGCCCGGCCATGTCGTCCATCGACTGCAGCTCGACGTTGAACCAGCCGAGCGACTGCGGGCCGGAGCTGCCGGCCGGCATCCAGTAGACGTTCGCGTCGAGATCGTTCTGCAGGAACTCGTTGGCGGCCTCGAGACCGCCGCCCATCCAGATCCAGCCCCAGTAGTCGAAGCTGTCCATGCCGAACGGGCCGGCCGGACCGGAGGACACCATCACCGAGGCGCGGTTCTTGCCGACCCAGTAGCCGGTCCAGGAATGACCGCCGTCGATGACCTGGTCGTGGATCGCATCGAGCACCTCGAAGGCCGGCACCACCGCACCGGCCGGCAGCGTCTCGATGACGACCCGGCCGCCGGTGTTCTTCTCGATCTGCTCGGCCCAGCGGACGAAATTCGTCTGGTGCGGGTCTGCCGATGGCCAGGTGGACTGAAAGGTGAGCCGGAATTCCTGCGCTTCGGCCGTGGCGGGAACACCACCGGCCAGCGCAACGAGCGCGAGCGCCGTCGCGGCGCCGACGAGCTTCTGCATGGTTCTCGACCTCCCTGATGGCGGCCCAGCGCGTGCCGCCGGTTGAGCCTCCGTCTTGCTGATCGAGCTGCCACCGCCCTCGTGCAGGCGGCGCGGGATGACCCTAGCCGGGCCGGTCGCTCGACTTTTTTCGCCGAGTCGACGCCGAGAGCTTGGAGCAATCGCCGGGGCCTGTCAATCTGACGGTCGCGCGGGACCCGGGGCGGGCCGCGCGGTGCCATGCCAGGTTGGGAGAGTGACCGAATGTTGACGGTGGCCGATGTCATGACCAGGGACGTGATCACCATCGCACCCGATACGCCGGTGCAGGAGGTGGCGAAGCTGCTCTACGAGCGGCACATCAGCGGCGCCCCGGTGGTCGATGCCGGCGGCAAGGTGGTCGGCGTGCTGAGTGAGGGCGACCTGATGACCCACACCGCGGCGCTGGGCGAGGAGGCGCCGCCGCGCTCCTGGTGGTTGCGGCTCTTCGCCGACCGCACCAGCCGGGCCGAGGACTACCTCAAGACGCACGGGCTCACCGCCGCCGACGTCATGACCCGCGACCCGGTGACCGTCGCCCCGGACGCTGGCCTGGCCGCGGTCGCGAGGCTGCTGGAGAAGCACCGGATCAAGCGGGCGCCCGTGGTCGAGGGCGGCCGCCTCGTCGGCATCGTCAGCCGCGCCAATCTCCTGCGCGGCCTGGTCACCGCCGAGGCGCCGGGTGAGGTCACTGCCGACGACCGCGACATCGCGAAGCGGCTCGAGGCGGCGCTCGATGCCGAGAGCTTCGGCGGCCTGATCAACCCGATCGTCCAGGACGGCACGGTCCACCTCTGGGGCCTCGTCGACAACGACACCGAGCGCCGCGCCATCGTCCTTCTGGCCCAGCGTGTCCCGGGCGTGAAGGCCGTCGAGGACCATCTCGGCCACCGCCCGCTGATCCGCGGCTGAGGCCGGACGGCGGCCGCACCCGCTGCCGCAGGCGATGACCGCCGGCCTCGCAGACCGTCTCGCCCGACTGGCCCCCGGCCTGGCCAGGGAGCTCGCGGCACGGATCGCGGCGCGCGGCCGGCCGGTCGTGTTGGCCGATGGTGCTCGGGTCTTCGCACCGGGCGAGAAGTCGGAGAGCTTCTTCCTCCTGCTCCGCGGCACGGTGCGGGTCGAGCACACCAGCAGCTCCGGCCGCTCGGTGGTGCTCTACCGGGTCGGGCCGGGCGAGGGCTGCGTGATGACCACCTCCTGCCTGCTCTCGGGTGCCGCCTACGAGGCCTTCGGCTACACCGAGGGCGAGGTCGAGGCGATCGCCCTGCCGGCCGCCGCCTTCCGCCGCCTGATCGAGGAGGAGCCGGGCTTTCGCGACCTGGCACTGGGGACGTTCTCGCGGCGGATCATCGAGCTCGTCGAGGTGATCGACGAGCTCCTGCTGCACCGGGTCGACCTGCGCCTCGCCGGCTGGCTCGCCGAGCGCGCCGGGACCGACGGCAGCATCGCCGGGACCCACCAGGCGTTGGCCGCGGAGCTCGGCACGGCGCGGGAGGTGGTCTCGCGCATCCTCAAGGAGTTCGAGCGGCGCGGCTGGCTGGCCGTCGGCCGCGGCACGATCACCGTCCATGCCCGCGATGCCCTGCGCCGCTTCGCCGCGCAGCAGACCGTCTGAGCCGAACCCACTCTGTGACGACGTCACCGACGGCCGCTCCAGGATGCCGCAGGATGCCGGCAATGTAACCCAACGGAGGATCCGTCCATGTCCCTGACCCCCAATGTCGGCACCGTCGACCGCGTGCTGCGCATCGCCGTGGGCCTGCTCCTGATCGGCCTCGCCCTGACCGGCCAGATCGGCCTCTGGGGCTGGCTCGGCGTCGTCCCGCTGGCTACCGCCTTCCTGCGCTTCTGCCCGGCCTACACGCTCTTCGGCATCCGCACCTGCAAGGCCGCCTGAGCCGCCGGCGGCTCGGTGCCCTCCTCATAACCCGTTGATTGTCCCAACCCAGGGTTCAAACCTTCGTCTTCCAGACGAACCGCTTC
>CAYWSB010000135.1:0-14454 GCA_964460465.1 uncultured Geminicoccaceae bacterium | reverse complement strand
CGAAGCATCGACAGCGAGGCCGTGGTGGTGACCCACAAGGGCGTCAGGCGTGCCCTTCTGGTGCTGGCCACAGGTTGGGACATGCTCGGCAGGGCGCCCGTCAAGCTGCGGGATCACGACGCCTTGCGACTGCATCTCGACGCGGACGGACGCTTGACCGTGCGCGAGACCGTCTCGCTGATGCCTGGGCCATGACGGGCGACACGCTCGTCTGGTGGCGCGACGACGATGCCGGCCGCTACCATGCGCGGCTCGACCGGCTGCTGGCGCTTGCCGCGGCAACTGGTCGGCCGCTCGGCCTTGCCGTCGTGCCGGCCTGGCTGGACGATGCCTCCGCGCGCCGCGTGCAGGCCGTGCCCGGTGTGCATGTCATGCAGCACGGCTGGGTCCATGCTGATCATGCGCCGGCAGGCGCGAAGTCGATCGAGCTCGGCGGCATCATCGAGCTCGGCGCGTGCCGCGCAGCGCTTCGGCAAGGAGCGTCGATCCTGCGCACGGCGTTCGGCGACCGGTTCCTTCCGGTCATGGTGCCGCCCTGGAACCGCATCGACAAATCCTGCCTCGAGGTGCTTGCCGGGCTCGGGTTCGCCGGTCTCTCGACCTTCGCCGATGATGCGCGGGGCACTTCGTGCGGTCTGGTCCACATCAACACGCATATCGACGTGATCGATTGGCGCGGAACACGCCGGATGAAACCGCTTGAGCAACTTTTGGACGAAGTCGATGGCGCTTTGAGCAATCCTGAGTTGGCCGTTCTCGGCCTCTTGTCGCATCATCTGGAGATGAGCCTCGACGACATGGAGCGGATGCGGCAACTGATGGCTCATGTAGACCGGCTCGGCCGGTGCCGCTGGGTCGGCCCGGCGAGCCTGTTCTCGGAGCGCTGAAGGCCTCTCGATGCCGCCACTCGTAGCCGTCCGCGACCTGCATGTCTCCTTTGCCAGCGACGAGGGAACGGTCGAGGCGGTGCGCGGCGTCTCGCTCGACATCGCGGCGAACCGGACCACTGCCATCGTTGGCGAGAGCGGCTCGGGCAAGACCGTCCTGTCGCACGCGATCCTCGGGATCCTGCCGAAAGCGGCCCGGATCGCCAAAGGCTCGATCCTGTTTGCCGACCCGCAGCGGCCCGGGCCACCGCTCGACCTTGCGGGCATGGACCAGGAGAGCCGCGAGCGGCGGGCCATCCGGGGTGGCCGGATCGCCATCATCTTCCAGGAGCCGATGAGCTCGCTCTCGCCGCTGCACACGATCGGCGACCAGATCGCCGAGGCCTTCCGGCTGCATATCGAGAACGACGCGGCAGCTGCCCGCGAGGCGACCATCGAGGTCCTGGAGAAGGTCGGGTTTCCCAAGGCCGATCGGGCCTTCCGGACCTTCACCTTCGAGCTCTCGGGCGGCTTGCGGCAGCGGGCGATGATCGCGATGGCGCTGATCTGCCGGCCGGCACTGCTGATCGCCGACGAGCCGACCACCGCCCTCGACGTCACCATCCAGGCGCAAATCCTCAAGCTGATCGAGGACTTGAAGGCCGAGTTCGGCATGGCCGTCCTGTTCATCACCCACGATCTCGGCGTCGTCGCCAATGTCGCCGACGAGGTCGTCGTCATGTATCGTGGCCGGGTGATGGAGAGTGGGTCCTCGGCGGAGTTGATTCGCCGGCCGCGGCATCCCTATCTCAAGGCGTTGCTGCATGCCGTGCCGACGATCGGCATGGATCCGGCTCAACGCCTCCAATCGATCGGCGATGCCAAAGACGGCGGGGCTGCCCGCGCGGCAGGCAAGCCGTCAGCCGTTGCGCAGCCGAGTGCCGAGGACTGGCTTCTGCGGGTCGAGGGATTGCGCAAGACCTTCTATCTGCGGCGTGCCGGATGGCTCGGCGGCGAGCAGCGCGCCGTTCCTGCCGTCGTCGATGTCTCCTTTGAGGTGCAGCGCCGAGAGTGCCTGGCCCTGGTCGGCGAGAGCGGCTGCGGCAAGACCACGGTGAGCAAACTCATCATGCGGGCGCTGACACCTGACAGCGGTCGCGTCGCCTACCACGATGGCACGCAGGAGATCGACATCTTCGGCCTGGACAACCAGGCGCTGCTAAGCCTCCGGCAGCGGATCCAGTACATCTTCCAGGATCCGTTCGGCTCGTTGAACCCGCGCATGACGGTGCGCGACATCGTCGCAGAGCCGCTCGTCATTCACGGCATCGGCGACGCGGCGAGCCGCACCGAGCGGGTCAACTGGCTGCTGCGGGAGGTGGGCCTGGATGCCCGCCACGCCAGCCGCTACCCGCACAGCTTTTCCGGTGGCCAGCGGCAGCGCATCGGCATCGCGCGGTCGCTGGCGCTCGAGCCCAGCCTCTTGATCTGCGACGAGCCAGTCTCCGCTCTCGATGTGTCGGTCCAGGCGCAAATTCTGAACCTGCTCAAGGACCTGCAGGCCGAGCTCGGGCTCACCTACCTGTTCATCTCGCACAATCTCGCGGTCGTTCGCTATCTGGCGCATCGCGTGGCGGTGATGTGTGCCGGCCAGATCGTCGAGATGGCGCCGGTCGACCAGCTCTTCGAGAACCCGCGCCACCCGTACACGCGGGCGCTGCTGGCAGCGGTGCCCGAGCCCGATCTCGATCGGCCGCTCGATTTTGCCGCCCTCCTTGCGGGGCGTGCCTCGGAGCCGACGGCTTGGCCGATCCCGTATCGCCTGGACGGTCAGCATGGAAGGCTGATAGCCTACGAGAAAGATCATTTGGTGCGGGTGGGGCAATGAAGAGAAGTCGTGCACTTGCTGTCGTCCTCGGCGTCGGCATCGGCGTCCTCGCAAGCGCTCTGTCGGCGCCACCGACCTTGGCGGGCCCGCCGGACGAACCTCGGGTGCTGGCGGACATTCCCGAGCTCGGCAAGCGTGGCGGCGACCTGCGAATGCTCGTCAGTCGCACGCGCGACACGCGACTGCTCTATGTCTACGGTAATGCCCGGCTCGTCGGCTACAACCTGGACCTCGAGCTGGTGCCGGACATCCTGGCGGACTTCACGGTCGAGGACGGGCGCATTTTCACTTTTCGGCTGCGCGCCGGCCACCGCTGGTCGGATGGCGCGCCGTTCACGACCGAGGACTTGCGCTTCTACTGGGAGGATATCGCGAGCAACGAGGCCCTTTCGCCGCTCGGACCGCCGATCAACCTGCTCGTCGACGGCGAGCCGCCGTTGGTCGAGGTGCTCGACGAGGTGACCATCCGGTACACTTGGCCGGCGCCCAATCCGTTCTTCCTCAGCGACATCGCCGCGGCCTCGCCGACCTTCATCTATGGCCCGGCCCACTATCTCAAGCAGTTCCACGAGAAGTATGTCGACGCTGCCGAGCTCGAGCGTCTCGTGCGCGAGGACAATGCGCGCGACTGGGCGCAACTGTTCCATCGGCGCGAGAGGATGAGCCAGTTCGACAATCCCGACCTGCCGACACTGCAGCCGTGGCGCCTCGTGACGGCGGGGCCGGCGGAGCGCCTGATCGCCGAACGGAACGAGTATTTCCATCGGACCGACGCGAACGGCGTGCAGTTGCCGTACATCGATCGGGTGGTGCTCGACGTGGTCGACACTCGGCTGATCCCGATCAAGACCGGTGCCGGCGATACCGATCTGCAGAGCCGGGGCCTGGCCTTCCGCGACTACACCTTCCTGCGCGAGAGCGAGGAGCGCAGCGGCCTCGAGCCGCGCCTCTGGCGGCAGGCGCGCGGTGCGCATCTGGCTCTCTATCCCAATCTCAACGCCGCGGACAAGGTGTGGCGCGAGTTGTTCCGGGACGTCCGGTTTCGCGAGGCCTTGTCGCTGTCGATCGACCGCGACGGGCTGTCCCAGTACCTCTATTTCGGCCTCGCCACACCCGCCAACAACACCCTACTGCCAGAGAGTCCGCTTTATTCGTCCGAGATCGCCAATGCCTGCCTCGGTTATGACGTGGCGCGGGCCAATGCGTTGCTCGACGAACTCGGCCTCGACAAGCGGAACGCGCGCGGCACCCGGTTGCTGCCCGATGGCCGGCCGCTCGAGCTCGTGGTCGAGACGGCGGGCGAGGACAGCGAGCAGGCGGACGTGCTGGAACTCGTGCGCGACGACTTTGCCGAGATCGGCTTCGTCATCCACACGCGGCCGACCGAGCGGGAAGTGCTGCGCAACCGGATCTTCTCCGGCGAAGCGCTGATGACGATCTGGTACGGGCTGGAGAACGGCGTGCCGACCGCGGACATGAGCCCGAAGGAGTTCGTGCCCGTCAGCCAGTACGATCAGCCGCAATGGCCCATGTGGGGCCAGTATTTCGAGACCAAGGGCGCCGCTGGCGAGCCGCCTGATGATCCCGTCGCCGTGCGCCTGCTCGAGCTGTTCGACGAGTGGCGTCGGGCCCCCGATCGCGACGGCCGGGAGGCGGCCTGGCGGGAGATTCTCGAGATCTACGCCCCCGAATGCTTCACGATCGGCCTGGTTGCCAACGTCCTGCAGCCCGTGGCCGTGCGCAAGACCCTGCGTAACGTGCCGCAGGAGGCGATCTACAACTGGGAGCCGCACGCCCAGATCGGCATCTACCGGCCGGACACGTTCTTCTACGCCAACTGACAGGGCGCGCGCTTGCGCAGCCAGAGGCTACTTTCGAGGGCGCCCTCGACCAGTGGCAGCGCTGCCACGCACGAGCCCGCCAGCAGATCGGGCTGGTGCCGGACGACATAGGCGCTGGCGAAAAGCAACTCGTAGGCGCCGGTCGCCAGCAGCGGTGCCACGAGCAGCTGTTCGTTGTAGCCGCGCCACGCCCACGCTTCGGGATAGGCGTGCGGCAGGAAGATGTCGTGGAAATGCACCAGCATGCCGGGTGCGAGCCGCGGCAGCACCGCGTTGACCAAACAGTCGACGTCGCTACCCGGCATGGCGATGTGGCTCGAGTCGACGAACAGGACGTCCCCGGCGCCCAGCCGATCGAACAGCTTGGGCGACAGCTCGCCGAGGGTGGCGGCATGATGCTCGACAGCGAGCCCCAGAAGCCGGGCGCGCGGAACCGGATCGACGCACAAGAGGCGCGTCGGCAGGCCGCCGTCCGCGATCGCCCGGGCCATGACCCGGGTGGAATGACCGCATCCGATCTCGATCACCTGGACGGGGCGATGCGCCCGGAGCATCGCGTAGGCGGCGCACGCGTCGAGCCGCGGGAACCAGTCCTGCTCGAAGCGCGGCGCCGGCGGCTCGCCGCCGAACCGCGAGAACGCCTCGCGATAGCGATCGATCCGACGCAGGAATGCGACAAAGCGATCGGCCGCGGCCGCGAAGATCGGCGCCAGGACCGGGTAGTCGCAGGCACGGATGGTCGCTGCGTAGCGATAAGGGATGAAAAAGCCCTGACGGTCGCTCACGGCCGGAGCGTCAACCCCTCGGCAGCGACCAACGAGCCCGGCCGTGCCCGGGCCAGCGCCTGTGCGACTTCGTCGAGAAAGGCGTCGTCGTGCTCCGGGTCGTGATGGAAGGCGACCAGGCGGCCCGCGCCGGCCGCCTCGCAGAGCCGCACGCCCTCCTGCCAGGTCGAGTGTCCCCAGCCGACGAAGCGCTCGTATTCCTCGTCCGTGTAGGTGCAGTCGTAGACGACGATGTCGCTGCCCCGGATGAAGTCGACGACGCTCTGGTCCAGCGTGCCGGCGCGATGCTCGACGTCGGTGACGATGCACATCGAGCGACCGGCGAACTCGATGCGGTAGCCGGTTGACCCGCCCGGGTGGTTGAGCGCCAGGGTGCGCAGCCGGACATCGTCGAACGGCTCCAGCACCTCGCCGGGGGAGAAATCGTGAAACGACACGCAGGCGTGCATGATGTCGAGCGGCACCGGGAACAGTGGCGGCTGCATCAACTGCTTGAGCACGTCCTGGAGGGTCAGGCCGTGCTGGCGCAGGTGGCCGGCCCAGAACTCGAAATGATTGCGGCTACTGTAGGCCGGGCGGAAGAACGGCAGGCCGGCGATATGATCGATGTGCGTATGGCTGAAGAAGAGGTGCGTCGGCCGATGATCGGCGGCTGCCGCCAGCTCGTTGCCCAGCATGCGCAGCCCGGTCCCGGCATCGAAGATCAGCCGCGCCGCCCCGCAGCGCACCTCGATGCAGGAAGTGTTGCCACCATAGCGCAGCCGGTCGATCTGCGGGCACGGCACCGTGCCCCGCACGCCCCAGAACCGCATGGTGAACGGGGGGCGAGTCATGGCCGGCACCCTGCTCCGGACCGCCGGCAGGGCGGGTCGGGATAGTGTCGGTCGTGCTGCGGCATCACCCCTGCGGACATGCTGTTCATCGACGTCGATAGAGAAAGTAGCGGTCGGGCGCCACACCGGGAGGCGGCGAAACCTCTTCGAGCGCCGCGTCGGCAAACATCTGGTCGCTGACCACGATGCCGCCGCCGGTCAGCAGCGGTGGCAGCAGGCGGCCGAGGTCGGCGGCCACCCGACGATTGCGCGCCGGATCGCCGGTGCCGATGTCGCTGTGAACGAGCGCCACGCCAGCTGCCCACTTGGCGCCGGCCGCGGGCAAAGTCGCCGCGAGATCGCCGATGATCAAGTCCTCTTCAGCGGGCCAGCACCGCGGATGCGGCTGCGGATCCCGATCAAAGACGACGATGCGGCGACCCGGCAAGCGCGCCCGCAGGTGGTCGTAGGTGCGGCCATTGCCGAGACCGAGCTCCATGACGATTCCCGGCACACCATCGATCGCTCGCGCCGCCGCGTCGAGGCACGCACGCTGCGCTTCCAGGCGCCGGATGAAGCTGTCGAGGCGGCTCATGCGTCTTACGGACTCCGGCGAGCACAGCCGTCTGAGGACGGGTCAAGCCTGCTAGCTGTCGCGCGATCGTCGTTCTTGTCTGTGACGAACGTTACAAGCCGGGCTCGGTTTGTCGACCGGCTCACCTCAAAATCGGTTGGTGTAGCGCAGGCCGATGCCTGCCGCAGGCTCCGCCCGAGCGTCATGCCCAGGCTGATGCTGCAGCAGCAACCACGTGCTGAGCGTGCTGTCGTCGGCAAGTGGCCGCAGGTAGGCGAACTCGACCCGGATTTCCCGCCCGCTCGGCGTCATGTCGACCCGCTCACGGCTGCGCTCGATCCCGCCGTCGAGATCGCGTGCCGTCGGCACGTCGAGCATCGCCGAGGCGCTGTTCACCCGCAGCGGCTGGCCCAGCATGAGCCCGAGCCGATCGCCGGCCCGCACAACGTCGCCGGCGACGACGCCGAGGGCGAAGGCATCCGAGCGCACCTCGCTCCATTCCCGCAGGAGGCCGCCTTCACTCGCCAGGGTGGTGGTGCCCAGGGTGGCCTGGGCGAAGAACTCGACCGCGGGGGTCAGGCGGTAGCCGAGCCGTGCGGTGCCGAGATGCGAGGCAGCGCCGTCGGCGAAGGCGAACGCGCCGGACGCGTCGCTGCCGAGCAGGCCCGCGGCCTCGTCGACATAGGCGTAGGTGAGCTGCAGATCGGTGAACGCACCGACCCGCTGCGTGGCGCCCAGCGACAGCAACCGGCCCGGCGAGCCGCCATCGATGCCTGGAGCGAGATCACCGCTGTCGAGGAGGCCGACGGCGAGGGTCGTGCCGCCGCCCAGGCCGAAGCGCAGGCTGCCGCCGGCGCCACGCCCGACGATCGCGTCGGCTGGCGAGAGCAGGCCGTCCGCATCGAGGAACAGGCCCGCCACGCCAGCCGTTGCGGGGCTGGCGCCGACCTCCGACGGGGCAAGCCCCAGACCGAGCGTAGCGGTGCCGGCCGGAACGTCGATGGCGCCGAACGAGAGCCTCTGGAAGACCTGCTCGTCGGCACCGGCACCGCCGGCGAGCGCGGCACGCGCACTGCCCTCGATCGGCCGGTCGGTGCTTTCGCTGAAGCCCAGGCGGGCGTCGAGCCCCAGCGGTGCCAGGGCCTCGAGTTGAACGTCACGATACTGCGTCTCGTCGCGCAGCTTCCGCTCGAGGCCGTTGCTTCCCGGGCCGCGACGCCGCACGAGGCCGCTCAGGTCGCCGGCGAAAGGCCGATCGAACGAATCCAGGACCATGGCCTGGGCGAGCGCCGTCCTGCCACCGAGCGCATCGCCGAAGGCGGGTCCGAGCGTAAGGCTGCTGGAGGTCAGCGACACCCGGCGTCCCTCGATATCGTCGTCGATCGCCACCTGCTGACGGCCGACCGGCCGCAGGGCACGCTCGAGGTTGACGAGGCCACGGCCGTACGTCTGGTCGACACCGCTCGGGCCCAGATCGTCGGCGGTCGCCAGCAGGATCGCCGCCACCTGCTGCATGGAGAGGGACGGGAAGGCGCTCTTGACCACCGCCGCGGCACCGGCGACGTGCGGGGCCGCCATGGAGGTGCCGGTCAACCGCTGATAGCCGCCGTTGCGAAAGGTGCTGAAGATGTCGACGCCTGGCGCCACGAGGAAGTAGTTGGCGACGTTGCCGGCCTTGTTGTTCATCCGGTAGGCCACGTTGTTGCGATCGACCGCACCAGCGACCAGCATGCCGCCACGTAGACCCGAGGTTTCGGCCAGTCGCCCGGGTGCCAGCGGCTGGGCATCCGCCTGGTTGCCGGCGGCGACCACCACGAGCGCGCCGCTCGCGATCACCCGCTCGAGCGCGGTCCGATAGGCCGCGCTCGGCGCGTCGTCCTTGCCGATGCTGAGATTGACGATGTCCGCCCCCTGCACCCGGGCATAGTCCAGGGCGGCCGCGACGTCGCTGTCGAAGTAGCCGCAAGCCGGTGTGTCGCAAATGCCGGGCTGGCGCAGGTCCGCGCGGATGGCGAGCAAGGTCGATTCCGGGGCCACACCCCGCATGCCGGCACCGTCGACATTGGCGGCGATGATCCCGGCCACATGGCTGCCGTGGCCGCTCTCGTCCTCCAGCGTCGCGCGCGAGCCGGTGACGATGTCGATGCTGTTCTGCCGATCGATGCGGCCGATGAACTCCGGGTGAGACAGCGAGATGCCGGAATCGATCACGGCGACCTTGACCCCGCGGCCATCGGCCCCGGCGGCGTAGGCCACGTCGGCACCAATCTGGGCGACCCCGCGATTGGCCGACGTCTCCCCGCTGGTTGTGGGTGCCGCCGGCGGCCGCGGCGGCGTGACCACCGGATCCGGCGTGCTCACGGTCCGGGGCGGGCCACTGGAGCCGCCACCACCGCCTCCGCAAGCAGCGACGACCAGGCAGAGCGCCGTCACATGGGCGACGCAGAGGCGCCGCATCCCCCGGCGACCCAGGTTCCGCATCGACATGCGACCGTCGAACGTCGTCACCCAGGACGGGTGCATGGCGTATCCTCGTATTCGTTTTCGTGACGTTATCGTTAACGCATCCGGGGCCGGCGTAAAGAGCCAGACCGCCGGGGCGGCCATGCCGGCGCCCCATAATATTCAAGCGGCGACCTTGCCGCTGCGGGACCGCGATGTGGCAGCGGTGCCGCCCGCTCAACGCCGCACGGCGACCACCAGCTTGCCGGTCGTCTGGCGCCGGCGCAGCCGGTCGATGGCGGCGGGCGTCTCGGCCAGCTTCACGACCTCGCTGACCTCCGGGCGCATGGTGCCGTCCCGGCACCAGTCGAAGAGCCGGCGGAAACCGGCACGCATCCGCTCCGGATCGTGGCGCCGGTAGCTGCCCCAGTAGAAGCCCAGCACCGCAATGTTCTTGACGAGGAGAATGTTGGCCGGGACCTGCGGCACGGTGCCGGAGGCGAAGCCGATGACGACGATTCGGCCCTCCCAGGCGATGCAGCGCAAGGACGCGTCGAACAACGCCCCGCCGACCGGATCGAAGACGACGTCGACGCCGCGCCCGGCGGTCAGTGCCTTCACCCGGTCGATCAGGTCGGGGGCCTCGCTGTCGATGACGTGGTCGGCGCCGTGCGCGGCGGCGATGGCGGTCCGCCCGGCACCGCGGGCGGTGGCGATGACGGTGGCGCCCAGGGCCTTGCCGCATTCGACCGCGGTGAGACCGACGCCGCCCGCTGCCCCGTGCACCAGCAGCACCTCGCCGCGGGCGAGCCCGGCGCGCCAGACCAGGGCCCCGTAGGCGGTGCCGTAGGCGATGGCGAAGCCGGCGGCGGTGACGGCGTCGAGCTCGTCCGGCAGGGCGACGACATCGTCGGCGCGAGCCACGGCCGCCTCGGCGAAGCCGCCGTGGTCGACCAGCGCCAGCACCCGCTGGCCGACGCTGAGACCGCTGACGCCGACGCCCACCTTGTCCACGGTGCCGGCCACCTCGAGCCCCGGCACGAACGGCAGGCTCGGCCGCTCCTGGTAGCGGCCCTCGAGCATCAGGGCGTCGGCAAAGTTGATGCCGGCAGCCTCGACCGCGATGCGGACGTGGCAGGCACCGGGCTCGGGTGCGGGCAGATCGACGAGCTCGAGACCGGCAGTGCCGGTGAGCTTGCGGGTGAGAATGGCGCGCATCGGGGGCTCCGGCCGACCTCTCTTCTCGGGCTGACGGCGCCTGGCCACCGGGCCGGGCGGATGCAGCGTCGCGGCGCTCGCTCGCGAGCCGCGACGCCGACTGGCAAAAACGCGATTCGGCGCTTATCTGCAAGGCCATGCAGACGGACACCCCGCGCGGCTATTTCGCCATCGGTGCGGAGCGCATCTCCAAGGCGATGAATCTGGGCAACCTCGTGCGCTCGGCCAACGCCTTCGGCGCCAGCTTCGTCTTTCTCATCGACGCGCAGTACGACCGTCGGACGGCCAAGTCCGACACCTCCAACGCCGAGGTCGCGCTGCCGGTCTACGATGTGGCCGGCCCGGAGGCGCTGCAGCTGCCGCGCGGCTGCAGGCTCGTCGGCATCGAGCTCTTGGCGGATGCGGTCGATCTGCCGAGCTTTCGCCACCCGCTCCAGGCGGCCTACGTGTTCGGGCCGGAGCGTGGCAGCCTCAGCCCGGCCCTGCTCGAGCGCTGCGATCACGTGGTGCGGATCCCGACCCGGTTCTGCATCAACCTCGCCGTCGCCGGTGCCGTCGTGATGTACGACCGAATGGTCTGTCTCGGCCGCTTCGCCGAGCGGCCGGTGCGCACCGGCGGGCCGAACGCGCCGCGCTATGGTCTTTCGTGAGCGGCCGGCGAGCGGTATGACGTCGAAACCGGAAGTGGCATTCGATCTCGGCGGCGCCGGCCCGTCGATCTCGCTCAACATCGCAAGGACGCTCATGCACCGCACATCTGCTCTCGTCGCCTGCCTGTTGGCCACGCTCCTCGTCGCCGGCGAGGCGGCGGCCCAGGCCCCGCAGTTCCTCGGCAGTTTCCGCGACTGGTTCCTCTACTCCTACGACGAGGCCGGCGGGAAGACCTGCTACATCGCGAGCAAGCCGACGACGGAGGCCGGCAACTGGAACCGCCGCGGCCCTGCCGCGGTCCTCGTCTCGCGCCTGCCGATCCCCGGGGCCGGCGAGCAGGTGAGCGTGCAGCCGGGCTACCCGTTCAAGGCCAACAGCACGGCGCAGCTGAAGATCGGCAACCAGGAGTGGCAGCTCTTCACCCAGGGCGAGCATGCCTGGGCCAACACCGACGACGAGGATCAGGCGATCGTGCGGGCGATGCAGCGCGGCTCGGACATGACCGTGCGCGGCACCTCGCAGCTCGACACCTACTCGCTCGACACCTACTCGCTCCTGGGCTTCACCGCGGCCTTCGAGGCGATGCGCGATGCCTGCCCGGACTGAGCCCGCCGACGGCCCGGTGCCGGCCGAAGGCGCCTTGGAGGCTGGCTGGCCCAGGCCGCTGGCCGCGGATGGCAGGCCCAGCCTGATCGGCCTCGATGCCGCGGGCCTCGCCCGGCTGATCGCCGCGCTGGAGCCCGCCAGCCCGCAGCAGGTGCGGCTGCGGGCGAGGCAGCTGTTCCACTGGCTCTACCATCGCGGTGCCACCGATTTCGCGGCGATGACGACGCTGCCCGGGAGACTGCGCGGCCGCCTCGCGGAGCGCTTCTCGGTCGCCCGGCCCGCGGTAACCGCGCTCCAGACCGCCGCCGACGGCACCCGCAAGTGGCTCCTGCGGTTCGCCGACGGCCAGGAGGTCGAGAGCGTCTTCATCCCCGAGGAGGACCGGGGAGCGCTCTGCGTCTCGACCCAGGTCGGCTGCACGCTCTCCTGCAGCTTCTGCCACACCGGCACGATGCCGCTGGTGCGCAATCTGGGGGCGGCCGAGATCACCGCCCAGATCCTGGTCGCCCGCGACACGCTGGGCGAGTGGCCGACCGCGGCCGAGGGCCGGCTGTTCACCAACATCGTGGTGATGGGCATGGGCGAGCCCCTGTTCAACTACGACAACACGGCGGCGGCCCTGCGGCTGGCCATGGACGAGACCGGTCTCGCCCTCTCGCGGCGACGGATCACCCTCTCGACCTCCGGCGTCGTGCCCCGGATCGAGCAGTGCGGCCGCGAGCTGGGGGTGGGCCTGGCGATCTCGCTGCATGCGGTCACCGACGAGCTCCGCGACGTGCTGGTGCCGCTGAACCGCAAATGGCCGATCGCCGCCCTGCTCGACGCCTGCCGGCGCTACCCCACCCGGCGGCCCATCACCTTCGAGTACGTCATGCTCAAGGGGATCAACGACAGCGACGCCGAGGCCCGGGAGCTGGTCCGCCTGCTCGACGGCATTCCCGCCAAGGTCAACCTCATCCCCTTCAACCCCTGGCCGGGCACGGTCTACGAATGCGCGTCCAACAACCGGATCCGCGCCTTCGCCGCCATCGTCGAGGCCGCGGGCTACGCCTCGCCGGTGCGCACGCCCCGCGGCCGGGACATCCTCGCCGCCTGCGGCCAGCTGAAGACGGCCAGCCTGCGGCAGCGTCGCGAGCGGGCGGCCGCTTGAGGGCGAGCCTCGGGGCGGCGCGCCGCCGCGCGGCCCGGCCGGCGGCGGGACAGCGGCCATGAGGCGCTTGCTCGTCGGCTTTCTCGCCGTCGTGGGCGCGCTCTCGATCGTCTTCACGGCGGCGGTCGTGGCCGGCGGGTTCTGGCTGCTGCGCGGCTTCGCCGAGCCGACGCCGCTGCCGGAGCGGATGGTGCTCACGGTCGATCTCGGCCCGACGCTGACCGAGGCGGCGTCGCTGGACCCGCTCGCCGCCCTCGCCGGCCCGCCGCCGCTCGCGGTGGCCGAGCTGGTGCTCGCCCTCGAGGCGGCCGGCCGGGACCCGCGGGTCGCCGGGCTGGTGGCCCGGCTGGACGCCACCGACCACGGCTTCGCCGTGGCCCAGGAGATCCGCGACGCGGTCCGCCGGTTCGGCGCCACCGGGCGGTTCACCATGGCCTGGGCCGACAGCTTCGGCGAGCTCGGGCCGGGCAACGAGGGCTACTACATCGCCACCGCGTTCGACGAGATCGGCCTGCAGCCGGGCGGCATGCTGGGGCTGATCGGGCTGGTGGCCGAGGTGCCGTTCGTCCGCCCCCTGCTCGACCGGCTCGGCATCGAGGCCGAGATCACGCGGCGGAGCGCCTACAAGACCGCCTTCGACAGCCTGGTGGAGCCGGGGCTGACCGCGGCCAACCGGGAGATGCTGAACGACCTCCTGGACGGGCTCTACGGCGAGCTCGTCGGGGCGGTGGCCGGGGGCCGCGGCCTGCCCCCGGCCACGGTCGAGACGCTGATCGACGGCGGCCCGCACGGTGCGGACGAGGCGCTCGCCGCCGGCCTCGTCGACCGGCTCGCCTATCGCGACGAGATGCTGCAGGCGGCGCTGGCCCTGGCCGGGGCCGCCAGCGAGGCGGTGCCGCTCGAGGCCTATGCGCGGCGGCCGGACGACGCCGCCGGGGAGCCGGCGGCGGTGGTCGCGCTGGTCGTCGGGCAGGGCATGATCCAGCGCGGCACGGCCGGCTTCGAGCGGTTCATCGGTGCCGACGACCTCGCCGACGCCCTGGCCGAGGCCGGGGACGACGACGCCGTCGACGCCGTGGTGCTGCGCCTCGACACCGGCGGCGGCTCGGCGGTGGGCTCGGAGACCGTGGCCCGCGAGGTCGCCCGGCTGGCGGCGGCGGGCAAGCCCGTCGTCGTCTCGATGGGCAACGCCGCGGCCTCCGGCGGCTACTGGATCGCCATGGGGGCGGCGCACATCGTCGCCCAGCCCGGCACGTTCACCGGCTCGATCGGGGTGATCGCCGGCAAGCCCGTCCTCGCCGGCAGCTGGGACCGCCTCGGCGTCCAGTGGGAGACGGTCGAGCGCGGCCGCAACGCCGGCTTCCTCTCCCTCAACCGGCCCTTCGACGCGCTCGGCCGGGCCCGGCTCGAGGCCAGCGTCGACGCCCTCTACGCCCGCTTCAAGGCGGGCGTCGCCCAGGGCCGCGGCCTGACCGCCGCGGAGGTCGAGGCGCTGGCCCAGGGGCGCGTCTGGCTCGGCGGCCAGGCGCTCGGCCTCGGCCTGGTCGACGAGCTCGGCGGCATCCCCGCGGCCCGCGCCGCCGCCGCCCGCCTGCTCGGCCTGCCCGCCGATGCCGCGGTC
>CAYWSB010000134.1:0-12500 GCA_964460465.1 uncultured Geminicoccaceae bacterium | reverse complement strand
GCCATGGCTCTGCGGCACCGATTGCGCCGCCACGGACGCCGTCGACTGGGCGGCGGCGCGGGCGGGCACCGACTGGCTGCTGCCCGCCGGCTACGGCACGCTGGTGCAGGACGTCGCGCGCGCCGTGCCGGTGACCACCGGCTGCGCCCTGCGCGCGCTCGCGGTCGACGCCGACCGCGTGCGGCTTTCGACCACGGGCGGCAGCTTCTCGGCCCGGCACGTCGTGCTGACGGTGCCGCTCGGGGTGCTGGCGGCCGAAAGCATCCGGTTCACGCCGCCGCTGCCGGCCGAGGTTCGCCGCGCCCTCGACGACCTGCCGATGGGTTGCCTCATGAAGGTCGCCTTCGACCTCCTGGCCGATCCCCTGGCCGGGATCGCTTCGCCCGACACCTGCTTCCTGCACTACCCGGTGACGGACGAGGCGGCGGTGCTCTATCTGCTGCGTCCCGGCGGCCATGCCATGGCCTATGCCTTCGTCGGTGGCCGGGCGGCGCGGACCCTCGAGCGCGAGAGCGATGCGACGGCGAGTCGCTGCGTGCTCGAGCCCCTGCGCACGCTCCTCGGCAACGCCGTGGTGGAGCGGTCGTTCGGCCCTGCCGCCGTCACCCGCTGGGCGGCCGATCCCTTCGCCTTCGGCAGCTATGCCGTGGCCCGGCCGGGTGGCGCGGCGGCCCGCCGCATCCTGGCGTCGCCCCTCTTCGAGCGGCTGCATCTGGCCGGCGAGGCCACCGCCCCCGACGGCTGGCACGGCACGGTGGGTGGCGCCTGGCTGGCCGGCCGCGCCGTGGTGACCCGGCTGGCGGCGCCCGGGCTCGAGCCGTGACGGCCGGTTGCCGGCCCGCGGCCAGCACCGACGTTGACCCGGGTCGCGGTTTGGCGTAACAGCGCACGAGTTTTTCCCCCGATCACGACGCATGCTCTGCCGCGAGGTGCCGCTTCGCCCGACAGGCGTGCCGACCGCTCCAGAGGATCCGAGCCATGGCCGTCCCCCGCAAGAAAGTCTCGAGGCAGAAGCGCGACCAGCGCCGCGCGCACGACGCGCTCGCGACGCCCACCGTCATCGAGGACAAGGAGTCGGGCGAATACCGCCGCCCGCACCACATCGACCTCAAGACCGGCATGTATCGCGGTCGCCAGGTGATCGTGCAGAAGGCGGAGAACGACGACGAGGACGAGGGCTGATCGAGCCCTTCACGCGGCGCGACGCCCGAACGAACGAGCCGGCCCGCACTTGCGCGGCCGGCTTTTTCGTGCGCCCGCAGGTCGGCGACGATTGATGGAAAGGGGAATGGTAGCGGCGGAGGGACTCGAACCCCCGACACAGGGATTATGATTCCCCTGCTCTACCAACTGAGCTACGCCGCCGGAGTGGCGTTGAGGTATGTCCGGCCGCTCGCGCTGTCAAGCGCCGAGCAGCATCCTGCTCCGGGTCGCCCCGCTCGCCTCGCCAGGGCCCGCGAGCGGCAGGCCGCGCCCGATCCAGCCCCCCCCCAGGAGCCGCTCGCCGTCATAGAGGACGGCGGCCTGGCCGGGGGCGACGCCGGCCTGCGGTGCGGCGAAGGCGAGCTCGGCCCGGCTGTCGTCCACGGCCACCACGGTGCCCGCCACGGCCGGCTCGTTGTAGCGATGCTTGATCCCGATCGGCCGGCCGATCGCCCAGGGCCCGAGGCGATTGAGCCCGTCGATCGCGACCCGCTGCGTCAGGCCGGCCCGACGCGGGCCGACCCGCACCTCGGCGGTCTCGGCATCGAGCCCGAGGACGTAGAGGCGCTCCCTGTCCGCGACCCCGATGCCGCGCCGCTGGCCGACGGTGAAGTTGGCGATGCCGTCGTGCTCGCCCAGCCGTCGCCCATCGACATGCAGAATGGCCCCCTTGCGCATCGCCTGCGGCTGGAGCTTCGCCACGACGCGGCTGTAGTGGCCCTCCGGCACGAAGCAGATGTCCTGGCTCTCGGGCTTGGCCGCCACCGGCAGGCCCAGTCGCTGCGCCTCGCGGCGGGTCGTGCCCTTGTCCAGGCCGCCGAGCGGGAAGCGGACGTAGTCGAGCTGGTCCCGGGTGGTGGCGAAGAGGAAGTAGCTCTGGTCCTTGGCCGGGTCGGCCGCCCGCCAGAGCTCGGCATCCCCCGCCCCGCCCATGCGGCGCGCGTAGTGGCCGGTGGCGAGGGCGGCGGCACCGAGGTCGCGGGCGACCGCCAGGAGGTCGGTGAACTTGACCGTCTGGTTGCAGCGCACGCAGGGAATGGGGGTGCGCCCGGCCGCATAGGTGGCGGCGAAGTCGTCGATCACCGCGGCCCTGAAGCGGTCCTCGAGGTCGAGCACGTAGTGCGGAATGCCGATCGCATCGGCAACGTTGCGGGCGTCCCTGATGTCCTGCCCGGCGCAGCAGGCGCCCTTCTTGGCGGTAGCCGCCCCGTGGTCGTAGAGCTGCAGCGTGATGCCGACGACCGCGAAGCCGGCCTCGTGCAGGAGCGCCGCCGTCACGCCACTGTCGACCCCGCCCGACATGGCGACGACCACCCGGGCACCGGGTGGCAGGGCCAGGCTATCGGCAGTGATCGGCGGCATGGCGGTCGGCTCGCCTCGTCGCGCTCGGTCGAGCGGGGTGCTCATTCGAGCAGGCTGGTGCGGGGCACGGTGACGGTGAGGCCGTCCAGGCCGGCGTCGAGCCTGATCTGGCAGCCCAGCCGCGAGGTGGTGGCCAGGCTCTCGGCCAGATCGAGCATGTCCTCCTCCTCGACCGAGGCCGGCGGCAGCCGGTCGAAATCGTCCGGCGCCACGATCACGTGACAGGTGGCACAGGCCATCGAGCCGCCGCAAGCGCCCTCGATGGCGATGTCCTCGTGCCGGGCGACGTCGAGCATGGTCTCGCCCGGCCGCGCGGTGGCCACCACCCGGCGCTCGCCCGGCAGAACGAAGGTCACCCGCAGCATGCGCCGGAGGTCAGACCGAGAAGCTCTCGCCGCAGCCGCAGCGTGCCTTCTCGTTGGGGTTCTTGAAGACGAACATCGCCCCCAGCTTGTCCTCGACCCAGTCGATCTGCGTGCCGAGCACGTACATCACCGCCCCGGGCTCGACGACGATCCGCACCCCGTCCTTCTCCACCACCGTGTCCTCGGCCCCGATCTCCCTGGCGAAATCCAGCTTGTAGCTGAAGCCGGAGCAGCCGGTGGACTTCACGCCGAGGCGAATGCCGGCGACCTCGCCACTCTGGCCGGCCAAGAGCTCGCGCGCACGGGCGACCGCGGCGGGGGTCAGGTCGACGACTTGCGGTGCAGGATTGGCCGACGCCATGGGCATGATCTCTGAGCTTGTCCTCATGCCCCTAATGTTGGCCGCAATCGGCCATGGCGCAAGACGTTGCGGCTTCGAGCGTTTCCAAGGTCGCGGCCGAGCGGTCACGCCGCCGGGCGCCGGCAGCGGGCGAGGTCGCCCCAGGCGGCGAGAAATCGGCCGACATCGGCCTCGCTGCTGGTCCAGCCCAGGCTCACCCGGATCGTGGCGTCGGCAAGCTCGGGCGCGAGCCCCATGGCGGCGAGCACGTGGCTCCGCGCCACCTTGCCGGAGGAGCAGGCCGCCCCGGCGGAGACCGCGACGCCGGCGAGATCGAGGGCCATGACCTGGGTCGAGGCGGCCACCCCCGGCAGCGCGATCGCGGTGACGTGCGCCACGCGCGCCGCCTCGTCGGCGACGATCACGGCGTCCGAAGCCAGGGCCCGCACACCCGTCTCGAGCGCCGCGCGAAGTCCGTCCAGACGAGCGGGCTCGTCCGCCGAGAGAGCCTCGAGGGCGGCCCGAAAGCCGGCGATACCGGGCACGTTCTCGGTGCCGGCCCGGAGCCGGCTTTCCTGCCCGCCACCCACGATCAAGGGTGGTACCACCTCGGATCCGCGCAACCAGAGGGCACCCACGCCCTTTGGGCCGCCGATCTTGTGGGCCGAAAGCGCGAGGCTCTCGCAAGCCAGGGCCGCGACGTCGAGCGGCAGCCGGCCGAGCGCCTGGACGGCATCGACGTGCAGCCGGGCGCCGGCGGCGCGCGCCAGGGCTCCGGCCTCGGCCACCGGCTGGACCACGCCGGTCTCGTTGTTGGCGAGCAGGACGGCGAGACGGGCGACGTCGCCGCGTGCCAGACGGCGCTCCAGCGCCATGAGGTCGAGCCGGCCGTGACGATCGACCGGCACGGTCTCCACGCCCGGCTGGGCCAGGACCGAGGGATGCTCGACCGCCGACGCGAGCGTCGTGCCGGGGCCGCGAAGGGCGGTGGCATTGGCCTCGGTGGCGCCACTGGTGAACACGACGGTGCCGGCGCCAGCGGCGCCGCCGGATCGCGCAGCACCGATCGCGGCGAGGACGACGGCCCGGGCGCGGTCGACGAGGGCGCGCGCCGCGCGGCCCTCCGCATGCACCGAGGAGGGGTTGCCGACCAGCTCCAGCGCTGCCAGCACCGCGGCCCGGGCCTCCGGCCGCACGGGCGTCGTCGCGGCATGGTCGAGATAGACCCTGCCGCCGGCCGCGATCATCGCTCAGCGATGCAGGTTGGCCACGAGGCGCCGCTCGTCCTCGGCCACGGCGGGCGGGGCATGACGCAGCCTGGCCACCTCGCTCTCGAGCTCGTCGACCCGCTTGCACAGCCGCTCGATCGCGGACTGCATGGGATCGTCCTCGGTACCGGGCTCGTTGCCGTAGGCCGGAAAGCAGCGCCAATCGACGGGGATCGGCCTGCGCACCGCGGCGTGGGCGGGCACGCCCACCACGGTCGTGTTGGCCGGCACCGCCTGCAGGACGACCGCGTTGGAACCGATGCGGGCGCCCCTGCCGACGGTGAACGGCCCCAGCACCGCGGCACCGGCGCCGACGATCACGCCATTCTCCAGGGTCGGATGGCGCTTGCCCGGATCACCGCTGACGCCTCCCAGAGTCACCCCCTGGTATAGTGTCACGTCGTCGCCGATCTCGGCCGTCTCGCCGATCACCACGCCCATGCCGTGGTCGATGAAGAAGCGCTCGCCGATCACGGCACCCGGATGGATCTCGATCCCGGTGAGGAAGCGGCTGAACTGCGAAAGCCAGCGGGCGCCGAGGCGCCAGCCGCGCCGCCAGAGAACGTGCGCCACGCGATGCAGCAGCAGCGCGTGCAGGCCCGGGTAGCAGACCAGCACCTCGAGGCGCGACCGTGCGGCCGGGTCGCGGGCGAGAACGGCCTCGATGTCGTCGCGGATTCTCTTGAACATCGGCCTTCGCATGCGGTATAGCCCCCATCCTGCCCGACGCCGGCCGTTCGGAGCAGGCGTCGCCTACACCTGCACGAGTGCCACCCGTCGAGCGTGCTGGAGTATAGGTCGGCGCCGAAGCGGGTCAATCAAGGGATAGCGTGCCGTCGGCGGCAGCGGATGGGTACAGGCGGACGTGGTGGCAGGCGGCCGGCAGATGCGCGCGCCGTCAGGTCGGTCTGTGACGCGGTCGTCGGCAGGCATGGCCGAGGAGTGGAAGAGGAATGCCCGAAGTCATCTTCAATGGGTCCGATGGGCGCCTGGAAGGGCGTTATGTCCACGGCGAGGGGCCCAACCCGCCTTTGGCCATCATCCTGCACCCGCACCCGCAATACGGCGGGACGATGAACAACCGCCTCGTTCATCTGATGTTTCACATGTTCGCGAGGCGCGGCTTCTCCACCCTCCGCTTCAACTTCCGCGGCGTCGGCCGCAGCCAGGGCGTCTTCGATCACGGCCAGGGCGAGCTCCGGGACGCGGCGGCGGCGCTCGACTGGATGCAGACCCACAACCCGAACAGCCCGGTCGCCTGGTGCGGCGGTTTCTCGTTCGGCGCCTGGATCGCCATGCAGCTCCTGATGCGCCGGCCCGAGATCCAGGGCTTCATCTGCGCCGGGCTGCCGGCCAACATGTACGACTTCAGTTTCCTCGCCCCCTGCCCTTCGTCCGGCCTGATCATCCACGGCGAGCGCGACATGGTCACACCGCCCGAGGCGGTGGAGAAGCTCGTCACCAAGCTCAGCCAGCAGCGCGGCATCACCATCGACTTCCACCAGCTCGACGGCGCCGACCACGTGTTCAGCGACGACCGCGAGGAGTTCGAGGCGATCTGCGAGGCCTATCTCGACAAGCGGCTGAAGCCGTCCTCCGAGCCCTTGGCCTTGGCCCGCTGAACCGCTAGGACACGGGCACCGGCGACCCGCACGCCGGTGCCCGTCCCCACCGCCGTCGTCCGGACCGTCATGAGCCGCTTTCGCTCCGACCTGATGCGCACGCTCGACGAGCGTGGCTACATCCACCAGTGTACCGATGCCGAGGCCCTGGATGCCCTGGCCGCGGCGGGGCCGGTCACGGCCTATGTCGGCTACGACTGCACCGCGGCCAGCCTGCATGTCGGCCACCTGGTCAGCATCATGATGCTGCGCACCCTGCAGCGCACCGGGCACCGCCCGATAGCCCTGGTCGGCGGCGGCACCACCAAGGTGGGCGATCCGTCCTTCCGCGACGAGAGCCGGCCGCTGCTCGACGACGCCGCGATCGAGGTGAACAAGGCCGGCATCCGGACCAATCTCGAAGCGTTCCTCGATTTCGGCGGCGACGGTGCCCGGCTGGTCGACAATGCCGACTGGCTGGACGAGCTGCGCTACATCCCGTTCCTGCGCGACTTCGGCACGCACTTCACGATCAACCGCATGCTGACCTTCGACAGCGTGCGGCTCCGGCTCGAGCGCGAGCAGCCGCTCACCCTGCTCGAGTTCAACTACATGGTGATGCAGGCCTACGACTTTCTCGAGCTCGCGCGTCGCCTCGACTGCCGGCTGCAGATGGGCGGCTCGGACCAGTGGGGCAACATCGTCAATGGTGTCGAGCTCGGCCGGCGGATCGACGGCCGGCAGCTCTTCGGCCTGACGACGCCGCTGATCACCACGGCCTCGGGTGCCAAGATGGGCAAGACCGCGGCCGGGGCGGTCTGGCTCAGCCCGGACCGGCTCAGCCCGTTCGACTACTGGCAGTATTGGCGCAACACCGAGGACGCCGATGTCGGCCGGTTCCTTCGCCTCTTCACCGAGCTGCCGCTCGGCGAGATCGAGCGGCTGGAGCGGCTCGAGGGTGCCGAGATCAACGAGGCCAAGAAGGTGCTCGCCCTCGAGGCCACCGCCCTGGCGCACGGCCGGCCGGCGGCCGACCAGGCGGCAGCGGCCGCCCGGGCCCAGTTCGAGGGCGGCGGGGAGGCCGGCGGCCTGCCCACCGTCGCGGTCGACCCGGCCCGACTGCGGGGTGGCGTGTCGATCCTCGAGCTCTTCCAGCTCGCCGGGCTCGCCGCCTCCAACGCCGAGGTTCGCCGGCTGATTCGCGGCGGCGGGGCGCGGCTCAACGACCGGCCGGTGGAGGACGAGCAGCTCGTCGTCGACGCCAGTGCCCTCGACCGCGACACGCTCAAGCTCTCCGCCGGCAAGAAGCGCCACGTCCTGGTCAAGGCCGCCTGAGCGGGCAGGCAGGGCGGTCGCCACTTGACCGTCCGGGGCCGAAAGGTGACGTTCGGGGCCCCCGGCACCGCGGTGTCGCCGTCGCCAGATCGAGAGCTGCCGCCGTGACCCCAGGACCGCCCGCCGTCGACCGCCCGTTGTTGCCGCCGTCCGGCGGCGAGGCGTCACGCGAGCCCTGGCGCGCACGCTGGCTGCAGGCGGCCGGCCGCAACGCCGACCCGGAACTGGCCCGGGCGCTCGAGGCCCGGCTCGACGATCCGGCCGACAGTGCCGTCCTCGCGGCCGTGTTCGCCATGAGCCCGTTCCTCGCCGATTGCCTGCTCACCGAGCCGGGGCTCCTCCTGACCTACCGCGACGCCGGCCCGGCGGCCCTGGTCGAGGCCGAGATCGCCGCCATCGACACCCTGCCGCTCGACCGCAACCGCATGCTGCCCGGGCTGCGCCGGGCCAAGCGGCGCATCGCCACGGCGGTCGGCCTCGCCGATCTCGAGGGCGCCTTCGAGCTCGACCAAGTGACGACAAGCCTGGCCCGGCTGGCCGACCGGGCGACCGAGGCCGTGCTCGCCACCTTCCTGGCGGAGGCGGCCAGGCGCGGCGAGGTCACGCCGGCGGACCCCGACCGACCGACCCGGGACTGCGGCATCTTCGTGGTCGGCATGGGCAAGCTCGGGGCCCGGGAGCTCAACTATTCGAGCGACATCGACCTCATCGTCTTCTTCGATCCGGAGCGGATCGCCTATGCCGGCCGCGAGACGCCCATGGCCTTGGCGGTGCGCGCCGCGCGGGCGATCCTCTACGGGCTCGAGCACAAGAGCCGCGACGGCTACGTGTTCCGCACCGACCTGCGGCTGCGACCGCATCCACCGGGCCATCCGCTGGCGTTGTCGGTGGACGCGGCCGAGCTGTACTACGAACGGCACGGTCAGAACTGGGAGCGCGCCGCCTTCATCAAGGCGCGCGTGGTGGCCGGCGACATGCCGGCGGGAGAGAGCTTTCTGCGCCGCCTCGCCCCCTTCGTCTGGCGGCGCCATCTCGACTACGCCGCGATTCGCGACATCCACTCGATCAAGCGGCAGATCAACGCGCATCGCGGCTTCGGGACGATCGGTTTTCGCGGCCACGACCTCAAGGTCGGCCGCGGCGGCATCCGCGAGATCGAGTTCTTCGTCCAGACCCAGCAGCTGATCCTCGGCGGCCGGCATCCCGAGCTGCGCGATCCGCGCACGCTGGTGGCGCTGCAGAGCCTGGTCGACGGTCGCTGGGTCGATGCCGAGGCGGGTGCGGAGCTGGCGCGGGCCTATCGCTTCCTGCGCGGCCTCGAGCACCGGCTGCAGATGGTGGCCGACAAGCAGACCCAGGCCCTGCCGGTGCGGGATCAGGAGCTCGCTCTGTTCGCCAGCTTCGCCGGCTTCGCCGACGTCGCCGCCCTCGGCGCGGCGCTGGGCCAGACCCTGCAACAGGTGGAGCGGCACTATGCCCAGCTGTTCGAGGCCGAGCCCGATCTCGGTGCCGGCAAGCAGCTCGTCTTCACCGGCACGGATGACGATCCCGGCACGCTCGAGACCCTCCGCGGGATGGGCTTCAAGGATCCCGCCGCTGCCTCGACCCGCATCCGCCAGTGGCACCACGGCCACATTCGCGCCACCCGCAGCACCCGGGCGCGCGAGATCCTGACCGAGCTGACCCCCGGCATCCTCAAGGCCTTGCAGCGCCAGGCCGACGTCGACGAGGCGTTCCGGCTGTTCGATGCCTTCCTCTCGGGCCTGCCGGCGGGCGTGCAGTTCTTCTCGCTGATCCGGGCGAACCCGAACCTCCTGGCGCTGCTCGGCGACTTGATGGGGGCGGCACCCCGGCTGGCCGAGGTCCTGGCCGGCAACGTCGCCCTGTTCGACGCGATGCTCGCCCCGGACTTCTTCGAGCCCTTGCCGGACGGCGCCGCGCTCGAGGCCGAGCTCGTGCGGCTGCGCCGCGACGCGCGGCATCTCGAGGCGCTGCTCGACCTCTGCCGCCGCTGGGCGCAGGGCCGGCAGTTCCAGGCCGGGCTGCACGTGCTCTTGGGCTTCGCCAAGGCGACGACCGCCAGCCGCGTGCTGACCGGCATCGCCGAGATCGTCATCCGCACGCTCCTGCCCGAGGCGCGGCGCTGGCTCGAGGACCAGCACGGCCGGCTGCCCGATGGCAGCTTCTGCGTCATCGGCATGGGCAAGCTGGGCTCGCGCGAGCTGAGCCTCGGCTCCGATCTCGATCTCGTCTTCGTCTACGATGCGCCCGCGGATGCCCGCTCCGACGGCCGGCGGCCGCTGCCGGCCACCACCTACTATGCCCGGCTGGGCCAGCGGCTGGTGAGCGCCATCAGCGCCCAGACGGCGGAGGGCCGGCTCTACGAGATCGACACCCGGCTCCGGCCATCGGGCAATGTCGGGCCCGTGGCCACCAGCCTCGAGAACTTCAAGAAGTACCACGAGGCGACCGCCCAGGTCTGGGAGCGGCAGTCGCTGACCCGGGCCCGGGTGGTCGCCGGCGACGCCGGTCTCGCCACCGCGATGAGTGCCGCCATCGACGAGGCGCTGGCCCGATCGACCGAGCCCGCCCTGCTCCGGGCCGAGGTCCGGGCGATGCGCCTGCGCATCTTCAAGGAGCACGGCAGCGACAATCCCTGGAATCTCAAGCACTGCCGCGGTGGGCTGGTCGAGCTCGAGTTCGCGGCCCAGTTCCTGGTGCTCCGCCACGGCCCGACCCACCCCGATCTGCGCACGACCGACACGCGGCAGGTTGTCGAGGTGGCGATCGCCGCGGGCCTGGTCGACGAGGCGCGCGGCCGGCGCCTGCTGCAGGCGCTCGATCTCTTCCACGCGCTGCAGGCGGTGCTGCGGCTGTCGATGGCCACCCGGGGCTTCGATCCGGCCAAGGCCCCCGAGGGCGTCAAGGAGGCGCTGGTCCGTGCCGCCAACCGGCAGCTCGGCCTCGGCGTGCCGGTCACGCATTTCGAGGCGATCGAGGGCCTGCTCGTTGAAAGCCAGGGCCACGTCGCCCAGTATTTCGACGAGCTCTGCCCGCCGGTCGACGACAGCACCGCACCGGGCGCAGCAGTCAGCGTCGCAACGGAAAAGGAAGCACCATGAGCGAGCTCAACGAAGGCGACCCGATGCCGGCCTTCACCCTGCCGACCGACGGCGGCGGCACGGTCTCGAGCAAGGGCCTCGAGGGCAAGGCCTACGTCCTCTACCTCTATCCCAAGGACGACACCTCAGGCTGCACCAAGGAGGCGCAGGGCTTCACCGAGCACAAGGCGGCGTTCGCGAAGGCGGGGGTCGAGGTCATCGGCCTCTCCAAGGACGACGTCGCCAGCCACGACAAGTTCAAGAAGAAATACGATCTCGACCTGGTGCTCGCCTCGGACGAGAGCGGCGGGCTGGTCGAGGCGCTGGGGGCCTGGGTGGAGAAGAGCATGTACGGCAAGAAGTACATGGGCATCGACCGCTCGACCTTCCTGGTCCGTCCCGACGGCCGGATCGCCAAGGTCTGGCGCAAGGTCAAGGTGCCGGGCCATGTCGAGGAGGTGCTGGCCGCGGCCACCGACCTGGCCAAGAGCAAGGCCGCCTGAGAAGGTGCTGCGACGCCGGCCGTGATGGAGGAGTGCCGCGGATGAGCCCCAGAACGCTGACCCTCGACGCGGCACTCCAGGCCTATCTCGACGCCTTCGGCGGGCGCGAGCACCCGGCCCTGGCCGAGCTGCGCGTGGCCACCGACGCCCTGCCCGAGGGCGGCATGCGCAGCTCGACCCTGCAGATGCAGCTGCTGGCGCTGCTGATCCAGGTGGCCGGTGCGGAGCGGGTGCTGGAAATCGGCTGCTTCACCGGCTACGGCACGCTCGCCATGGCGGCGGCCCTGCCCGAGCACGGCCGCATCGTCACCCTCGACGTCAACGCGGACACGACCGACCTCGGCCGGCGCTACTGGCGCAAGGCCGGGCTGGAGGCGCGCATCGAGCTGCGCCTCGGGCTCGCCATGGAGAGCATCGCGGCGCTCTTCGCCGAGGGGGCCGAACAGAGCTTCGATCTGGTCTACATCGACGCCGAGAAGAAGCGCTACCCGGACTACTACGAGGCGGCCCTCGACCTCGTGAAGCCGGGCGGGCTGATCGCCCTCGACAACATGCTGTGGCATGGCGCCGTGGCCGATCCCGCCGACCAGTCGCGGCAGACCGAAACGCTGCGCAGCCTGACCCGCACCATCCACAGCGACCGGCGGGTCACACCGGTGCTGCTGCCGATCGGCGACGGGCTGATGCTCGCCAGGAAGCGCGGGCTCGACCTCCCGCCGCTGGAACCGATCTGACCAGGGCCCGGACACGATTCAAGGCGGCGTCTTCTGCGCGGCGACCGGTGGCGCCGCATTGGGTCGCATGAGATCCGGCCCGTCGTTCGCCGGGCTGTTGACGGCGCGACTGACCGGGTGCGCCGCGACCAGCGCCTCGGGCAGAGGTCGAAGAGCGGCCTGCAACCTCTTGACATCCTGGACGTCCGGGGCGAGCCAGTCGTCCCAGGCCGCGGGATCGAGCATGACCGGCATGCGGTGGTGGATGCCGGCGATGGACGGACAGGCATCCATGGTGAGGATCGCACAGGTGACGGCGGAGACGTCGCCGAACGTGCTGCGCCGCCAGATGCCGGCCATGCCGACCGGCTCCCCGTCGGCCCGTCGGACGAGGAAGGGCTGGCTGGTCTTGCCCGCCTTCTGCCATTCGTAGAACCCCGACGCCGGGATCAGGCAGCGGCGACGCAACGTCGCCGATTTGAACATCGGCTTCTCGAACGCGGTTTCCCTGCGGGCGTTGATCTGCCGGCCGCGGTCCGCGGGTCCCTCGGCCCAGGGCGGCGGCAGGCCCCAGCGCAGTCGCCCCGCGCGCCGGCCACCCCCGCCCCGGACCACGGCGACGATGTCGCTGTCGGGGACGATTGCCCGCACCTCGGTCCCGTCCCTGGTGATGGTGTAGCTGGCGGCAGCGCCGACGGCCGTCCCGGCG
>CAYWSB010000133.1:0-14569 GCA_964460465.1 uncultured Geminicoccaceae bacterium | reverse complement strand
ACTAGATTATCCTCAAGCTTGCGCTTAACGTCGATAAGCTCTCGGTCGAGGGCTGCGATCTCCTGGGGATCCACTGCTTTCGAAGGGTCAAAGCGGAATTTTCGTTCTAGGCTTCGCCGCCAATTCTTTAAGTTCGTCGTTAGTATCGGCCCGAATCCTGGAACACGGGCAACGTTACCGTCGGTTACATCCCAAGCCGTTTCCACGTTGTACGATTCCAACATGGCCATTCGAGCTGGACCAATCCCTGGAACGGAGGCGCGGTCGATTGTAAATTGCTCCAGGAATCGTTTAAGCTGTGCGGTCTCGCGCTGTTGCTCCAATTCGCGATAGCGGCACTGACGAACGTTGGGGATATCATGCCAATGCTTGCGCACTTATTTCAGTTTTTGTAGCTTTGCAGCGAAGCGTTGTTCTGTTGCGTCCCTGTCCCACCGGTCCTTGATCGCCCTATATTGAGCCTGGGCCGTATGATACTTGGCTTCATAGATTGCGGCAGCTTGGTTGTTTGCGTTCCCAGCGCCGACGGCTTTGCCGAGTAAAAACCCACCGACAAGCCACAGAATCCATGCCGCGGGGAAGACGATGCACAGGCCGATGACGACCGCTACTACCGAGGCCACCCCCAATTTCCGCAGAGTTGAACTCCGGCGCGCCTCGCTGCCTCCTGACACGGCCTGATTATCCCTAGGTCATGTCGGCTAAGGAGAGCTGGAGCGGGCCCAGGAGGCTGGACAGAGACAATCCGGCCCCAGGCGATGTGGATGTCAAAGGTGGTGCCGCTGCCTTGTTGATAAACGTAGAAGTTGAACAGCACCACTCCTGTTGCGGCTTCGATGTAGCACCAGGGGCACAACTGGAGGCCTTTGACGTAGTGGTGTGAGGCATTCACATCGCATTGTTTGAGCTGCTGCTCGAGCTCCTCCAATGCACTAATCCATTCGCTTGGAGATGGGCGCGAGCCATTCACCGAGCTCCGGGAAAAAGCCCGTTCCAGAAGGAGAGCGATTGGGACAGAAGCCGAAGTGATCTCCGGCGTATTCGGGGGTGGCTCCATCTGCACGGATGCGCGGCGCGATCCATACGTGAACCTGAACTCGGCGATGGCCTTCTCGATCGGCATGTCGCCTGACCCGAGGAAACGGCCGGCGAACGGGTGTCGGCCCATGAACAGCAGGCGGAATATGAGGATGGCGAGGCCGAAGTTGTCGTGATTCGGCGTGCGCAGAATGCCCTTAAAGGACCTACCCTGAAGCTCGGGCGGGGTGAAGTCGGGGACGCCCACCTCACAGAGGAACTTTCGACCTTGAGCCGATACTTGGAAGCTGTCGCAATCTATGAGTTTGATCGTTGCCTTATCGGAAACCATGACGCCGCCCTGATTGACGTCACCGATGACGCAGCCGGCGTTGTGGATGGCAGCGAACGCTCTAGCCGTGTTCGCCGCAGCCCTGATAAGGAAACGCCAGTCCGCGTTTGGGAATTGGACCTTACGGCTTTTCGGGCTGTATAGATGATGGATATCTTTGTAGCCGGTTACTTTTGGCATTAACAGGCCGCAAGGACGACCGTTAACAGTACGCAACAATTCGACCGGCCATGCCGTCAGTGACAGCAGCCTATCCGTGGTTATGGCAGCCATTGCCTCAATCTTGGCCGCCTTCTCCGAGGAGATGTTCTCATGATAGACCTTGGCAACTAGGTCAGGCCGGTTCGTCAGTTCGTAGACCGAGCCTTCGCCACCCCGCCCAAGCTCTTCCCCAAGCGACACCGGTCCGCCACGATCCCTGACCTGGGGCTTGACCTTCGCAACCACCTTTTAATCGACCTTTAAAGCCGCGTCCGTGGGCTGTTTGACGGGTTCTGGAGGTGACGGGGAGCGCCTAGTCGCCAAGACGAGCGTCTTGTCGTCGTCGGTTTTATCGTTGATGATCTTTGAATTTAGGTAGTATTCCAGGGACGCTGAAAGCTTGCAATTCAGCCCGTCCGGATCCAGCGATCTCACGGCTGGAAACATGCGGTCGAAGAACGGATCGAAGACCGATTTCGAGGACTCGTGCAGGACCAATCGTTCTATTCCGTCGCTGAACACGGCGACCTCATCGATCCTGCGCGGGCACAGGTCGAAAGCTAGCTTCTCCTCGGCATTAGGCTCAGTGACGAAGTTGGTCATGTTGGCAAATTCGCCGTGTTGGGGCCAATGGACCCAGCACCACCCCTCGTCGTCGGAAACTACGGTCGCACCGTCACCAACCTGTAAGAAAGCTGCAGCGTCCTCGCCGACGATAGCCACGAGCATTGTGCAGGCGTAGTCCCTCGCCACGCCATTGTCTTCCTTGGCGCGCATGCCAACGGCCTGCTGCACTACGGCGACCCAAGATTGGGCCACGTCACGGCTTATGTCGCTGACCTTGCCGTTGATCAGATAAGCCCGGGCGGCTTCCGCCACGCTCGAGCATGTCAACCACGAGCCGACCTCAGCCTTCGCAGCGCTTCCGGCTCCGTCGGACACGACCGCTACGAGGACGTTCTTGCCGTTCCTATCCGGGAACAGGTTGATGACGTGCGCGTCCTGGCAGGGTATTCCCAGCTTGGCGTGCGATGTGCCGGGGGCGGACGCGGCGGCGATTCTCCAGCAGCGCCCTCCGCTCATCCCACAGTGGCCCAGCCCTCGGGGGTAGTGGGATTGACCAGGGGCAGCGCCTCGCCAACTTGCGACCGGGACACCGAACCCAGCGAACTGGACAGCCACAAGAACAGATCGCGGAACCGCAGCCCCTTCAGCTTTAGCGGCTCTCGCACCGAAATCTGGGTCAGCTTGCCAAAGTCAGCGCCCTCGACACCGACAGCGAAAAACATGAAGCCTTTAGAAGCCTCGCCATCGCGGACCAGCGCTGCGGCACCGTCATAAACATCGGTGGGGGCGCCGTCGGTAATCAGGAAAATCCACGGACGGTAATACGATATGCCGTTGGCCTTGTAGACTTCCTTGCGTTGCCGTACCAGTTCTATCCCCTGAGGTGATGGCTGAGCCCATCGGCGTGTCTCCGCTCGAGGAGAGAGTAGGTGGGTCGAATTGGTCGGCCGTTGTGAAGTGGGTTATTATCTTTATAGGACCGAAGGTGAGAATTCCGATTTCAACGCGCTTTGCCGCTACAGAGTCGGCCATTAACTCGTCTTTTAATGCAATTAAACCAGCGTTGAGTTCGCTGATTGGCCGGCCCTGCATAGACCCCGATGTGTCGAGCAACAAGAGGCATGGGCACCGCGGCTCCGGGTTGTCGGCAAAGCCTGCGGCGTCAAAAGGAACCTGCTCAAACTCGGTCATTGGAATCCCCCACGTAGTCGAAAACTGATGCTGCCTGGTCGTTGGCACCCACTTTCGCGCAGGTCGCGCTGCACCGCAATCGGACCAATCTTTAGGCTCCAATAATTTCCGAAGTGCTAAGGGTACGTCGGACGGGCTTACCGCGGGTCGCACCGGGAGCAGAGCGCGCAGTGCTCTCTCCCGGTGTCGACGCCAGGATCGGCTGCCGTCGGCACGCAGGTCCTGCGAGCCTCCAGGCTCGGCGTGCTCAGCCCTGCAATAGACGCTCCCGAAGGCGGCTGTACCCGTGCCTTATCTTACCCTCGCATGCCGCGATCCGCTGGCTGGCGGCACCCGCCGCCTATGACGAAAGCCCGTCTCCTCAATGCGATGAGCGCGCTTGGGAACATTCTGGACCGCGCGTTTCGATGCAGGGATGTTGCCCGCCGTGAGGCGGAGCCGCCACTGACGGGGGCATCCTGAGCATTTGGCGGGCTGAGGCGTGAACGAAGCATCGACGGGGCGATCAGACTCGACCCGTTAACAGTATGCGCATCAAGGCACCGGCGATTGCGCGCCGCCCTCGCGCAAAAGCATATGTCGGTAGCCTCGGTTTGCCTGCAGGAGCGCCCGGAGGTTGCGTAGCACGGCGCTCGTAACATCTTCGGCCGTCAGGCCCCTCGTCGACGCAATCCCCGCGATCGCCGCGGCAACGTCGTGTGGCTCGGCGGGTCGTCCGGCAACCTGCGTGAAGGGACCATCGGTTTCGGTGAGTAGCCGGTCGAGCGGCAGCTCTGCGAGCAATGCGAGTCCGCGCTCCGACCGTGTCATTTCGGCGTTCACCGAGAAGTAGCACCCGAGTTCGGTCGCACGGCGCGCCTCGCTTCGGCTGCCCGTAAACCAGTGGAGCACGATGCGCCCTCGATCGGCTGGCAGGTGAGCTTCTAGCATGTCGAGCACGATCTTGACGCTGCGCACGCTGTGGACGGTCAAGATCTTGCCCCCCGCTTCGGCGCAGCGCTCGAGAACGGCGCGGAACACCCGCTGCTGCGCGTCGAACGAACGGTAGAAGCGCGGACCGGCGTCGAGGCCAACCTCGCCGACGTAGCGGGTTTCTCCCAGGTAACGCTCCCACAACGCTAGTTCGGCTTCGCGCTCTGCGACCAGTTGCGGATGCAGTCCGAGCGCAACGCGCACGAAGCGGCAGCCGCGGGTGAGCGCGTGGTTGCGGGCCCAAGCCTTGGGCGTGGTGGTGACGGTCAGCGTGTAGATGCGAGCCGCCTCGGCGCGCTCGATCGCCGCCGCATGATCCGGGAAAAGGTCGAGATGGCAGTGGAAGTCGACGCCTCTGGGGCTGTGGGCGTTGCTCATCCAGGGCGCGTCCGAGCGCCCGCGAGGATGGTTCCGAGCTCTTCCATCCCCCGACGATAAACATCGGCGAGCGCGACTTGGCGTGCCGGCGTCTCGTCAAACAGCGGCCCGGGTTTGTGGATGAGCAGCGACGCGAGCGCCGGGCGCGCGCGCAAGCGCTCGATCGCGAGCTGGAACGATCGGATCTGCACGCCCTCCGACTCGCGCGTGTTCAGCGGGCGGGCGGTCAGGTCGTTCACCGTGTAGACGGTTGGGTCGGGGTCGGGCGCGAGGCCCCTGACGAGCGAAGCGCGCCTGATCAGGCAAGGCAGGCAGTAGCCGCAGTGCTGGATGCCGAACCCTTGCCAGCGACCCTTGCTCGGCGAGGCGCAGGAGAGCGACGCCGGCGCGAGGCGACGGAGCAGCCCGTCGTTCGCGCAGTCGCGCACCATCTCGCCCTTTGTCTGGTCCCAGTAGGGGTTCTCGATCCGTCCATCGATCTCAAGCGCGGCCAGCGCCTGGTTCCAGCGGGCGATGTAGAACGGGTGCGTCGTTCGGGTGCTGAGCGCCCCGAGCCGCAGCGGATCGAGCGGCACGTTGATGGCGATCAGGCCGTTCTCGGGGCACTTCAGCGTGAATGGTCGATTCAAGCCCGTCCCGGCGAAGGCGCCGAGCGCGAAGAACAGGAACGAGCGGCCGCGGGTGGTGTTCTCGCCGGCCGAACCCGCGACAAGGCCATCGGGGAACGCCATCCACAGGCGCAGCCTGTCGAAGGCCCGCCCCCGATACTGCGCTTCGAGAGCGTCGAACAGGGTGGTCTGCGCGTAGCTCGTCGCGCCCTCGCCCGCGTGGCTGACGAGCAGCGGCGTCCTTCCCGCCTCCAGGGCGTCGATCGCGCCGATGAGGCTGTCCAGGCCGCCCGAGAACAAGGCGGGATCGTCGAACGGCGAGTCGAGCAGCGTCGGCCGGCGTGGAGGCGCGGTGCGCGCGAGACGCTGCGGGCGCGCGCGGAAGCCGAGCACCCATCTGTCGCCGGTCAGGAAGTTCAGCATCCGGGTAAACACGGGCGTGGCGTCGTTCCAGCGGGACGGATCGGACACGGGCGCGACGAGCCGGATCTCCCGGGTCCAACCGTCTTGGGATTCGCTGCCGCGCGAGATGCGCGTATCGGCCGCGTGGACGTGGGCGGCGAGCACGAGCAGGTCGACGCCGATCTCGGTGGGGAACACGCCGAGCCGGACGAGGTCGTCCAGCGCTCGGCCGATCCCGTGCGCGAGCGCGCGTTTGCCGGCCACCAGTTCGAGGCGCGTAGCGACCTCGTCGTCCGCCCGCGGCACCCGCGCGCGGTCGTCGGGACCGAAGCGGCCGATGATAAGGTGCCGCCTCATGCCGCAGCCGCCTCTGCGTCGCCCATGATCTGCAGGATCCCGAACGCCTGCTCGTAGATGCGGCCGACGAAGCCGAGCACGCGGTCGGGCGTGAGCGCGGCGCCATCGCCGCGCGCCGTAGTGAGCGCGTCCGAAACGCCGCGCCGTATGAAGTCGTGCAGTTGGGCCTGGATGCGCGAGGCCTCGCGGGCGTCGAACGGCAATGTTACCGCCTTCGTGCCGATGTCGTTGCAGAGGCGCGCTTCGATCGCATGGGTGGCGTAGAGCTCGAAGACGGTCTGCATTTGGTCGGGAGTCAGCCCGTCCAGATCGGTGATGCCGGCGCCTGCGAGGTCGGCGATGGTCTCGATGAACGCCTCGCGCGCGATGCCTTCGTCGATCGAGCCGCCGTCCGGGCAGACATAGTCCGATAGGCCGAGGAAGATCTCCTCGATCGGACGGCCGACGAGCGCGCCGAGGTTGAGGGATCGTAGAGCTTCGGTGGCACCACGGGTTGCCGCGTCCGACAGGAAGCCGAGGAGGCGACTGCCGGCGCCGCGCGCGGAGCCCATGCGCGCCGCTGCGCCGCGAGCGCCGCCGGTCGAGGAGCCGACATAGTGGGACACCGCGCGGCCGAGACTTGCCCGGTCGCGACCGCCGGATCCGGCGAAGCGGGAGAAGTTGTTGCGCGCCGCCGAGAAGCGGGCTGGGTCGCCCATCGGCGGGATCGGCGGGCGCTGTGGCGGTGCGGGGGGCTGTCCCGGCGGCGGTGTACCGTCCGGCGCGGCCGCGGGCGGCGCGCCCTCGTCGCCGACAAAGCTGGGGACTAGCGGGCTGTTGCCGCTCTGACCGCCGAAGCCGCTCGACGTTCCCATCAGCGGCCACCCTGCCGCGTGCGAAGCACGGCGCTGGCCGCCTTGAGCGCCGCCCCACCGTCCTTGCCCCAGGCCTGCAGGAGCCGGTCGAACCGGGGGCCCGCGTCGACGTCCTTAAGCACGCCTTCCCAGCCGCCGCACGCCCAGGGGCCGAGGCGGTCGCGCGGCAAGGCCTCGAGGAAATCGAGAAGGCTGCCCTGCAGCGCAGGATGCGCCTTGACCAGCACCGCCAATCCTGCCGCGCCGGGCGGCTCGGTTCCGAAGCTGTCGGTACCCACGATGCGGCCGCGAACCGCCTCGAACACCTGCGCCGCCTCGGGCGGCGCGAGGCGCTTCAGGTCGCCTTCCAGGCCCTGCACCGCGAACTTGCCGCCGAAGAGCTGCTCCACCACGCCGGCGAGGTGGCCCAGCACCGAGGCCGCGCCGAAATAGTCCTTCCGGTCTTTGGCGACGAATAGGTAAGGGCGCAGATCCTCGCCGCCCACGGCGGGCAGGACTGCGGCCCACGACTTGATCGCCTGGGACGAGAGCCATTCGCCCAGCTGCGGGCTGTCCTGCGTCTTGACTACCTCGAGCTTAGGCGCCTTCGGGCCATCGCCCTTTTCACCGGACGGCTTCTTCGCGGGCGCTTTGGTCACTTCGGGCGGTTCGGTCGCCGCCGCCTCAAGGGCGGCCAGGTCCGCGCACTTGCCGTCCGGCAAAGTCGCGGCGGCGGCCGCGATCTGGTCGAACAGGCGCGGGATGAAGCGCTCGGCGAGCATAAGCTTGGCGAGGACCGGCAGCTTCACGTCGTCGCCGAAGCCGCGCGCCTCCGCGGTCCGCTGGCGCAGCACGAGCGTGTTCAGGAAGCGCTTGATCTGGCGCGGGTTGCCCTTCGTGCCGCTCGCCAGGATGGGGCCGATCTGATCGGACAGCGCGAGCGCGTTGTTCGCGCGCGGCGCCTTGTTGCCCAGCGCCTTCCTAACCGTGGCGGCGTCGAGCGTGCCGCCGATCCAGGGCCGCTTGAGCCGCTCGCGCGCGGCCGCGATGAGGTGGTTGAAGGCGGGTTCGTCGTCGCCGAGCTCGGCCCCGACGAGGAGCAGCGTGACGTAGATGCGGGTTTCGGTGTCGCCCAGCGCCGGGATCCGGAACGGGACCTGGATGAGCTTCTCAAGGTAGTTGCGGGCGTAGCTCTGCGGGCCCGTGGTGTCGGGCAGATCGGGGAAGTGCTTGCGGACCGAATACTCGATCATCGCCTCGTCGGCGGCGACCACGAAAGCGGTGTGCGACGTGAAGACGAAGAGACGGACGGCCTCTAAGGTCTCAATAGCGGTGTCCGGGAGGCAGCGGTCCAGGTCGTCGATGAGCACGACGAGCTGCTCGACGCCGGCCTTGTCGAGCAGGACGTCGAAGGCTTTGCGGAAGGCATTGATCTCCTCGGGCACGTTGGTGGACTCGCCGTCCGCCTTTTCCTTGAGCAGCTCCTTGACCTCGCCCATCGCCTTCTCGGCGTTCTCCTTGGTCGCGAGCTTCGTCGGATCCGCCATGAAGCCTTCGATCGCGCCCATGGCCGAGTGGATGAGGTCGGGCGACGGCACGCCCGTCGCGGCGGCGAAGGCGAGCCCGCCGGCGCGCTTGGCGATCTTGAGCCAGTCGATGCGCCGGAACACCGCCCTTACGGCCTCGCCCGCTCTGGTCAGCGCGGGGCGTTTCTCGATGAGGCCGGTGACGATGCCCTCGATCAGGGCGATCTTGGCGTCCTCGAAGCCTTGGAAGCGCCAGCCGTTGAACTTGAGGCAGAGAACCTTCTCATCACCGTCGAAACCGGCCTCGATCATCTCCAGGACGCTCGACTTGCCGGCGCCCCAGTCACCGTGCACCCCGACGGTCACCGGGCGGTCGGGTCGATCGCGCAGCAGCTTGATGATCGTGGTGGCGATCGCCTCGTTGTTTAGGAGGTCGACCTTGGTTTCGTTGTCAGTCAGGATCATGTCGGCGTCTCGACGTTGGGGTGGGATCGTCGAGCCGTAGGTCAAGGCGCGCGATTATCCTCACCCCGTCCGCTTAGCATAACTTTACGAACTTGACGAGACCATCTTTTGGCGCCACCTTGTGGGCTGGAGGTGCGTCATGGCGAACGCGAAGAGGAAGCTAGGCGGTCGTCGAGTCAAGCGAGGCGCCGCGCGAGCGGAGGCGCAGGCGACGCTCACGACCGCCTTCATGACGGACGCGGGTGCGGCGCTGCCCAAGGGTGCGGCGGGGTTCACCTTCCGCGCTCCGAGCAACGCCGTCGAGGTGTTCGCGGGCCAGCCCGCCAAGGTCAAGCCGTTGCTGAAGGGGTACGGCGAGGCGGTCGCCAAGAGCCGCGCGGCGGGCCGCGCCGTGAGCTTCCGGGTCGAGGTCGATCCGACCGGCGGCACGACTGTGACCCCGCTTGAGGAGCCGCTGGCCGCCGCCGCGGCCCCGCCGATCGGAGAGGACGCCGATCTCCAGCGCGCGCTGGAGGAGGCCCGCGGGCGTGGTCGGGCGCGGGCGGCCGAGATCCTGGCCGCCGAGGACATGTTGAGTGCCGACAAGTTCGCCGCGCTCCTGGGCACGACCCGTATGACCGTTAACACCAAGCGGCAGAACCATCAGGTGCTCGGTCTCGACGGCGCGAAGCGCGGCTTCCGCTTTCCCGCCTGGCAGGTGGACGAGGACGGCAAGCCGTTCTCCGCATTGCCGGCGCTGTTTGAGCGGCTGGGAGGCGGGCCTTGGTCGGTCTACCGTTTCCTCGTCCAGGCCCATCCGGAGCTCGGCGGTCTCACGGGACGCGAGGCGCTACGCCGAGGCAAGGCCGACCTGGCGCTGGAGGTCGCCGAAAGTATTTCGCAGGGAACCTTCGCCTGAGTGGCGGGCTCGGCTCCGACAGCGCAGTTCGCAGGGGCCGCGCTCGACCTCGCGACGATCAACGCGGGCGAGCGGTTCGGCCGCATCTACCTCAGCCGTTACCCGGACCCCCTCGGCTTCGGCAAGACCGTGAGCCGTTTCGGGGATCCGCGGCGGCGCGTCCGGGTCAACCGCTTCGGCGTGCTCTACCTGGGGAGCAGCCTCAAGGTGTGCTTCGTCGAGGCCGTGCTCCGAGACCAGGGCGATGGCCGCACCAGCGACCTCCTGTTGGACGAGCACGACCTGGCGGTGCGCAGCTTCGCCGAAATTGAGGTAACGACGCCGCTGACGTTGCTCGACCTGCGCGGGGACGGGCCGTTGCGCATGGGCATCCCCAGCGACGTGGTACGCGGGTCGAAGCAGAGTCTGGCGCAGCAATGGTCATTGGCGTTCTACGACCATCCGGCTCAGCCCGATGGGATCATCTACCCGTCGCGCCTGAACGGCGAAGCCAACCTCGCGATCTACGACCGGGCGATTGGAAAGCTGACCGCCCAGTCCACGGGACCTCTGCTACGACAGCACGGGTTGGCGCTGGTCCTTCGCCACCTCAAGGTCGGCCTGCAGTGACGTCGGGTGGGGAGTGATGCTGTCATTGTGCGAAGCGCAAGCCGTCGAGGACCTCGCCGACCTGCTGTACGACTTTTTGCCGGGAAGCGGGAACAACCGGACGGCGTTCCCGATCGCGGCCGCCCAGGCGGGGGTCGGCGACCTCTGGGTGCCGGGCAGCAAGCGGCCCGCCATCGTCCAGCTCTTGGCCGCAACGCTTGAGCACCGGCGACACCTGTTCACCAAGCTCGTCGTCGCGATCGTACGGCAGGCGATGACCTACCGTCGCGGCAAGGGAAATCCGCTGCGACGGGACGAGGTCGAGCGGTTGAACGCGCTTTTGCCGAACGTCTCGTTCAAGGTCCCCGAGCTCCTCGATCGAGGCTTTCTTGAGAGTCTCGCTGCGCCGGCCGCTGCTGCCACCCCGGCTGCTTCGTCCAGGCTCAGCGCCGACCGGGCGCAGGCGCTCGCTGCACTCCTCATCGAGATCAGCAAGCTCGGTCCGCAAGAGCGGGGGCTGCGTTTCGAGGGCTTCCTCAACGAGCTGTTCGCGGCTCATCACCTCGCGCCCCGCAACGCGTTCCGCCTCGTGGGCGAGCAGATCGACGGGAGCTTCCGCCTGGACGGTCAAACATACCTAGTCGAAGCCAAGTGGCACGGTCCCCAGATCGGGTTCGCGGACCTGATGACCTTCTCGGGCAAGGTGGGCGGCAAGGCGGCTTGGTCGCGCGGCCTCTTCGTTAGCAACTCCGGGTTCACCGGCGAGGGCTTGGAGGCGTTCGCGCGCGGCCGCCAGACCAACCTGATCTGCGCGGACGGGTTGGATTTGTACGAGGTGCTCGCCGAACGCGTGTCGCTCGTCGAGGTGATGCGCGAGAAAGAGCGTCGGGCCGCCGAGACGAACCGGGCGTTCGTCCCCGTTCGCGATCTCAACCTGAAGCGGGCCTGAGAGCTGCGACAGAGTTGTCAGGCGTTACGCCGCGATTGGACGCTGTACGCAGCGGGTTGCTTGCAAGGTGGTTGGCAACTCCATCGAAGCGCCGAGTAGGGCTGCGAACCTAATGTAGATAAACAGGCCCGAACGATTGACAGCCTTCGGAGCGCCCTCGGAGGGAACCCCGCCTCAGTCACCCGGCGTCCTGTGCGGCGGCAGCGCCGGCCGCTTCTCCCAGTAGAGGCCGCAGCGGTCGAGGTAGGTGACGATCGCCGCGGCGATGATCCGGGCGCGCTGCTCGTCCTGCTCCCAGGTCTCGTTCCAGGTGCGCCGCTTCGGCCGGAACGTGCCCTCGCGCAGCAGCGCCTCGGCGATCAGGCTTTCGAGCTCGGCCCGGGTGACCTCCATGTCCGCGAGAATAGGATAAGAACAAAAGCGGAACAATGGCTGGCACTCGGCGCGGCCGCCGCGCGGCCGCCGCCCGCTCCCGGCCGCTCTCAGTCTTGATAAAAACCGTTATCAACCTTCGCTGAGGGAGCTGAGGGCTGAGGCGGGAAGGCCTGAGCGGATCTTGCCGCGCCGCCTTGCCGTGGATGCGGAGCCGCGGCGTTGGGTGAGTCGGCACCGCCGCGCTCCAGCTCTCTCGACCGGCGCTAATCCCGGCCCGAACAGCCCGACGTTCAGGGTGAGCCCTAGGAAACATAAAGGACGTTATGTTACACTAACGGGCATGAGCGCGCGTGACGAGCAATCGACACAGGTGACCGTTGCCGCCGGCTTGGCCAGCCCGGGTTCGGCCATGCTGCTGCCGGCACTGGTTGCCGATGCCGGCCAACAGGCGACGCGGCGCTTCCTCGAGTTCTTCGTCGCGACGATCCGCAACGCCAACACCCGCGAGGCCTATTATCGGGCGTGCTGCCGGTTCTTCGCCTGGTGTGAGCGTCACCAGCTCGGCGACCTGGCCTCGATCGAGCCGATCCACGTCGCGGCGTACATCGAGGCGCTCGGCCGCGACTTCGAAAAGCCAACGGTGAAGCAGCACCTGGCGGCTATCCGCATGCTGTTCGACTGGCTGGTTACCGGTCAGGTCGTCGCTATGAATCCGGCGACCTCGGTGCGCGGCCCGAAGCACGTCATCAAGCGCGGCAAGACGACGGTTCTGACGGCGGACCAGGCTCGAAAGCTGCTCGACAGCATCGATACGAACTCGCTGGTCGGCCTCCGCGACCGGGCCCTGATCGCCCTCATGGTCTACAGCTTCGCCCGCGTCGGCGCGGCCGTGGCCATGCGCGTCGAAGACTACTATCCCGCCGGCAAGCGCTGGTGGGTGCGCCTGCACGAGAAAGGCGGCAAGCGGCACGAAATGCCGGCGCACCATAACCTTGAAGCCTACTTGGACGCCTATCTCGACGCCGGCGGCCTCCGCGGGGCGAAAAAGACCTTCCTCTTCCGCTCGGCCTTCGGGCGCACCGGAACGCTCACCGACAAGGCCATGGGCCGCGTCGACGTGTGGCGGATGATCCGTCGCCGCGCCGAAGATGCCGGCCTCAGTGCCGCGGTCTGCTGTCACACCTTCCGGGCTACCGGGATCACCGCCTACCTCGACAACGGTGGCACGCTCGAAAACGCCCAGACCATGGCCGCACACGAGTCCCCGCGCACCACCAAGCTGTACGACCGGACGAAGGACGAAATCACCCTGGACGAGGTTGAGCGCATCGCGATCTAGCCTTTGACCCCGCCCCTCGCCCACGTCGCTTTGTTCGCGGCCCGCTCGGCACTCCCACTCGCCGGTTGCCGCCCAAGATTTCTCGCGGTTACCCGCATGGGCCGGCCGAGCCTTCACGCTCAGCGGCTTGCCCGCAGCCGCGCCGGCACAAATCAATGCTTCGCGAACACCGTCGTCCGCCCCTCTTCGTCGACCAGGAGCACGTCATACGGCTCGCGACCGGCGCTCTCCATGCCCGGCGCGCCTGCCGGCATCCCCGGCGCGGCGAGCCCGCGCGCGGAGGGCCGCTGGCCGAGAAGCCTCCGGATGTCGGCGGCCGGGACGTGCCCCTCCACGAAATAGCCATCGACAACCGCGGTGTGACAGGACGCGACGGCCGTCGGCACCTGCTGGCGGGCCTTGACCACGTCAAGGTTGTCGACCAGGTGCTTCCGCGCCGAGAAGCCGTTGTTGGCCAGATGGTCCACCCATTCCCCACAACAGCCGCAGTGCGGCGACATGTAAACCGTCACGTCCTGTGCTCGCGGATCCTTTACCTCCAGAAGAACCGCAACCGCTGTTGCGAAAACGATCACAGCTAAAGCGACACCAGGCCAGCGAGATCCGGCCGCCTTCGTGCTCATGTAGTGTTTTGCCCTTTGTGCAGTGTCACTTACTTTTCACCGCTTGCCCATCGAGCCACTTCTTGAGGATGCCGATTTCCTTCTGCTGCTCGGAGATGATTTTCTGCGCCAGCTCGCGCAGTTGAGGGTCCTGCCCGTATTGCAGCTGAACCCGCGCCATATCGACAGCGGCTTGGTGATGCGGAATCATGTGAACCGCAAAGTCGCGGTCGGCATCGCCGCTGAAGCCTACATGCTGTTGCTGGTCGTGCATTTTCTTCATCGAGGCTTCATAGGCCGGCGTCGATGGCGCGCTTGCAGCAGCAGAGCCGCCCGCTTGTGGTTCCGAGTGCTGCATGCCGGGCATGGAGCCGTGCATCTGCGACCCGCCACCACCGGCCGGCTGATTTTCTGCTCGAGCCGGCGAGGCGGCGAAAACGACGGCAACAAGCACCGGCAGCGTTCGCCGCAGGCAGCCCGACAAGCCGATCGACTGGCTTTTGCTTTCCATGGTTCATCTCCTTCCAAAGATTCGATAGCGACATTTGCAGGGTCCGGCCGCTCCGCCCCTAGCCGGAGGGGCCATCTCGCACTTCGGCGTTGGGCGCTCCTTTGCCTGGCGGCACCTGCAAGCTCACCCGATGCTGCGCAAAGCCTCTTCGCAAGCCTGCTCGCAGCGGCGGCACGCCTCGGCGCAGACGCGGCAGTGCTCATGGTGGCTCGCGTGGCGCTCGCATTCGCTGCCGCACGCCCGGCAGGCGTCGGCGCAAGCCCGCAGCATCGCGCGGATGGTCTGCTCGTTGGAGCCGGTACGCCGTGTTGCGACCGTGCCAGTGGCAGCGCATACGTCGGCGCAGTCGAGGTTGATGCGGATGCACTGGGTAAGCTGCTGAACCGCCTGCTCGCCAAGGCAGGCGTCGGCGCAGGCGACGCAACTGCTGGCACACTC
>CAYWSB010000132.1:0-14579 GCA_964460465.1 uncultured Geminicoccaceae bacterium | reverse complement strand
CGGTGGTGAGCTTGAGGGTCGGCATCGGTGGTCTCCGTGGGTTGGTCGGTGGGGTTGCTCGCGGCCTTGCCGGGGCCTCCCCGGCACCGGGGTCCGCATCCGGTGGTGTCCCGACCATGCCCGATCCTGCGCGCCCGGTAAGGCAGGGGATTTTCCGGGGTCGGCGAGGCGCCACCGTCGACCGCGTGCATGCCCGACCGCCCGGCGACGCGGGGTCGACGGACCCGCGAGGGGTCGTTCTCGTGGTGCCCGGCAGCGACCGGGCGGGCCGGCGCCAGCGCCTCGTTCGCGGCCTCGCCGTCGCGAGCCGGCAGGGCCGGCTCGGCCCCATAACCGCCGCAGGAAGGTGCGCCGCGAGCCTGCGACGGCGCAGCACCGCCGCCACGACCAGCCCGTCCGATGCCCAGCCGCACCCGGCAGCTTTCGCCGGCCGCGCCTTGCTGAGCTGCCGGCCGGACGACGGTCGGCCGGGATCACGCCGGTGGACGGAGCCCGCTGCTGCGCGGGGTTTCGCTGGTCCGGCGGGTCCGCCCGTGGCGTCAGCCTTGGCGCACACGCGTGACGTGGCCCATCTTGCGGCCGGGGCGGACCTCGCGCTTGCCGTAGAGGTGCAGCCGCGCCCCGGGCTCGGCCAGGAGCGCCGGCCAGTCTTCGACCGCGTCGCCCAGGAGGTTCCGCATCGTCGACGGGGCGTGGGGGCTCGGATCGCCCAGCGGCAGGTCGCAGATCGCCCGCACCAGCTGCTCGAACTGGCTCACCCCTGCCGCATCGATGCTCCAGTGGCCGGAATTGTGCGGCCGTGGCGCCAGCTCGTTGACCAGCAGCGCTCCGCCAGGGCAGAGGAACAGCTCGACCGCGAGGAGGCCCTCGAGCCCGATCGCCATGGCGATCCGCTCGGCGATCGCCACCGCCTGCGCCGCCACCGCCGGCGGCAGCACGGCCGGGGCGATGGTCTCGATCAGGATCTGGTCCGCGTGCCGGTTCTCGACCGGCGGGAAGCTGCGCAGCTCGCCGCCGGGGCGCCGGGCGGTGATCACCGACAGCTCCCGCTCGAACGCGACGAAGCCCTCGAGGATGGCCGGCGCGCCGCGCAACGCGGCCAGCGCCGCGGCCGGCTCCGTCCCGGCGTCGAGTCGCACCTGGCCCTTGCCGTCGTAGCCGAGCCGGCGCGTCTTCAGGATCGCCCGCGGGCCGAGGCTGCGGTGCGCGGCCGCCAGCGCGGCCTGGTCGTCGACAGCGGCGAAGGGGGCGGTCGCGATGCCCAGCTCCTGGACGAAGCGTTTCTCGGCCAGCCGGTCCTGGGTGATCTCCAGCACCCGGGAGCCGGGCCGCGTCGGCCGGTCGAGGGCGATCCGCTCGACGGCCGCGACCGGCACGTTCTCCCATTCCAGCGTGACCACGTCGACGAGACGGACGAGCTCGGCAACCGCCGCCGGGTCGGCATAGTCGGCGCGGATGTGCCGCCAGGCGACATCGGCCGCCGGGGCATCCGCCTCGGGTGCCAGGATCACCGTCCGGCAGCCGAGCCGGGCCGCCGCCATGGCGGTCATCCGGCCGAGCTGGCCGCCGCCCAGGATGCCGATCGTCCCACCCGGCGGGATGCTCACGGCTCGCCTCCGGCCGACTCCACCGGCACCTCGCCCACGGCGGCGGTGCGCGCCGCTCGCCACGCGTCCAGCCTGGCCGCCAGGGCCGGGTCGCCGAGCGCCAGGATCTGGGCGGCCAGGAGCCCGGCATTGGTGGCTCCGGCCGCGCCGATGGCGAGCGTGCCGACCGGGACGCCGGCCGGCATCTGCACGATCGAGAGCAGGCTGTCGAGGCCGGAGAGCGCCCGGCTCTGGACCGGCACGCCCAGCACCGGGAGGGCGGTCAGCGAGGCCAGCATGCCGGGCAGGTGCGCCGCACCGCCGGCGCCGGCGACGATCACCCGGAAGCCGTCGTCGCGCGCCGCCCTGGCGAAGGCGACCATCCGCTCGGGCGTGCGGTGGGCGGAAACGATCCGGGCCTCGTGCGCCACCGCCAGCTCGTCGAGCACCGCCGCCGCATGGCGCATGGTCGGCCAGTCGGACTGGCTGCCCATGACGATCGCCACCGGCGCCCGGGCTCGGCTCGACATCCGCTTCGGCTCCGCGCTCAGGTGTCGTCGGGCTGGCCGGGGACGGGTGGCGGCACCGCCATCCCGCGCAGCGCCTCGACGCTGGCCCTGGCCGCCGCCTCGTTCTCGGCCTTGATCTGCAGGAAGACCTCCTCGCGCAGCACGGTGGCGTCGGCCGGGAAGGTGAAGCCGAGCTTGACCGATTTGCCCTTGAGCTCGACCACCCGGACCTCGATCGCGTTGTTGATGATGACGGCCTCGCCGGTCCGCCGCGTCAGGTAGAGCATTTTGGCCTCCAGCTAGCGTCGAACGCTGGTCACGCCGTCGTACCAGACGCCCGGTTCGTTGCCTAGCAGCCCGGCGCCGGCGGGCCGGGGAGCGCCGAAGGCCGCGGTCAACGCTCGCGCAGGGCCTCGTCGCGGGCCTTCAGGATCGGCTTCATCAGGTAGTCGAGCACGGTCTTCTCGCCGGTGATGACGTCGATCTGCGCGGTCATGCCGGGGATGATCTCGAGCGGCTTGTCCGGGGTGCCGAGCGAGGTCTCGTTGGTCCGCACCCTTACCCGGTAGAAGCTCTCGCCGCGCTCGTCGGTGATCGTGTCGGCGCTGATCTGCTCGACCCGGCCCTCGAGCCCGCCGAAGATCGAGAAATCGTAGGCGGTGATCTTCACCATGGCCGGCAGGTCGGGGCGGAGGAAGGCGATGTCGGCCGGCCGCACCCGGGCCTCGACCAGAAGCGTGTCGTCGAGCGGGGTGATCTCGAGGATCGGGTCGCCCGGCTGGATGACGCCGCCGATGGTGTTGAACTTGAGCTCCTTGATGGTGCCGCGAACCGGTGAGCGCACCTCGGTGCGGCGCACCCGGTCCTCGCCGGCGATGATCACCTCGGTCAGGCCGGCGCGCTCCGCCCGGAGCATGCTCATCTCGCGATGCGCCTCGCTGCGGAAATTGCTGCGGGCATTGTCGACCCGCTCGGCCGCCTCCTTGATGGCCGTCTCCACCCGGCCGATGGAGAGGCGCGTCTGCTCGAGCTCGCCCGACAGGTCGTTCACCGACCGCTGCAGCTGCAGGTACTCGGACTGGCTGACGATCCGCTGCTGGGCGAGCGGCGCGAGAATGCCCAGCTCCTCGCGCGCCAGCCGGAGCGACTCCGTGAACTGCCGCTCGCGGGTCTTGAGCTCGGCCAGCTCCTGCTCGCGCTGCTCGCGCTGCCGGGTGAGGATCTCGACCTCGCTGGCCAGCGCCTGTCGGCGTGACAGGAAGTAGTCGGTCTCGGCGGCGACCAGGTCGGGTGCGGCCACCCTGACGTCTTCGCTGAAGCGCGGCTCGCCGCCCGCCACCTCTGCCTCCAGCCGGGCGAGCGCCGCTTCGAGCGCGAAATAGCGCGAGCGCCGCTCGCGGACGTCGGAGGCCGCACGGATGTTGTCGATCCGCATCAGCACGTCGCCGGCCGCGACCACCTCGCCCTCGCGCACCAGGATCTCGGCGACGATGCCGCCCTCGAGATTCTGCACGACCTGGGTCTGGCGCGACGGGATCACCCGGCCCTCGCCGCGGGTCACCTCCTCGAGCGTCGCCCAGCTGGCCCAGCCGAAGAAGACGACGAAGAAGGCGACGATGACGAGGAGGAAGAGGTGGCTGAGCCCCTTCGGCCGGAGATCCTCGACGGTGTAGCCGCCGGCCGCCGCCGCGGCCAGCAGCGGATCGCGACCCGGCACCGCGAGCGCGTTGCGCTTGGCCTGGATCATCTCAGTTGGCTCCCTTGATCTGCCCGGCCGAAAGCGCCTTGAGGACCGCATCGCGGGGACCGTCCGCCACCACCCGGCCGCCGTCCATGACGATCAGCCGGTCGACCAGGGCGAGGAGCGAGGCGCGATGCGTCACCAACAGCAGCGTCCGCCGGCCGAGCTCCTCGGCGAGGCGGGTGCGGAAGCGGTTCTCCGCACCGTTGTCCATGGCGGATGTCGGCTCGTCGAGCACGACGATCGGCGGGTCGAGCAGGAGCGCCCTGGCGATCGCGATGGCCTGGCGCTGGCCGCCCGAGAGCAGCTCGCCGCGCTCGCCGACCGGCATGTCGTAGCCCATCGGGTGGCGGCTGACGAAGTCGTCCACGCCGGCGATCTCGGCCGCGCGCAGGACCGCCGTGTCGTCGGCGAAGGTCGCCCCCAGGGTGATGTTCTCGCGCACGCTGCCCTGCAGGAGGAAGACGTCCTGCGGCACGCAGCCGATGTTGCGCCGGAGATCGGCCGGGTCGAGCTGGCGCAGATCGGTGCCGTCGATCAGCACGGCCCCCTTCTCGGGCTCGTAGAGGCCCAGCACCAGCTTCTCGATGGTCGTCTTGCCGGAGCCGATCCGGCCGATCAGCCCGACCCGCTCGCCCGGCTGGATACGGAACGACACGTCCTGCAGCGCCGGCAGCTTCTGGCCGGGATAGGTCAGCGTGACGTTCTTGAGCTCGATGCCGCCCTCCACCAGCGGGCGGCTCAGGAAGCGGACCTCCTCGCTCCGCTCCTGGGGCATCTGCATGACCCGATCGAGCGTGTCGTAGGCCATCTTGGCCTGGTGGTAGCGGGTCAGCAGCCCGGCCACCTGGCCCAGCGGCGCCATGGCGCGGCCGGCGATGATGGTGCAGGCGACCAGCGCGCCGACCGTCATCAGGCCCTCGCCGATCTGGTAGACGCCGACCACGACCACGCCGATGGTGACGAGCTGGGTGGCGAAGGCGGCGAGGTTGACGGTGATCGCCGAGAGGAAGCGCGAGCGATTGGCGCTCTCGGCGGTGGCGGTCACGAACCGCTCCCAGCCGGCCTGCAGCTTGCTCTCGCCGCCCACGCTCTTGATCGTCTCGAGCCCGTTGATCGCCTCGACCAGCACGCCGTGCTTGGCGGCCGCCTCCTTGAAGGTGCGCCGGACGATCCGGTTGAGCGGGATCTGCATCAGGAGGCCGATGGCGACGACCACCGGCAGGGCCACCAGCGGCACCAGGGCCACCGGCCCGCCCAGCATCCAGACGATGGCGATGAAGAAGAGGACGAAGGGCAGATCGACCAGCGTCGTGACCGTCGCCGAGGTGAAGAAGTCGCGCAGGGATTCGAACTCGCGCAGATGCTGGGCGAAGGCACCCGCCGAGGCGGGCCGGGCCGCCATCTTGATCCCCAGGACGTGCTCGAAGATGCGGCTGGCGAGGCGGATGTCGGCGATCCGGCCGGCGGTGTCGATGAAGTAGCCGCGCAGGGTCTTGAGGATGAAGTCGAAGGCGAAGACCGTGAAGGCGCCGATCGCCAGGACCCAGAGGGTGTGGATCGCGTTGTTGGGGACGACCCGGTCGTAGACGTTCATCACGAAGAGCGGCGAGGCCAGCGCGAAGGCGTTGATCAGGACGGCCGCGATCAGCACCTCGGCATAGGTCGGCCATTGCCGCAGCAGGGTGGACCAGAACCAGTGACCCTTGCGCTCGAGGGCGATGGGCCGGTCGCGCTGCTCGTAGCCGATCTCCGGCCGGGCGAAGAGGGCGTGGCCGTCGTAGCGCCGCTCGAGTTCGGCCCGGTCGACGGTGGCCGCACCGCGCCCGGTCTCCGGCACGACGATCTGCAGCTGGCCGCCCTCGCGGGCGGTGAGGACCACGCACTGCCGGTCCTTGAGGAAGAGGATGCAGGGCAGCGACAGGGCATCGATCTGGGCGATCGGCTTGCGCACCAGGCGCGCGCTGAGGCCGGCCCGCTCGAGCGCCCGCGGTGCCAGGCTCGGCACCATCCGTCCCTCGGGCAGCGGCAGGCCGGCCGCCAGGGCCTGGGCCGAGGTCGGCCGGCCGTGCAGCTGGGTCAGCGTCTCGAGGGCGCGCAGCAGCGGATCGTCGTGATGCTGCACGCTCTCGCGGATCCGCCAGGCCTCGGCTGGCGCGGGGCCCCCGGCCGGCGCTGCCGGCTCGCCGCTCTCGACCCCGCCACTCTCGCCGCGGCCGGCCACCGTCTCGCCGCTGCGGCCCGGCACCGCCGTCCGCTGCTCGTCACCGTTGCGAAGCAGCACGCCGCTGTCAGTCATCGCCAAGTCCACCTTTCGCCCCGGGACACCATCGCGCCGGCGTCGCGCCGTCGCAGGCCTGCCACGCCACCGCGCGGCACATCCCGCCGAACCACCCCGGCGCCCCGCCGAACGAGCCACGCGACACCGTCGCCTACGCCCTCAACTGCATGGTTGCAAGCTACCCGAACATCATGGCGAGATCGTTAAGATCAGCGACCTTTCGGCCGGCCGCAGCAGCGCCGGACACAAAAAAACAACACCCGAAGCAACCGTCGGTCTGCTGGCCGGGATAGGCGTTGACGCTCATAGGGGGAGGCGATACCACACCCCACGTTGCGGGGACATCCTGTTCCGAAGGCAGGGTCGCGTCAAAGAAGCGGAAGAGCACATGACAAGCAGATCGGCTACCCTCGGATTGCGGCAGTTGACGCTCGCCCTGTTCGCTTCGGCTGCCATCGTCGGCGGCGGCACCGTCGAGGCGTCGGCGCAGTCGCTGGGGGAGACGGTCCGCGGCGCGCTTCAGAACAACCCCGAAGTCGACATCGTCAAGACCAACCGCCGCGCGATCGACCAGGAGTTGCGGCAGGCGCGCGCCGGCTACCTGCCGAGCCTCGACCTGCGCGGTGCGGCCGGCCCCGAGTGGTCGGACAACAACACGACCCGCAACAGCGACACCGACAGCACGAAATTCCGCACCGAGGCGCAGCTCACCCTGTCGCAGATGCTGTTCGACGGCTTCGCGACGCGCAGCGAGGTCGAGCGCCAGCAGGCGCGGATCGACAGCGCCGCCTACCGGGTCGAGGAGGCCGCGGAGTTCACGGCGCTGAATGCCATCGAGGCGCATCTCGACATCCTGCGCAACCAGGAGATCGTCCGCTTCAACGAGCAGAACATCAGCCAGCACGAGCGCATCCTGTCCCAGGTCCGCGACCTGGAGCGTGCCGGCCGCGGCGACATCGCCGACGTCGTGCAGACCGAGTCGCGCCTCGCCCGGGCCTTCGACACGCTGGCGATCGCGCGCGGCGCGCTGGCCGACGCGATCGCGCGCTATCAGCGGGTGGTGGGCGACCGCCCGGGCACGCTGGAGGATTCCGAGGCGCCGGTCGCGGCCCTGCCGCCGTCGCCGGAGGACGCCGCCAGCCTCGCTTCGGTCAACAGCCCGACCGTGCTGATCGCGGCCGCCGACATCGACGTCGCGGCGGCCGAGATCCGCGCCTCGCGCGCCGGCTTCTACCCGCGCTTCGATCTCGAGGTCGGTGGCGGCCTCAACCGCAACATCGACGGCGCGGAGGGTCGCGACAACGATGTCAGCGGCCTCCTGGTGATGCGCTACAACCTCTATCGCGGCGGCGCCGACATGGCGCTCGAGCGCGAGGCGTTCCACCGCGCCAACGAGGCCCGGGCGCAGCTCGCCAACAGCCGCAGGCTGGCCGAGCAGGAGGCGCGCTTCTCCTACAATGCGCTCGAGACGTCGCGGGCCCGGACCGAGGCGCTCACCGCCAAGGCCGAGGCGCAGCGGCGAACCCGTGACGCCTACGCCCAGCAGTTCGAGATCGGCCAGCGCCAGCTGCTCGACCTGCTCGACGCCGAGAACGAGCTGTTCCTCAACCGCGTCGAGCTGACCACCGCGGTCTACACCGAGCGCTTCGCCACCTATCGCGTGCTCGCGGTGGTCGGTGATCTGCTCGACACGCTGGAGGTCGTGACGCCGCGCGAGAGCATCTCGGTCCATCGCACGCTCGACGATCTGCAGACGCCCGACGTGATCGTCGACAAGTCGCAGCAGGTGACCGAGCCGCGCAGCGAGCCGCGGCCGGTCCGCGGTGTCGAGCGCGGCGAGCCGGATCCCGAGCAGCTCGACATGGCGCCGCTGATCAACCGGGCGCCGGCGGCACCGGGCGCTCCGGGCGCCGGGGCGGCACTGCCGGTCGAGCCGGCCGCGGACATGGCCGACGTGCCGGCCGCCGCCGCGATCGTCTCGCAGCTCGACGCCCGGCTGCCGGGCGAGCCCACGGTGCTGACGCTGACCGGCAGCGACAGCACCGCCGAGGCCTTGCCGGCCAGCACGCCGCCGGTGGTCCGTGCGGCCGACGCGCCGCCGTCCTATGACAGCTTCGGCGAGTTCTTCGGCCGGGTGTTCGGTCGCGCCAGCCGCGTCGATTGAGTAGACCGGGCGGGCTGCCGCGCCGCCTCGCCGCTGCCCGGGCCGGCGGTCGCCGCTGGTGGCTGGCGGCCGTTCTGTCGCCCGGCCTTAACCGTCACTTAAGAAATCTGCGTTAAGCCGTCCGTGACGGTGGCGTTGTGGTGCGGGCTGCTTTAGTTTGCGCGCATCGCTTGCTCGGTTGCGCGATCGCTGCGTCGGGCCGCGGTCGACGTCGATGGGAAGGACATGAAGCAGCGTCCGGTCGTGCTGTGCATCCTCGACGGTTGGGGCTACCGGGCCGAGCGGGCGCACAACGCCGTTGCGCTGGGCGACACCCCTGTCTTCGACCACTGGTACGCCGTCGCACCGCACTGCCTGCTGCGCACCGACGGTGCCGAGGTCGGGCTGCCCGACGGGCAGTTCGGCAATTCCGAGGTCGGCCACATGAACCTCGGTGGCGGCCGCATCATGCTGCAGGAACTGCCGCGCATCGACCGGGCGATCGCCGGCGGCGACATCGCCGGGCGCGAGGCCTTTCGCACGCTGGTCGGGCGCATCCAGGCTGCCGGCGGCCGCCTGCATCTGCTGGGTCTCCTATCGCCGGGGGGCGTGCACTCCCACGAGCGACACCTCCACGCGCTGGCGCGGCTGGCCGCCGACGCGGGCCTCGGGATCCGCGTGCATGCGTTCCTCGATGGCCGGGACACGCCGCCGCGCTCGGCGGGCGAATCGATCGCCCGGCTCGAGCAGGTGCTGGACGAGCTGCCGGACGCGCGGATCGCCACCGTCACCGGCCGCTACTACGCCATGGACCGGGACAATCGCTGGGAGCGGACCGCCACCGCCCATGATGCCATGGTGATGGGCAAGGCGGCTGCTCGCGCGACCACGGCCGGGGAAGCCCTGGACCAGGCTTATGCGGCGGACCACAGCGACGAGTTCGTGCCGGCCACCGTGATCGGCGCCTACGCCGGAATGGCCGACGGCGATGGGCTGCTCTGCATCAATTTTCGCGCCGATCGGGTCCGCCAGCTCCTGCGCGCGCTGGTGCTCGACGGCTTCGACGGCTTCGAGCGCCGCCGGCGGGCGAGGCTGGCGGCGGCGGCCGGCATGACCCGCTATGCCGCCGATCTCGACGACCATCTCCTGGTCCTGTTCCCGCCGCAGCCCGCCGACGACCTGATGGGCGAGGTGGTGGCGCGGGCCGGCATGACCCAGCTCCGCATGGCCGAGACCGAGAAGTACCCGCACGTCACCTTCTTCTTCAACGGCGGCGAGGAGCGGGTGTTCCCCGGCGAGGAGCGGGTGATGGTGCCGTCCCCCAAGGTCGCGACCTACGACCTCCAGCCCGAGATGTCGGCGGTCGAGCTCGCCGGTCGCTGTGTCGAGGCGGTCCGCGCCCGGCGCTTCGACTTCATCCTGATCAACTTCGCCAATCCCGACATGGTCGGCCATACCGGCGTCGAGGCTGCGGCGATCAAGGCGGTCGAGACGGTCGACGCCTGCCTCGGCCGGCTGATCGAAGCGGTGACCGAGGTCGGTGGCGTCATGCTGGTCACCGCCGACCACGGCAATTGCGAGCTGATGGTCGACCCGGAGACCGGCGGGCCGCACACCGCGCACACGACCAACCCGGTCCCCTGCTTCCTCGTGGGCACGTCCGGCCACGAGCGGCTGCACGACGGCCGCCTCGCTGATGTCGCGCCGACCCTGCTGCATCTCTTGGGCCTGGCGCCGCCCGCGGCGATGACCGGGCGCAGCCTGATCGAGGCCGCGGATGCCTGACCGGCGCCATCCGCCCACCCGTCGGCTGGCCCATCTCGGCCTCCTGCTCGCCGGGCTGGTCCTGGCCCTGCCGGGCGGCGGGCGGGCCGGGGTGGTCGAGAGCCCAGCGATGGGGCTCGATGCCGGACGCGGGATCGGCGAGACCCTGGCTGTCGCCGAGCGCCGGGCCGCCCGCGAGGCCCTGGTGACACGCCACGACCGGCTCGTCCGCGAGCTCGCCGTGGTCGCGGCCAGCCAGCGCTCGGCCGAGCTGCGGCTGCGGCGGCTCGCCGCAGATTTCACCCGGCTGGCGGCCGAGCGGGCGGCGGCGGAGGCAGTGGCCGAGGCCCGCGAGGTCGAGGTCCGCACCCGCCAGGCGCGGCTCGAGGCGCTGCTCGCCGAGATCGTGCAGCTGTCCCGCGACGAGGCCGGTGATCCGCGCCGGCTGGCGCAGCTCCGGGCCGTCGCGGCGGCCCTGGCGCAGCCGTTCGCGGAGGCGAGGCGCGCCTTGGCGCAGAGCCGGGCCGAGCGCGTGGCGCAGGAGCGGCAGGAGGCCCGATTGCGGCAGGCCACCGGCGAGGCGCGCCAGGCGATGGTCGATGCGTCGACGGGCGAGGCCCGACTGGCCGGTTCGCTGGCCGTGACCCTGGTGCTCGCCACGGAGGCGGCCGAGCGCGAGGTTGCGGCCCGGCGGATGGCGGCGCTGACGCGGCACCGGTTGGCGCGCGGCGAGGCGGGACGACGGCTGGCGGCGCTGCCGCTGCCGGCCGCACTGCCGGCAGCGGCAGCGGTGCCGCCGGCGGTGCGTCGGCTCGGTCAGCGCAGCCTGACCGCCCGGGCGATGGTGGTCGACCGGCCGGCTCGGCCGGTGGCGCTGATCGCCTTGCAGCCGAGCGCCGCGGTGGCGCGCGGCCCTGCCGGCGGGCAGCTCATGCCGGTCGCCGGGGCCGTCGTCGGGCGCTTCGGCGACAGCCGGCAGGCGCCGTTCGACCGGGGCCTGACGATCGAGGTGGAGGAGCGGCGGCTGGTGCGGGCACCGCGCGATGGTCGGGTGGTGTTCGCCCGCGCCTACGAGGGGTTCGGTCTGCTCTTGATCATCGATCACGGCAACGAATATCATAGTTTGCTTTCTGGTTTATCACGCTTCGTCGTGCACGAAGGATGGGCGGTCCGTGCCGGACAAATGGTCGGCACGATCGAGCCCGGTTCCGAGGCGGTCGGTCGGCTTTATGTCGAGTTGCGGCGTCGGGGTGTGCCGGTCGATCCGCTCGCCTGGTTCGCGGCTGGCCAGGACAAGGTGCGAAGTTGATGGCAAACGTGGCAGCCCGGCTCGGTTTCGCGGCGGTGCTTCTCCTGGTCACCGGGTGCATGGTCGCACCGCCGGCGGCGCAGGCGCAAGGCAGCTCCGGCGAGACGATCCGGCACCTCAAGCTGTTCGGCGACGTGTTCGAGCGGGTGCGCAACGAGTATGTCGAGGAGGTCAGCGAGGAGGAGCTGGTGGAGGCGGCCATCAACGGCATGCTCACCGCCCTCGATCCGCACAGCGGCTATCTCGATCCCGACCGCTACCGCGACATGCAGGTGCAGACCCGCGGCGAGTTCGGCGGCCTCGGCATCGAGGTCACCATGGAGAATGGCCTCGTCAAGGTGGTGTCGCCGATCGACGACACGCCGGCGCATCGTGCGGGCATCGAGGCGGGCGACCTGATCTCGCACATCGACGGCGAGCCGGTCATGGGCCTGACCCTGGGCGAGGCGGTCGAGCGGATGCGCGGCCCGGTCAACAGCGAGATCGAGCTCCGCGTCCTGCGGCAGAACCGCGACGAGCCGTTCGCCGTCAGCCTCACCCGGGCCGTCATCAAGATCTCGCCGGTGCGGGCCCGGGTCGAAGGCGATATCGGCTACATCCGGCTGACCACCTTCAACGAGCAGACCAACGCGGTGATGCGCGACGAGGTGGTCAAGCTGAAGGACCAGATGGGCGACCAGTTCCGCGGCCTGGTGCTGGATCTGCGCAACAACCCGGGTGGGCTGCTCGACCAGGCTGTGGCCGTCGCCGACGCCTTCCTCGACCAGGGCGAGATCGTCTCGACCCGCGGCCGGCGGGCGCAGAGCGTTCAGCGCTTCAATGCCCGGCCGGGCGACATCATCGACGGCACCCCCATGGTGGTGCTCATCAATGGCGGGTCGGCCTCGGCGTCTGAGATCGTCGCCGGTGCGCTCCAGGATCATCGCCGCGGCATCGTCATGGGCACGCCGTCGTTCGGCAAGGGCTCCGTGCAGACGATCATGCCGATCTCGGGCCAGGGTGCCATCCGCCTGACCACGGCGCGCTACTATACGCCGGCCGGCACCTCGATCCAGGCCAAGGGCATCACCCCCGACATCGAGGTCCACCAGGCGACCGTCGAGCTGCTGGACGACGACAACGGCCGGCGCGAGGCCGATCTGCGCGGCCGGCTCGACGGCGAGGGCCCGGCTGGGACGGCCGAGGGCGAGGCGGCCTCGCTCGACGCCACCGACTACCAGCTCGCCCGGGCGATCGACCTGCTGCGCGGCATCGCCCTCTACGGCACGCGCACGACCACCCGCGGTTGAGCGGAGCCCGGCACTGGCGTCGCTCGAGGCAGCCTCCGGACAGTGCTTGACCGGCACCGCGGCAGTCCAGGCGGCCGTGGCCGAACCGTCGCGGCGCTGCGGCTGCACGGGAGCCCGATGATGGCGATGAGCCGGGTTGGCTTGCGGGTGCCGGCGCTGGACTGGGGCTCCCCACGGCTGCCGCTGGGCGTCGCGGGGGCGGTGCTGGCCGCGCTCCTGCTGGTCACCGCCGCGGCCGCGCTGCTCGGCGGGCCGGCGCCGCTGCGCTATGCCGGCGTGCCGCAGGTCGAGGGTGCCTTGCCACAGCATGCGATTCCGCTGCCGCGCCGGCTCGCGCTTTTCGGGGTCGACGATCCGGTGGCGCCGCCGCCGGCTCTGTCAGGTCCGCCGGCGGACCCTGCGGCACCCCGGCTCGACGTGGATCCGGCCCTCGTCGCGTGGCGCGACGGCATCGCCCTGCCGCAGGTGGCCGCCGACGGCCGCCGGCCGCTCGACGCCTATGCCCGCGCGGTGCCACCGCTCGCCGCCGGACGGCCGATGATCGCCGTGCTCGTGGTCGATCTCGGGCTCGATCGCGAACGGCTCGAGCAGAGCGTCCTGCTCCCCGGTGCCCTGGGGCTGGCGCACACCCCCTACGCCGCTCATCTCGCTGCCTGGCAGCGGCATGCCCGCTGGCACGGCCACGAGGTGCTCCTCGAGCTGCCCCTCGAGCCGCTGGATTTTCCGGCGAGCGATCTCGGCCCCTGGGCACTGCGCCCGACGGCCACCCCGGAGGCGCAGCTCGCCGGCCTCGAGCGGGTGCTGGCGCGCAGCGACGGCTATGTCGGGCTCGTGGCCGCGGGCGAGGGCTTCGCCGCGATGGCCGACCGCTTCGCCCCGATCGCCACGGCACTCGCGGGACGTGGCCTGGGCTTCGTCGAGCTCGGGGACGATCGGCTCGCCGCCGTGGCCGAGGCCGCCGGGCTCGCCTATGCGAGCGCAGCGGGGCCTCTCGACGCCGTGCCCGAGCCCCATGCCATCGATGCCGCCCTCGGCCGGCTCGAGGGGGTGGCCTTGCGCGACGGCCTGGCGCTCGGCTACCTGCAGCCCTATCCCCTGAGCTTCGACCGGCTCTGGCACTGGAGCCGGACCCTCGAGGCCAGGGGCATCACGCTGGTGCCGGTGAGCCGGCTCCTCGCGGCCCGTTGACCGCCGTGGGCGCCCGAGGCTCGGCCGCAGCGGCCGGCATCGCCGGTCCCCGGCCGGCCATCGTCAGGAGCCGTGGAGGCGCATGACCTGTGACGTGACCGCAGCGGCCAAGCCGGGCTATCGACCCTGTGTCGGCATCATGCTGCTCGATGCGCAGAGCCAGGTGTTCGTCGGCCAGCGCTGCGACACCCGGGCCGAGGCCTGGCAGATGCCGCAGGGCGGGATCGATCCGGGCGAGGACGTCGTCAGCGCCGGCCTGCGCGAGCTCGAGGAGGAGATCGGCACCGCCGCCGCCGTGCTGCTCTACGAGAGCCGCTACTGGCGCTCCTACGACCTGCCGGCGGACATCGCCCGGCGCCTGTGGCAGGGGCGCTACCGCGGCCAGACGCAGAAATGGCTGGCCTTCCGCTTCACCGGCAGCGACCGCGACATCGTGATCGATCGGGCCCATGCCGAGTTCTGCGCCTGGCGCTGGCTGCCGCCGGACGACCTCGTCGGTCGCATCGTCCCCTTCAAGCGCGACGTCTATCTCAGCGTCGTCGAAGAATTCCGCCACCTATGGGCTTGACCGCCGGCGAGCCGGGCCGAGGCGGGGCAGGCGGGCGCCGTGGCGGCAGCTCGCCGCCCGCCGGGTCGTCGCCGTCGAGCTGATCGACCGGCACCGGCCGGCGGATCCAGCCGAGGCGCGGACCTGCCGGCCGGGGTGCGTCGTCGGCTGCGGCCGGGGGGTTGGCGGCCTCGCTCGGCCCGCTGTCGGCGGCCACCGTCG
>CAYWSB010000131.1:0-14667 GCA_964460465.1 uncultured Geminicoccaceae bacterium | reverse complement strand
CCTGGAAGGTCGCCTCGAGGATCGCCTCGGTGTCCAGCTTCGACGCCGTGCCGCCGAGCCGCGGGCTGCCGGTGCTGGTCGAGAGGGTGCCGAAACTGATCGCGCCGTCCATGATGCGTCTCCGGACGCCTCAGGCGTCGATGTCGAGCAGGGGCCGGCCATAGGGCTCGCGCCCGCTGGCGAAGAAGCGCAGCAGCTCGTCCGGCGGGGTCTGCAGGAGGAGCTCGCCGCTCTCGCTGTCGGCGATGCGGTGCACGTAGCGCCCGCTCGCCTTGTCGTAGAAGCTCTCCACCGCCACCTCCCGGCCGGGAAACAGCTCCCGTGCCGCCGCCTCGACCAGCCGCTCGAGGCTGTTGCCCCAAGGCTCCCGCCCGGACGCGGGACCCGGCGCCGATGCCGCCGCGCCGGGCCACGGCCGGCTCTCGCCGCTGCCAGGCCGGAGATCCGGCCGCACCGTCGCGGCGGGAGCGGATGGCGCGATGATAGCGGGCAATGGGTTGAACATCGGTTAAGCCCATTGAAAAAAGGCGGCGGCGGGGCCGGGCCGTCCGGCCCCGCGCCGACCCGGTCCTAGTTGAGCAGCCTGAGCAGCTGCTGTGGCTGCTGGTTGGCCTGGGCGAGCATCGCCACCGAGGCCTGCAGCATGACCTGCTTGGCCGAGAAGTTGCTCATCTCGGCCGCCATGTCGACGTCCATGAGCACCGAGCGGGCCGCATCCAGGTTCTCGATCGTGTTCGCCACGTTGGCCGAAGCGAACTCGAAGCGGGACACCAGGGCGCCCACGTCGGCGCGGGCGGCGTTGATGTTCGAGAGCGCCGCGTCCAGCGTGACACCGGCGGTCTGCGCATCGGCAGCCGTGGCGATCGAGGCGTTGTTGAGGAAATTGGTGCCGTCGCCCAGCGACTGGGTGCGCACATCGGCGATGTTGACGCTGATGATGTCGGTGGCCGCGACGCCCACCTGGAAATCCATCGAGCCGCCACCGGCGACGACGTCGAAGGTGCCGCCGCCGAACGCCGCCGTGGCGTCGAAGCCGGCGAGGTTGAGGCTGACGCCCAGGCCCTCGAACTTGACCTTGCTGGTCAGGTCGTTGCTGGTGTTGTCGATGGTCACGGTCTGCGAGCGGCCGTTGGTGTCGGACACGGTCAGCTCGCCCGTGGTCTCGTCATAGGCGGCGGTGTAGGTGCCCGCCTGCGCGTTGTTGGCGATCGTCAGCGAGACCTCGCCCGAGCCGTCGAGGCCGGCGGTGACGTTGGCGGTGGTCGAGGCGCTCAGTGAGCCATTCAAGAGTGTATTGCCGTTGAACTTGGTCTGATCGGTGATCGAATCGATCTGGTCCTTCAGCGCCTGGAACTCGCGGTCGAGGAAGCCGCGCTCGTTGTCGCTGACCGAGCCCGACTGGGCCTGCACCGACAGTGCCTTCATGCGCATCATGATGTCGGTGACCTGCGAGAAGCCGCCGTCGGCGACCTGCAGCAGCGACGAGGCCTGGCTCGAGTTCACCTGCGCCTGCTTGAGGGCCGTGACGTCGGCCTTGATCTTGGTGCCGATGGCGAGCGAGGCCGCGTCGTCGGAGGCCTTGACGATGCGCGAGCCGCTGGACAGCTTGGCCAGCGAGCTCGACGAGGCGGCACTGTTGGCGTTGAGGTAGCGCAGGGCGGTGTTGGCCGTGGTGTTGGTCGAAGCGGAGATGACCATTGGTCGATCCTTCTACGTGAAGTCGGCCCGGGCGGGCCTCGTGACGCCCGACTAGCTGTCGAGCGGCAACCCGTCTCGGCTGCGAGGCCAGATTAGGCGATCGGCCTTAACAGACCCTGAACGTGGCGTCTTGCCGGCGGCGAAAGCTGTAGCTCGGTATGCTGAGAAGCGTTTTGGCCCCCTTCGCCAACGCAAAGGGGCCGGCTCGACGAGCCGGCCCCTGCGACGGGCGCCGATGGACGGTGACGCTCAGCCGAGGAGCTTCAGGAGCTGCTGCGGCTGCTGGTTGGCCTGGGCCAGCATCGCGACGGAGGCCTGCAGCAGCACCTGCTTGGAGGAGAAGTTGCTCATCTCCGCCGCCATGTCGACGTCCATGAGCACCGAGCGGGCCGCGTCCATGTTCTCGATCGTGGTCGCCAGGTTGGCGGCCGCGAACTCGAAGCGGGAGATGAGCGCGCCGACATCGGCGCGCGACTCGTTGAGCTGTGCGATCGCGGCATCGAGGGCGCCGCCGGCGAGGATGGCGTCGGCGTTGGTGCCGATGCTGGCGATGTCGAGGAAGGTCGTGCCGTCGCCCAGCGACTGCGTGCGGATGTCGGCGATGTTGATGCTGATGATGTCGGTGGCGGCGACGCCCACCTGGAAATCCATGGTGCCGCCGGCCGCCACCACGTCGAACGTGCCGCCGCCGAACGCCGCCGTGGCGTCGAAGGCGGCGAAATTGAGCGTCACACCCAGGCCGGCGAAGCGGACGCGGCTGGTGAAGTCGTTGCTGGCATTGTCGATGGTGATGGTCTGGGCACGGCCGTTGGTGTCGGAGACGGTGAGCGCGCCGGTCGTCTCGTCGTAGCCGACGGTGTAGGTGCCGGCCTCGGCATTGGGCTCGATGGTGAGCGAGACCGGCCCCGAGCCGTCGAGGCCGGCCGTGACGTTGGCGGTGGTGGCGGCGGCGAGCGAGCCGTCGAGCAGCGTCGTGCCGTTGAACTTGGTCTGCTCGGTGATCGAATCGATCTGCGCCCTGAGCGCCTGGAACTCGCGGTCGAGGAAGCCGCGCTCGTTGTCGCTGACCGAGCCCGACTGGGCCTGCACCGAGAGCGCCTTCATCCGCAACAGGATGTCGACCGTCTGGGCGAGCCCGCCATCGGCCACCTGCAGCAGCGACGAGGCCTGGCCGGCATTGACCGAGGCCTGCTTGAGGGCGGTGACGTCGGCCTTGATCTTGGTGCCGACCGCGAGCGAGGCGGCGTCGTCGGAGGCGCGGACGATGCGCGAGCCGGACGACAGCTTGGACAGCGAGCTCGCCGACGCGGCACTGTTCTGGTTCAGGTAGCGCAACGCCGTGTTGGCGGTAGTGTTGGTCGTGGCGGTCATCGCCATGAAGGTGTTCTCCGGGTCGATCGTTCGGGTGCGTCAAGGGCGTCCGTCGACCAGGGCCGGGGACACCGCCGACGCGCGCCTCGACGCACGCGGCACCGTCGGTTTTGCCGGAAAAAGGTTAAAAAAGCGTTCGCCCTGCGACGCGAACCGTGACGGCCCTGTTCAGGCCGCGGCCCGGCCGGCCAGCCCGGCGAACAGCCGGTCGCCGAGATTGGCGGCCCGCTCGAGCTGGTCGAGGCGCTTGTCGAGCTCGGCCATGGTGGTGGCCAGATCCGGGGTGTCGTCCGCGAGCCAGACCGCGAACAGCCGGGCGTAGGCCAGCATCAGGACCCGCCGGGCGAGGCGCGCCTCGAGGCCCCGATAGGGCAGCGCGGCCAGCTCGATCAGCCAGCCGGCCATGCGGTCGAGCGTGCACAGGCTGGCGAGGAGCAGCTCCGGCTCGCCGCGCGCCTCGCCGGTCAGCCGCCGGAGGCCCGGCTTGAACGGCGCCATGGCGTCGAAGCGGCGCATGAGGAGCTCGAACAGCCGCTCGCGGTGGCTCAAGCCCTCGAGCTCGTCCGGCGGGATCGCCAGCATCGCCCGGTCGAGCCGCTCGCCGAGACGCCGCGCCAGGGCTGCCGGCGTGGGAAAGGCCTGGTAGATCTCGACGAGCTCGCAGCCGGTCGCGGCGGCGAGCGCCCGCGGCGACCAGCCGGCCCAGCCGGCGCTGGCGATCAGGGCGAAGGCGGCCTCCAGCAGGTCGGGGCGCTCGTCCGTGCGCCGGCTCACCCGGCTCGTGGTCTTCGGCATGCGCTTCCTCGAGCCTCGCGTGGCAGGGTCAGCCGAGCTCGCGCGAGCGCTCGGCGGCAGCCGCGAGCGCCTCGGTCATCAGCTCGGCAAGGCCCATGGCCTCCTCCTCGTCGTCTCGGTCGTCCGAGGGCATCAGCACCTCCAGGGCAGCCTTGGTGGTGCCGCCCGGGCTGGTGACGGCGCGGCGCAGCGAGGCCGGCGTGGTGTCGGTGGAATCGAGCAGGGCGCCGGCCCCGGCCACGGTCCTGCGCGCCAGCCGCATGGCCAGATCGGCATCGAGGCCGAGCCGCTCGCCGGCCACCGCCATGGCCTCGACCAGGAGGAACACATAGGCCGGGCCGCCACCCGAAAGAGCGGTGACCGCGTGCATGTCGTCCTCCGTCGCGAGCCAGACGGTCTCGCCCACCGCCGCCATCAGCGCCTCGGCGAGATCGCGCTCCGCCTTGCCGGACGCCGCGTTGGCGTAGAGGGCGGAGATGCCGCGGCCGATGGCGGCCGGGGTGTTGGGCATCACCCGGACGATCGGCACGGTGGCGCCGAAGGTCGCCTCGAACACCGCGAGCGGCTTGCCGGCGGCGATCGAGACGACGAGCTCCGGGGCCACCAGCCGCGCATGCAGCTCGTCGAGCACGCCCGCCATGACCTGCGGCTTGACGGCGAGCACGAGGATGCGCGGTGCAGTGCCCTCGGGGAGATCCAGCGTCGACGGATGCACGGTCACGCCCAGGCGGCCCAGCTCGGCGGCCCGCTCGGCATCGGGCTCGATGACCACGGCCTCGCCGGGCGGCAGGCCGCGCGCCAGCCAGCCGTCGAGCAGGGCCGCCCCCATGCGGCCGCCACCGACCAGCAGCAGCGGGCCCCTGAGCGCCATCAGGCCTCGCCCTCGGTCTCGAGCATGGCCGCCAGGATCGCCTCGTGCGGGTCCTTGCCGCCCCAGAGGACGAACTGGAACGCGGGGTAGAACCGCTCGCATTCATTGAGCGCGATCTCGACCAGGTCCTCGATCAGCGACGCGCTCGCCGTCGCCCCCTCGCGGAACAGCGAGGCGTGGCGGAACACCGGCAGGTCCTCGTCGGGCCAGATCTCGAAATGGCCGAGCCACAGCTTCTCGTTGGCGATCGCGAGGATGTGATAGAAGGCGGCGAGCTTCTTGGCCGGCACCTTCATGTCGAGGGCGCAGGACAGGTGCAGCACCCCCATCTCGGGGTGCCAGGCGAACCAGAGCTTGTAGTGGCACCATTGGCCGCTGATCTCGGCGGCGAGCTCGTCGTCGCTCTGCCGGTGGAACGGCCAGTCGTTGGCCACCGCGATCTTCTCGACCATGTCGAGCGGGTTCTGGCTCGGGGTCTGGTATTCGGAAAGGAGGGAAGTCACGAAGGCCTACTCCAAAGGCGTGGCGCGCCGCGGGCCCGGAGGCGTGCCGACCCGATGCGGGCCATTCTCGCGCGACAGGCGAGCAGCGCAACGGCCTAGGTTGCCGCAACGCTCGCGGCGAGCGTGCCAAAAGCGTCGGGTACTGGCAAGGTCGATGGGCGCGGACGGCTCAGCTGTCGGTTGTCGCGGCGGGCGGCGCTGCTTCGTTCGCCGGCTTTCGCCCCGGCTGCTTCTTGCGCGGGGCAGCGCTCTTGCGCGCCGCCGCTGCCGGCGGCGCTGCCGCCGCACCGGCGGCGAGCGCCTTTTCCAGCTCGGCCACCCGCGCAGCGAGCGCCGTCTGCTCCGCCCGCGCCTTCGCCGCCATCGCCTTGACCGCGTCGAACTCTTCCCGGCTCACGAGGTCCATCTCGTTGGCGAGCCGCTCCAGCCGCTCCTTGACGCGCAGCTCGATCTCCTCCCGCAAGCCTCCGAGCGTGTTGATCGCCCCGCTGGCGACGCGGGCGAGATCATCGAAAAGGCGGTTCTCGGTCTGCATCAGAGCCTCCATCGAGCACGGCGTCGACATCGAGCCGGTAGGTGCAATATCGGGCATCCGCACCCTTCGAACAAGCCCAGGGCGCTCTTGTGGCGACCCGTGCGAGCCTCTATCACGACCGCCGTGGCTGCGTGCGCCGCCGCTTCACCGTCCAGCTGGAACAGCCCTGCCCTTGTCGCTCCTGGCCATCCCGTTCCCCGCGTTCGACCCCGTCCTGGTGCAGGTCGGACCACTGGCGATCCGCTGGTACGCCCTGGCCTATATCGCCGGCCTGCTGCTCGGCTGGCAGCTGCTCCGGCGGATCGTCCGGCGGCCGGGCTGGGCGCTCACCGCGGAGCAGATCGACGACCTGCTCTTCTATGCGACGCTGGGCATCATTGTCGGCGGTCGGCTCGGCTTCGTCCTCTTCTACCATCCGGGCTACTATCTCACGCATCCGCTGCAGATCATCGCGGTCTGGCAGGGGGGGATGTCGTTCCACGGCGGCCTGATCGGCATCCTGGTCGCCGCCTGGCTGTTCGCCCGACGGCACGGCATCGCCTTTCTCGAGGTCGCCGACGCCATGGCCGTGGTGGCCCCGATCGGGCTGTTCTTCGGCCGGCTCGCCAACTTCATCAATGCCGAGCTCTGGGGCCGGGTGACCGACGTGCCCTGGGGCGTGATCTTCCCGGGTGCCGGCCCCGAGCCGCGCCATCCGAGCCAGCTCTACGAGGCGGCGCTCGAGGGCCTGGTGCTCTTCGTCGTGCTGCAGGCGATGGCCCGCGGCGCCAGGGACCCGGCCGCGGCGGGCCGGCTCGGCGGCACGTTCCTGCTGGGCTACGGGCTCGCCCGCTTCCTCGTCGAGTTCTTCCGCGAGCCCGACCGGCATCTGGGCTATCTCCTCGGCTTCGTCACCATGGGCCAGCTCCTGTCGGTGCCGATGATCCTGGTCGGCCTCGCCCTCCTGGTGCGCGCCGGCCGCCGGCGGTCGCTGGCATGACCCGCAGGGTCGCGTGAGCGCCCCTTCGGCAGCCCCGGTCGCGGCCGCACCGACGGCGCTGGAGGCCGCGATCGTGCGGCTGATCCGGGCGGGCGGGCCGATCGACATCGCCACCTACATGACGCTGGCCCTCGGCCACCCGACACTCGGCTACTACCCGCGGCATGCCGGGCTGGGCGAGGCCGGTGATTTCCTCACCGCACCGGAGGTCTCGCAGCTCTTCGGCGAGCTCGTCGGCATCGCGCTCGCGGCGGCCTGGGGCGCGGCCGGGCGGCCGCGCGCTCATCTCGTCGAGCTCGGCCCCGGCAACGGCACGCTGATCGCCGATCTCTGGCGCGGCACGGCCCGGGTCCCGGGCTTCCACGCGGCCCTGGCCGTCCAGCTGGTCGAGACGAGCCCGCGGCTGCGCGCCCTGCAGGCGGCCCGGCTGGCGGCGATCGAGGGCGTGCGCTGGCACGTCGACCTCGCGTCGCTGCCGGACGACCGGCCGCTGCTCGTGGTCGCCAACGAGCTCCTCGACGCCCTGCCGATCCGGCAGCTCGTCAAGGAGGGCAGCCGCTGGCACGAGGTCCGGGTCGATGTCGGACCGGACGGGCGGCTGCGGCTCGGCCGCGCCGCGGAGGCCTCGCCGCTCGGGCAGCACCTCGAGCGCGGGCAACCCGACGGCAGCGTGGTCGAGCTCTCGCCGGCTCGCGAGGCGCTGGTGGCGGAGCTCGCAGCCCGCCTCGCCGCCCAGGGCGGGCTGGCGCTGATCGTGGACTACGGCGAGGGCCAGCCCGGCCCCGGCAGCACGCTGCAGGCGGTGAGCGGGCATCGGAAGGTCCACCCGCTGGACCGGCCGGGCGAGGTCGATCTGACCAGCCGGGTGGCGTTCGCGCCGCTGGCGGCGACGGCGCGGGCGGCTGGGCTTGCGGTGTTCGGGCCGCTGCCGCAGGGGGTCTTCCTCGAGCGGCTGGGGGCACGGCCGCGGCTCGAGCAGCTCTTGGCCCGGGCGACGCCCGCCGCAGCGGCCCGACTGGTGGCCGGGCACCGGCGGCTGACCGATCCGGCGGCGATGGGCGAGCTGTTCAAGGTTCTGGCACTGACCAGCTGGCCCGGGCCGCCGCCGGGCTTCCTGCCGGAGGATATCGCCGCATGAGGGACGCTGGCGCATGAAGCTCAAGGCCCCGGCGCTGGCGGCGCTCGCCGGCATCCGCCACGGCTTCTTCGGCCGGATCGGCGGGGTCAGCCATGGCCCCTTCGCCAGCCTCAACGTCTCGCTGCGCAACGCCGACCGCGACGCGCATGCGCTCGAGAACCGGCGGCGGGTGGTGGCCGCCCTCGACCTGCCGCCCGCCCCGTTGCTGATCGCCCGACAGGTGCACGGCCGCCACTGCGCGGTCGTCGCCGCACCGTTCGACCCGCACGACCCGCCGGAAGCCGATGCGCTGGCGACGGCCGTGGCCGGGCTGGTGCTCGGGGTCACGACCGCCGACTGCGCGCCGATCCTCATGGCCGACCCCGCGGCCGGGGTGATCGCCGCAGCGCATGCCGGCTGGCGCGGCGCCCGGGACGGGATCATCGAGGCGACGGTCGAGGCGGCGGTGGGGCTCGGGGCGCGGCCGGAGCGGCTGCAGGCGGCGATCGGCCCCTGCATCGCGCTGGCCTCGTATGAGGTGGGAGCGGTGTTCGAGGCGGATTTTCTCGACGCGGACCCGCGCAGCCGGGCGTTCTTCGCCCCCGGCCCGGGCGACCGCCGGCATTTCGACCTCGAGGGCTATTGCGCCATGCGGCTCGCCGCCGCCGGCGTCGGCGGGATCGAGCGCCTCGGCATCGACACCTGCGCCGATCCCGACCGCTATTTCAGCTATCGGCGCACGACCAAGGCCGGCGAGCGGCATTTCGGGCTGCAGGTGGCGGCGATCAGCCTGGCCTGACACCGTCTAGTCGCCGCCGAGCAGGCCCTGCTCCCGGTAGAAGCGCTCGGCCCCCGGGTGCAGCGGGATGCCCAGCCCGTCGAGGGCGCTCTCGAGCGTGATCTCGCGGCCCTTGGCGTGGCCGGTGTCGAGCAGGGCGCGGTGGGTCGGGTGCCAGAGGGCGGCGGTGACGTCGTGGGCGAGCGCCTCCTCCAGCCGCTCGTGGACCAGCCACTGCGCCACCACCGCGAGCGTCGGCGTCGCGGGCACCCCGGCATAGACGCCGGCGGGAATCACGTCCCTGGAGAAGAAGGGGTACCGCTCGATCAGCGCGTCGACGGCAGCACCCTCGATCGGCAGCAGGGTGGCGCCGTGCTCCGCCGCCACCTCGAAGACCGACGGCGTCGGGAAGCCCGCCACGATGAAGAAGGCGTCGAGGTCACCCGCCGCCATCAACCGAATCGCCTGCTCCGGCTTGACGTAGAGCGGCGCGAGATCGTCGGTGCCGAGACCGTGCGCGTCGAGCACCATGAGCGCGTCGATCTGGGTGCCGGAGCCGCGGCTGTCGAGGCTGACGCGCCGGCCGCGCAGGTCGGCAATCGCGGCGATGCCGAGATCGGCGCGGACGACGATGTGCATGCTCTCGACATAGAGGCTGGCGAGCGCGCGCAGCCCCGGCACGGCCGGCCGGTCGGCGAAGGCGCCGGTGCCGGTGTAGGCGCCATAGGCGACGTCGCTCTGCACGAAGCCGCTTTCGATCCGCCCCTCCTCGATCGCCTCGATATTGTCGACCGAGCCGTTCGACGACTGGACGATGGCGACGAGGCCCGGAACCCCGCAGGAGCCGCCCTCGTCGCAGGGGCGGGCACCCGGCGGGTGGCTGATGATCGCTGCCAGGAGGCCGCCGATCGGGTAGTAGGTGCCGGCGATGCCGCCGGTGCCGATGCGAAACAGCCGCATCGGCTGGGCCTGTGCCGGCAGGGCCGCGAGCCCGGCGCCGAGCCCGAGGACACCGGCCAGGAGTCGGCGGCGGTCAGTCCGCACGGACCGTCCGCCCCTCGACCCGGCGCAGGGTGTCGCCATCGACCACGCGCTCGAAGTAGAGATCCAGCCCGACATCGGTCAGTCGCCTCGTGTAGACCTGCAGCTCGTAGCGGCCGTTGGGCAGCACGACGAAGCTGAAGACGTGCAGCCCGTCCTCGTCGAGCTTGGCCCAGCGCAGGGGATCGCCCGCCATGGGCTCGATCTCCTCGCGCTGCCGGAACGGATTGGCCGCCCTGGCCTCGACGAAGAGATCGCTCCGCGCCCGCGGCTCGAAGGCGACCTCGGCGACACGCCGCTGAACGCCGGGCAGGTCGCGTCGCCCGTCGACCAGGGACACGTTCACCCAGCGGATGGCGAAGCCGCCCCGGCGGAAAGCGGTGATCTCGATGTCCATGTGGCGCTGCTCGATCACCCGATCGGCGGCGTCGCGCACCTCGGCGACCCCGACATAGTCGCCGAAATAGTCCGCGAGCTGCACCGCCGACGCGGGCGAGACCGAGCTGAGCGCCGCGAGCCCCATGCAGAAGCCGAGGAGCAGCAGGCGGCGGAGCGGACCGACCATGGCCTCAGCCCTGCCGCTCGAGCTGCGCCTGCCAGCGTGCCGGCGGGCGGGTGTCGACCCGCTCCTCGACGCGCATCTGCAGGCCCTCCTCGAGCGGCTCGACGGCGATGCGCACGAGGCCCATGCCGCCGTTGGCCGCGATCGCCAGCCGGTAGGCGACGATGCTGGTGGCGGTCGTGCGCGCCCAGATCAGCGGCACGCCGTCGAACGGATCGGTGCGGCCGGCCCCCTCGAAGAAGCTGAAGATGCCACGCGGCGCAGCAGCCGTCTGGTAGACCCGCGGCAGCTCGCTGGCGACCATCTGGGCGCGGACCGGCGGCACGCCGGGCAGCGCGAGCTCGAGTTCGAAGCCGTCGCCCTGGGCCTGCAGCGCGATGCGCACCTGCCCCTCTCGGGCATCACTCTCGACCGTCCCGACCCAGCTTCCGGCCAGCCCGTCGGGCAGCTGCGCCGCGCCGCCGAGCGGCCAGAGCAAGCCCAGGACGAGGAGGACGACCGCAATGCCACGCATGCTGCATGCCTCGCTGCAACCAATGCCCCCGCCGCGGGGCGGACGAACAGCGTGGAACAGGCTAGCGCTTTTGCCGCCGCTCGTCATCCGGCCCGCGGCCGGCTGAGCACGATTTAATAATTCCAGCGCAAGTTGAAGCGGTTGCCGAGGAGTGTTAAGGTCGACTACCAATCGTGTCGCAGAATCGACCCGGGGTGCCCCGGCAGGGTGCCGCGCCGACGGCGGTGCCGGGGCCGGGATGATGCCGCCGGAGCCCTCGCACCAGCAAGCGGACCAGATCCGGGACCATGTGGAACAGGCGCTTTCTCGCGCTCGACGAGTTTCCCTTCCGCCGCCTCGCGGCGCAGCTCGCCGACGTCCCGCCGGCGGCCGACCGGCCCCTGGCGGATCTCTCGATCGGCGAGCCGCAGCACGCGCCGCCGGCGCTCCTGGCGGCGACCCTGGCCGAGCACGCCCATCTCTGGAACAAGTACCCGCCACCGGCCGGCACGCCGGCCTTTCGCTGGGCCGCCGCCGACTGGCTGACCCGCCGCTTCGCCCTGCCGGCCGGCTGGCTCGAGCCCGACCGGCACATCCTGCCGGTGGCCGGGACCAAGGAGGCGCTCTTCCTGATCGCCGCCGTCGCCACCGACCCGGCGGCACCGCGGCCTGCGGCGCTGATGCCGAACCCGCTGTACTCGACCTACCAGGGCGGGGCGATCATGGCCGGCGCCGAGCCGGTGCTGCTGCCGGCCACCGCCGCCGGCGGCTTTCTGCCCGACCTCGACGCCATCGCCGAGGCGGATCTCGCCCGGGCCACCGTCTTCTACCTCTGCAGCCCGGCCAATCCGCAGGGCGTGGTCGCGGACAAGCCCTATCTCGAGCGGGCGATCCGACTGGCGCGAACCCACGACTTTCTGCTCGTCATCGACGAGTGCTACGCCGAGATCTACGACGCGACACCGCCGCCCAGCGCCCTCGAGGTGGCGGCGGCCATGGGCGGCTCGCTCGAGAACCTGGTCGTCATGCACTCGCTTTCCAAGCGGTCGAGCGCCGCTGGGCTGAGAAGCGGCTTCGTCGCTGGCGATCCGGGCTTCCTCGCCCTCTTCCTGCGCCTGCGGGCCTATGGCGGGGCGGTCCAGCCGCTGCCGGTGATGGCCGCGGCCGGGGCCCTCTGGGCCGACGACGCCCATGTCGAGGCCAACCGGCGGCGCTACCGGGAGAAATTCGACCTCGCCGAGGCGGCGCTCGCCGGCAAGGCCGGGTTCTACCGGCCGCCCGGCGGCTTCTTTCTCTGGCTCGACGTGGGCGACGGCGTCGCGGTCGCAGCCGAGCTCTGGCGCCGCTTCCACGTCAAGACGCTGCCCGGCGCCTATCTGACGGCCGCGGTGGCGGATGGCGACGACCCCGGTGCCCGTTATCTCCGTGTCGCCATGGTGCACGAGCCGGTCGTCCTGGCACCGGCGCTCGACGCCCTGGCGACCGTCCTCACCTGATCCCGCGACCTCGGAGAGCCCGAGCCATGGCCACATCGTATTTCGACACCGACGAACGCACGGCCGTGGGCGACTGGGTGCGCGGCCTCGGGCGGCGGGTCGGGGGCCTGCTGCTGCTGGCGGCGGCCGGCTTCCTCGCCCTCGCCCTGTTCGGGTTCACGCCGACCGACCCGTCCTTCAACCGGGCGACCAACGCCGCGGTGAGCAATCCGGCCGGCCTCGCCGGGGCGATCACCGCCGATCTCGTGCTGCAGACCTTCGGCCGGGCCGGCTGGCTGGTGCCGCTGGTGGCCTTCTTCTGGGGCCTGCGGATGGCCGCCAATCGCGAGCTGAAATGGCCGTGGCTGCCGCTGGTGGCGCTGCCGCTGGCGCTCCTCAGCAGTGCCGCCTTCCTCGCCGGCCTGCCCGAGCCCGGCGCCGCCGACTGGCCGTTTCGGGTCGGGCTCGGCGGCATCGTCGGCGACTTCGAGCTGCTCTATCTGACCCAGCACGTCGACAGCCGGCTCTACGGCTGGCTGACCGGGGCGGCCGCCCTGCTCTGCAGCGTCGCCGCGCTTGGCCTCAGGTGGCGGGAGAGCACCTGGGCGCTCGGCAAGGTCGGCCTCGGCTCGCGCTGGCTCGGCCGGCAGATCGGCGAGGCGGCCCACGCGACGAGCGCCTATTCCGGCCGGCTGCTCGACGAGGGCCGGCGCAACCTCAAGTTGCGCCGGGCCGCGGTCGTGGCCACGCCGCCGAGCGTCGTCCCGGAACCCTTGACCGCGGACGACATGCGCCCCGGGCTCCTCGCCCGCCTCGCCGAGCGGCTGCGCCGGCGGCCCGCGGCGGCGGCCGACGACGATGGCGACGACCCGTTCGACGACGCGGCGCCGCCGCGCCCCGCCGGCCGACCGATCAAGCCGGTGGCAGCGGCACCGAAGCCGACGGCCGGCGGCAAGCTGCGGCAGGCGCCGACGCTGGCGGACGAGGCGCGACGCGGCGCACCCCAGCCCCGCCCGCAGCCCCCGGCGGAGCCGCCCGTGCAGGGCGATCTGCCGATGCAGACCTTCGCCCTGCCGCGCATGGACATGCTGGGCACCCCAAAGCCCGGCAGCAAGCCCGGGATGACCAAGGCGCAGCTCGACGAGGTCTCGCGCCAGCTCGAGAGCGTGCTCGACGATTTCGGCGTGCGCGGCGAGATCATCGACGCCAAGCCCGGCCCGGTCGTCACCCTGTTCGAGCTCGAGCCCGCCCCCGGCACCCGGGCGGCCCGGGTGATCAGCCTCGCCGACGACATCGCGCGCTCGCTCTGCGCGCTCTCGGTCCGCGTCGCCGTGGTGCCGGGGCGCAACGTCATCGGCATCGAGCTGCCGAACGAGAGCCGCGAGACCGTCTATCTGCGCACCCTGCTGCAGTCCGACACCTTCGCCAGGAGCGAGGCCCGCCTGGCGCTGGCCCTGGGCAAGGACATCTCCGGCAATCCGATCGTCGTCGATCTGGCGCGCATGCCGCATCTCCTGATCGCCGGCACCACCGGTGCGGGCAAGTCGGTCGCCATCAACGCGATGATCCTCTCGCTGCTCTACCGGCTGACCCCGGACCAGTGCCGGATCATCATGATCGATCCCAAGGTGATCGAGCTCTCGGTCTACGAGGACATCCCGCACCTCCTGGCCCCGGTCGTCACCGAGCCGCACAAGGCCGTCGTCGCCTTGAAGTGGGTCGTCCGGCAGATGGACGAGCGCTACCGCCTGATGTCGCATCTGGGCGTGCGCGACATCTTCGCCTTCAACCGCCGGATCGAGCAGGCGCGGAGCCGTGGCGAGACCCTGACCCGGCGCGTCAGGGTCGGCTTCGAGGCGGGGTCCGGGCAGCCGATCATCGAGGACCAGCCGATCGACATGACGCCGCTGCCGCTCATCGTCGTCATCGTCGACGAGGTCGCCGACCTCATGCTGACCGCCGGCAAGGAGATCGAGCACGCCATCCAGCGCCTGTCGCAGAAGGCCAGGGCCGCCGGCGTCCACCTGATCGTCGCGACGCAGCGCCCCTCGGTCGACGTGCTCACCGGCGTGATCAAGGCCAACCTGCCGTCGCGCATCAGCTTCCGCGTGAGCTCGAAGATCGACAGCCGGACGATCCTGGGCGAGCCCGGGGCCGAGCAGCTCCTCGGCCAGGGCGACATGCTCTACCTCATGCCGGGCGACCGGATCATGCGCATCCACGGGCCGCTCGTGACCGACGGCGAGGTCGAGCGGGTGGTGGCGCACCTCAAGACGCAGGGCGAGCCCGACTATCACGACGAGGTGACCAGCGAGGGCGGGGCGCTGGACGTGGGCGGCGGCGGGAGCAGCCTCGACGACGCACCTCTTGCGGGCGAGGCCACCGGCGACAATGTCTACGAGCAGGCGGTGCAGATCGTCGCCCGCGACGGCAAGGCCTCGACCAGCTA
>CAYWSB010000130.1:0-14757 GCA_964460465.1 uncultured Geminicoccaceae bacterium | reverse complement strand
TGAAGCGGTTCGTCTGGAAGACGAAGGTTTGAACCCTGGGTTGGGACAATCAACCTCGTCTTCAAATACTGATGTTAGCCGATGACGAAACCGCCACCCGAGGCATTGAGGTGGGCGCCCGACACGAAGGATGCAGCGGGCGAGAGGAGCCAGCGGATGGCTTCGGCGATTTCGTGGGCTTCGCCAACGCGGTGCATGGGGATGGTGGCGGCGAGCTGGGCTTCGACGGCCGGGTCGTTCAGGCGGTCGGCGGTCATGTCGGTTCGGGTCATGCCGGGGCGGACGGCGTTGACGCGGATGCCGCGCCTGGCGACCTCCTTGGCGAAGCCCGTGGTGAAGCAGTCGACGGCGGCCTTGGAGGCGGCGTAGGCGCTGGCCCCCGCCCTGCCGCCGATGGTGGCGGCCATCGACGAGACGTTGACGATGGCCGCACCGCCTTCGGGCAGTTGGGCCGGCATGCGGCGGACGGCCTCGCGGCAGCAGAGCATGAGGCCGGTGACGTTGACCTGCAGCAGGTGCGCGATGGCGGCGGCGTCGAAGTCCTCGACCCTGGCGTTGACGCTGATACCGGCGCTGTTGACGAGGTGGGTGACGGGGCCGAGCGCCTTCTCGGTCGCGTCGAACATGGCGACGATGTCGGCTTCGCTGGCGACGTCGCCCTTCACGGGCACGGCCTTGCCGCCGGCCTTGCCGATCTCGGCGGCCAGCGCCTCGGCGGCATCGGCGCGCGCGCGGTAGCCGATGGCGACGGCGAGGCCGTCCTTGGCCACCAGCCGGGCGGTGGCGGCGCCGATGCCGCGGGCACCTCCGGTGATCAGACAGATGCCGGGCATGGGGCTGGCTCCTTTGCGGGTTGGACGGCCGGATGGCTGGTCCGGCCGCGGATGAGGTCGGCCGCCTTCTCGGCGATCATGATGGTGGGGGCGTTGGTGTTGCCGGAGGTGACGGCGGGCATCACCGAGGCGTCGACGACGCGCAAGGCCTGGATGCCGTGGACGCGAAGCTCGGGGTCGACCACGGCCAGCCGGTCGGTGCCCATCCGGCAGGTGCAGGTGGGGTGGTACTGGGTGTGGCCGGTGGCCCGGGCATAGGCCAAGAGGTCGTCGAGCGAGGTGGCGTCGGGGCCCGGCTGCAGCTCGGTGGCGCCATAGCGCTGCATCGCAGGCTGCGCCATGACGCGGCGGGCGATGGCCAGGCTCTTGGCGGTCGTCACCTGGTCGAGCTCGGTGTCGAGATAGTTGGCGCACATCCGGGGCTGGTCGTCGGGGTCGGGCGAGCGCAGCCTGAGCCAGCCGCGGCTGGTCGGGCGGAGCTGCGAGACGATGGGCGAGCAGCCGGGGTGGTTGTGGAAGTGGCCGGGCCGGTCGCCGCTCACCGGGTTGAAGTGGAACTGCATGTCGGTGTCGGGGAGCGTGGGCTCGGTGCGGGCGAAGCCGCCGGCCATGGACGGGCCGCTGGCGAGCGGGCCACGGCCGAGGAGCACGTAGCGGAGCCCTTCCCGCGCCATCTTGAGCCAGCTCCGGCGAACCTCGTTCAGGCTCTCCACGCCCGTCACCCGGTAGATCAGCTTGACCTGCAGGTGGTCCTGGAGGTCGTTGCCGACGCCCGGCAGGTCGTGGAGGACGTCGAGGCCCATCTCCTGCAGGTGGGCGCCGGGGCCGATGCCGGAGAGCATCAGGAGCTGGGGCGACTTGATGGCGCCGGCGGCCAGGATCACCTCCTTCGTGGCGTCGATGTCCTGGGGCGTGCCGTCGATCCGGGCGGTGACGCCGATGGCACGACGGCCGTCGAGGCGGATGCGGGTGACCGGGGCGCCGGTCTCGACCGTGAGGTTCCGGCGGGTCTCGGCAGGGTGCAGGTAGCCCACGGCGGTGCTGCAGCGGCGACGGCCGCGGATGGTGAGCTGGAAATAGCCCACACCTTGCTGGTCGGCGCCGTTGAAGTCGTCATTGGCCTTGAGCCCAGCCTGGATCGCCGACTGGATGAAGGCATCGGAGAGCGGGTGCGGATCGCGGATGTCGCCGACCGCGAGCGGGCCGTCCTGCCCGTGCCAGTCGTCCTTCACCCGGGCCTGGCGCTCCGCCTTCTTGAAGTAGGGGAAAACGTCGTCCCAGCCCCAGCCGGTGGCCCCGGCGTCCCGCCAGCCGTCATAATCGACGGGCAGGCCCCGGACATAGACCATGGCGTTGATCGAGGAGGAGCCGCCCAGCACGCGACCCCGGGGCCAGATCTGGGTGCGGCCGTCGAGGCCGGGCTCGGGCTCGGTCTGGAAGTTCCAGCTCAAGGTGGGGTGGTAGATCAACCGGTAGTAGCCGCCGGGCATGTGGATGAAGGGGTCGTAGTCGCGTGGCCCGGCCTCGAGCAGGAGGACCGTGCTCTTGCCATCCTCCGAGAGCCGGTTGGCGAGCACGCAACCAGCCGAGCCGGCACCGACGATGATGTAGTCGAAGCGCATGGGTCCCTGATCCTCGATCGTTCGGCGCGGCGTGCGGTCCGGTCCGTTGTTCTTGCTGGGGAGGCTACGCAGCGGTCGGCCCGGCGGCAAGCCGGGGCTCAGCGGTAGGGCGCCATCCAGTCGCGCGTCCGGTAGTTGCTCTCGATCAGCCAGTCGCGGAGGACGTCCAAGAGTGCCTGCTTCTCGCCGGCGAGCGCCGGATCGTCCCAGCGATCGACCACCTCGGCCGGGTCGCTCTCCAGGTCGAAGAGCTGGCCGTAGGGCGCCCCCTTGAAGTGCACGAGCTTGTGGCGGGCGCCCCGGACCATGGTGATGAACTCGGTGCCGGTGAGGTTCACGTCGCCCGCCTGCTCGCAGAACACGTGCTCCCGCGGCTGCCAGTCCCGGCCCTCGAGGGCGGGCAAAAGGGTCCGGGCCTCGAAGCTCTCGGGGACGGTGCAGCCGGCGAGCTCGAGGATGGTGGGGGCGAGATCGAAGAGCTGGCAGAGACCGTCGACCGTCGCCCCGGCCCTGAAGCGACCGGGCGCCCAGGCGATGACCGGGGTCCGGGTCACCGCCTCGTACATCGACCATTTCTGGATCAGGCCGTGGTCGCCCATGCAGTCGCCGTGGTCGGAGAAGAAGAGGACGACGGCGTTCTCGAGGTAGCCCTGTTTGCGCAGCGCCTCGAGCAGCTCGCCGATCTTCTCGTCGATCATGGTCACGTTCGCGCAGTAGTAGGCCCAAAGGCGCTGGAGCTGCTCCGGCGTCGGATCGAGGCTCCAGACGACGCTGTCGTGGTCGACGTCGACGTCGTGCTGGCGCTTCTCCTTCAAGGGCGGCGGCAAGGCGTCGAGCTCCGCGGCCGTGACCTTGGGTATCGGCAGGTCGTTGCGCTTGAGGTAGGGCTCGGCGAAGCGCGGGGTGGGGTCGTAGGGCGGGTGCGGCCCCGGAAAGCCGACCTGGAGAAAAAGCGGCTGGGTCTGGGGGTAGGTCTCGACCCACCATTTCGCCATGTTGCCGACGAAGACGTCGGAATGCAGGTGCTCGGGCAGCTCCCACTCGAAGGCCCCGAGCCGTTCCTTGTAGTCGTCGCGCTTTCGGTAGAGGACGCGCTGCTGCTTCTTCAGGCCGTGGGCGGCCAGGGCCTTGTCCCACTCGTCGAAATACCAGCGCCCCTCCATGTAGCGGTCCTTGTTCTCGACCACGTAGCGCTCGTGAAAGCCGGCATCGGCATTGTAGGGGATGGTGTGCATCTTGCCGACATTGACACAGCGATAGCCGGCATCGCGCAGCTGCTCGACCCAGGTGCGGCTCCAGGGCTGGCCGTTGCGGAGCACGCCCGTGGTGTGCGGGTAGTAGCCGGTGAACAGGCTGGCGCGGCAGGGCACGCAGGAGGCGGCGGTGATGTGGCAGTTGCTCAGGACCGTGCCCTCGGCCGCCAGCCGGTCGAGATTGGGCGTCGTCATGTAGGGAAAGCCCAAAGCATTGATGCTGTCGTAGCGCTGCTGGTCGGTGACGATCATGACGATGTTGGGCCGGTCGTCCGCCATCGGGCTGCTCCTGCTTAACTTTCCCTGGTGCTCTCGCGCACGACGATCTCGGCCTCGAAGCGGCGCGTGGTGGGCGCCTCGCCGGCGATCCGGGCGAGCAGGATCGTGGCCGCGGCCCGGCCGATCCGGTCGCGTGGCGGCCGCATGGTGGTGAGCGTGGGCACGAGGCAGGCCGACGCCTCGTTGTCACCGAAGCCGATGACGCCGATCTCGTCCGGCACGGCCCGGCCGGCCCGGCGCAGGCCTCTGAGCACCCCCATGGCAATGACGTCACTGTTGCAGACGATGCCGTCCACCGCCGGGTGCGCCGCCAGGAGCTCATGCAGCAGCCGCTCGCCCAGGTCGGCACTCCCGCCCTCGGGTGCGGTCACGCTCGCCGGCTCGATCGCATGGTCCCGCAGCACCGCGAGACAGCCGTCGCGGCGGCGCTGGGCGCGGTAGTCGTGCGGCCGCACACAGCCGAGAAAGGCGATCCGCCGACAGCCACAGCCGATCAGGTGGAGCGCCTGGCGCCGGCCGATCGCCCGGTGATCCATGCCGACCGCACTGTCGATCCGGACATCGCGCGCCTCCCAGATCTCGACCACCGGGATACCGGCCGTGGCCAGGAGCTCGGCTGCCTTCGGATGGTGGTCGGTGCCGACCAGCACCATCGCCGCCGGCCGCCAGCTCAGCATGGTGCGGACCAGCTCGTGCTCCTGCTCGAGATCGTAGTGGCTGTTGCCGATCATGACCGAGAGCCCCGCCCGGCCGAGCGCACCCTGCAGCGCATCGACCATCGCCGCGTACTCGGAATAGAAGAGCGAGGTCAAGATCAGCCCCACGACCTGCGTCTGCGCCCCCGCCAAGCCGCCGGCCAGACGATTGGGCACGTAGTCCAGCTCCTCCATCAGCGCTTCGATCTGCCGCCGCAGCGCCGGCCGCACGGTCTGCGGGGCGCGGATGGCGCGGGAGACGGTGTTGATCGACACGCCGGCCCTGGCGGCGATGTCCTTGAGACCCACCCGCCGGGCCGCGACCGGCCCCTCCCGCACCTCCTCGAGCAGCTTGCCGCGCACGCCCGTCGAACCCGCCTTCCCTGACCCTGCTGCCGCAAATGAGCGTTGCGTTAACGCTCACTTTGTGTAGCCTGCAACCAGAATGCCCAGCAAGGCAAGCGGAACCTCGCCGGCAGCATCCGGCGGTCCGCCGAAGATCAGGGAGAAGCGACATGCGCTCGGACCGTCCCTTGGCGTCGACCGGTGCGGAGGCGACAGTGCGGGCCGCGGGCCTGCACCGCCGCAGGCTCCTGAAATCGGCCCTGGCCGGGTCGGCGGCGGTTGCCGTTGGGCTCCGGGCCCCGGCCGTCCTCGGCCAGGCCAAGCCGTTTGCCGGCGTGACCCTGCAGGGCTCCTCCTTCGCCAGCACCTTTTTCGGCTATCTGCAGAACTACATTCCCGAGTTCGAGGAAGCGACGGGGATACGGGTCAATTTCGAGACCAATGCCTTCGCGGTCTTCAACCAGCGCACCGACCTCGAGCTCTCGACCCAGGGCAGTGCCCTCGACGTCATCAACGTCACCTTCATCTATTCCGGCCGCTGGATCGGGGCCGGCTGGGTCGAGAACCTCCAGCCCTACATCGAGGACCCGAACCTTACGCCCGACGACTGGGACGCCGCGGATTTCGTCGGCGGCACCATGGCTTCGCTCTCGGATGCGAACGGCGACGTTCACGGCTTCCCTTGGGAAGCAGGCGCCATGATCCTGGGGGCTTCCCGCTTCGACCTTCTGGAGCGCGAAGGTCTGGGCCTGCCCACCACCTTCGACGAGCTCATGAGCGTCTGCGAGGCGGTGCACGGCAAGGAACGTGTGGCGGCGTTCACCGCCGACCGGCTGCACCACTGGAACTGGATCCCGTACCTGATGGGCATGGGCGGCCAGGTGTTCAAGGACCCGCCGGCCAACCTCACCCCCACCTGGAACACGCCGGAAGCCGCCGAAGCCGCCGAGTTCTACGCCCGGCTCCTGCGCGACTACGGCCCCGACGGGGTGCTCTCCTTCACCGACGACCAGTCGATGCAGTCGCAGAAGACCGGCCGCGCCAACATCCGGACGCAGGCCATTACCTGGATGGTCCCGCTCGCCAAGGATCCGGACAGCCGGGTCAAGGAGACGGTGCGCTACGGCATGGTCCCGGCCGGGCCGGCGGGCGCCTTCCCGGGCTCGAACAGCCACGGCTTCGGCATCCCGGTGGGCTCGCGCAACAAGGAGGCCGCCTGGGAATTCATCAAGTGGGCGGTGAGCAAGGAGCTCCTGACCCGGATGCTCGAGGACCACGGCTATCCGAGCATCTGCCGCCGCTCGATCATCGACAGCGAGCTGTTCAAGGAGACGCTGACCCTGAACGGCCAGGACGTGGCCTCGCTCTACCTCGAGGTGCTCGAGCTCGGCGGCAAGACCGGCTACATGCGCTACCGCACCGTGCCGCAGTTCCCGCAGATCGGCGACAAGATCAACATCGCCATCGAGCGGGTCGCCACCGGCCAGGCCACCGGTGAGGTGGCGATGCGCGAGGCGCAGGCCGAGGCCGAGGCCGACCTCATCCGCTCCGGCGTCGAGATCGACGCCGGCTGACAGTGGCACGATTCGGGCAGGACGCGGCCGGGCTCATGGCGGCAGATGCTGCGACCGCCCCGATCGCGGCCAGGGGTTTCGAGGACCAGCGCCGGCGCTTCTACGACCTGATGCTGCTGCCGGCGCTGGCCGCCCTCGTGGTCGTAACCCTCCTGCCCACGCTCTACCTCCTGGTGGTCAGCTTCACGCCCCTGGACCTCACGCGGCCGGGCACCGCCTGGGACTTCTCCACGCCGTTTGCCCAGTACCGTTACGCCTGGGCGGACAGCCGGCTGCACAACTCCTTCTGGGTGCAGGCCCGTCTATCCTGCTGGTCGGTGGCGTTCCAGGTGCTGCTCGGCCTGCTCTTCGCGCTCCTGCTCAACACCAGCTCGAAGCTGCTCCTGGCGCTACGCACCGTCTTCCTCATCCCGATGGTCCTGCCGCCCATCGTCGTCGCCATCATCTGGAAGGTGATCTACACGCCCGACATCAGCCCGATGCATTGGGCGCTGGAAGCCATGGGCTTCCCCATCCGCTCGCTCATCACCAATCCCGACTGGGCCCTGACCGCGATCATCATCGCCGACGTCTGGGAGTGGTTCCCCTTCGTCATGCTGATGGTCCTGGCGTCCCTGCAGATGATGCCGCAGGAATATGTCGAGGCGGCCAAGGTCGACGGGGCGTCGGTCTGGCAGCTCACCTGGTATGTCACCCTGCCGCACCTCAAGGGCGTGCTGCTGGTGGCCGCGCTCTTCCGCCTCGTCGACAGCATCAAGGCCTTCCCCTTGATCTACATCCTGACCGATGGCGGGCCGGGCACGGTAACCGAGGTCACCAACTACTACTCGTTCCGGCAGGCTTTCAATTTCTCCTATCTCGGCTACTCGAGTGCGATCACCGTCATCCTGGTGACGATGACCGTTTTCCTGAGCTGGGCCATCATCCGCCTCGTCGGCTGGGGGCAGCGTGTCGACTGACGCCATCGACTACCGCAAGCAACTCTGGTGGCACCGCTTCTGGCTACACGTCCTGGTGATCGGCCTCGTGCTCCTGGTCATGTTCCCGTTCATCTGGCTGATTGTGATGTCGTTCAAGACGATCGACGACATCTTCGCCTGGCCGCCGCGGCTGCTGTTCACGCCGACCTTGGAGAACTACACAGAGCTCTGGCGCGGCGACTTCCCCAAAAGCTTCGTCAACAGCCTGGTGACAAGCGTCGGCTCGACGGTCATTGCCATCGTGCTGGGCGTGCCCGCGGCCTATGCGCTCTCGCGCTTCGAGATGCGCCGCTCCAACCAGCTCAGCATCCTGATCCTCGCCTCGCGCATGGCCCCGCCCATCGCCTTCACCATCCCCTACTTCCTGGCCTATCGCCACATCGGCCTGCTCGACAGCCGCATCGGGCTGATCCTCATCTACCTCACTTTCAACCTCTCGCTCGTCATTTGGCTGATGCGCAGCTTCTTCGACGCCACGCCCCGCGCCCTCGAGGAGGCCGCGTGGATCGACGGGGCCTCGATGTGGCAGGCCTTCGTCAAGGTCATCCTACCGCTCTCTGGGCCAGGGCTCGCCGCCACCGCCATCCTCTGCTTCCTCTATTCATGGAACGACTTCTTCTTCGCCCTGATCCTGACCCGCACCGAGGCGACGACGGCCCCGGTCGCCATCGTCAACTTCATGGACTACGAAGGCTGGGCCTGGGGCCGGATCGCCGCCGGCGGGGCCATGGTGATGCTGCCTGTGCTCGTCTTCTCAATCCTGGTCCGCCGCTTCCTGATCCAGGGCATGACCGCAGGAGCGATCAAGGGATGACGCCCGCACCCGGCACGGCACCGCCGTCGCCCCTCCCGCTTCTCGGCTGAACGAGGACACTCATGCGCCAACCATCCGGCAAGACCGCCCTCTACGCCATCCTGGCCCACCCGGTGGCGCATGTCCGCGCACCCGAGTTCATGAACCCGATCTTCGAGGCGGAAGGCCGCGACGGCTTCATCGTCCCGTTCCACGTCCTCCCAGAGGCGCTCGACGACCTGATCCCGCGCCTCGTGGCGATCAAGAACCTCAAGGGCTTCATCGTCACCATCCCGCACAAGCCCGCCATGTGCCGGATGTGCAGGACGCTGGGCCCCGGGGCCCGGCTCACCGGCACCGCCAACACCGTCCGCATCGAGCCCGACGGCAGCCTCTCGGGCGACATGTTCGACGGGCTCGGTCTCGTCGAGGGGGCCCGCGCCAACGGCATCGAGGCCAGGGGCAAGGCCACGCTCATGCTCGGCGCCGGCGGTGCCGGCCGGGCCATCGCCTTCGCGCTCGCCGATGCCGGCGTCTCGAGGCTCACCATCGCCAACCGCACCGCCGCCAAGGCCGAAGCGCTCGCCGCCGAGGTGGCCAAGGCCTTCCCGACCGTGCGCGTAGCCGCCGGGCCCGCCGATGCTACCGGCTTCGACGTGATCATCCAGACCACCTCGCTCGGCCTCAAGCCCGAGGACGCGCTGCCGATGGATGCGGGCACGCTCGATCCCGCCATGCAGCTCTTCGACATCATCGCCGTGCACGACACCGAGCTGATGCAGGCGGCCCGGCAGGTCGGGCTCAAGACCGTCGTCGGCGGCGTGCCGATGATCCAGCACCAGGCCCACGCCCAGATCGCCTTTCTCGACCCGCCGAAACTGCCTGTCTGAGGGAGGATGCCATGGCCGAGGGACTGTCACCCGATGCCGTCGCCGCCTACCGGCGCGACGGCTTCTGGTTCCCGCACCGGATCATGCCGCGCGAGGCGGCGCTTCGGATCGGCGAGGGCTTCATGGCCTTCGCCCAGGGTGAAGTGCCCAGGCGCTACCAGGACCCGCAGCACCAGCTCTTCCTCCTCAAGGCGCATCTCCTGTTCACCTGGGCCGACCGTATCGCCCATGACCAGGGCCTGCTCGATGCCGTGGAGAGCCTGATCGGCCCCGACATCATGGTCTGGTCGTCCGGCGTCTTCTGGAAGGCGCCGCGGTCCGGCGCTTACGTCTCCTGGCACCAGGATTCGACGAACTTCGAGCTGGACGATGCCGAGAAGGTGGTCCGCGCCTGGGTGGCCTTGACCCCGGCGACGCTCGCGAACGGCACGATGCGCTTCCTCCCCGGCCTCCACGCACGGGGCCAGGTCCCGCATCACGACGTCAAGGCCGAGGGCGAGCTCCTTTCGCGTGGCGAGACCATCGATCTCCCCATCGACGAAGCCGTCGCGGTCGAGATCGACGCGGGCGAGGTCTCCTTCCATCACCTCCACACGCCGCACGGGTCGGGCCCGAACGCCAGCGACCGGCCGCGCGCCAACCACGTCATCACCTTCGTCGCCCCCTCGGTCCGCCCGATCGGCGGCCGGGACAGTGCCCAGCTCGCCCGCGGCCACGACCGCTTCGGCCACTTCGCCCACGAGCCGCGGCCGAAGGCCGACATGGACGCAGCCGCCAGGGCTGCGCACGAGCTGGCCATGGCGCTGCGCAACCCGATCATCTACCGGGGCGCCGCCCTGCCACCGGCCCCGAACCACAGCGCGGTCTGGGGCTGATGCGCACGATCCGGGGCCCCGCCGTCTTCCTCGCCCAGTTCATCGCCCCCGTCGCCCCGTTCGACCGGCTCGACACGCTGGCCGCTTGGGCCGCCGCAAAGGGCTATTGCGGCGTGCAGGTGCCGACCTTCAATCCGGCCATTCTCGACCTCAAGAAGGCGGCCGAAAGCCGCGACTACTGCGACGAGGTCAAGAGCCTGCTCGCCGTCCACGGCCTCGAGATCACCGAGCTCTCGACCCACCGCCAGGGCCACTGCGTCGCCGTCCACCCGGCCTACGACCTGACCCTCGACGCCTTCATGCCCGAGGCCGTCCGGCGCCAGCCGGCCGCCCGCCAGGAATGGGCCATCGACCAGCTCATGCTGGCCGCCAAGGCCTCGGCCAATCTCGGCCTGGCCCGCCACGTCACCTTCCCGGGCTCGCTGTTGTGGCCCTATCTCTACCTCTATCCGCCCCGCCCGTTCGGCCTGGTCGAGGAGGGCTTCACCGAGCTGGCCCGGCGCTGGCGGCCGATCCTCGATGCGTTCGACGCCGTGGGCGTCGATGTGTGCTTCGAGATCCACCCGGGCGAGGACCTCCACGACGGCCTGACCTTCGAGATGTTCCTGGAGAAGGTGGACCAGCACCCGCGTGCCAATATCCTCTACGACCCCTCGCACCTGCATCTCCAGGGCATGGACTACGTCGGCTTCATCGCGGTCTATGGCCCGCGCATCCGCTCCTTTCACGTCAAGGACGCGGAGTTCAGGAAGTCGTCCCGCACCGGCCACTGGGGCGGCTACCAGAACTGGCCCACACGGGCCGGCCGGTTCAGGAGCCCGGGCGACGGCGAGATCGATTTCGGCGCCATCTTCGCCGCGCTCGCCGAGGCCGACTATGGGGGCTGGGCCGTGGTCGAGTGGGAATGCTGCATAAAGCACCCGGACCAGGGCGCCATCGAGGGGGCGGAGCTGGTTCGCCGCCACATCATCCAGGTCCAGGAGCGCGCCTTCGACGCCAACATGCAGGCACAAGGGCTGGACCGGGACCGCAACCGCGCGGCGCTGGGCCTGTAGGGAGAACCGCATGGCTTCAGCAATGAACGACCGCCGAATCCGCCTGGGCCTCGTTGGCGGCGCCATCGGTGCCTTGATCGGCCCGGTCCACCGCACGGCCGCCCGGCTCGACGACCGGTTCAGGATCGTCGGCGCCGTCCTCTCCTCCAAGCCGGAGAAGGCCCTGGCCGACGCCGAGGCGCTGGGGCTTCCCGGCTTCGCCTCCCTCGCCGCCATGATCGCCGCCGGCGGCCTCGACGCCGTGGCCATCGCCACCCCCAACGACTCGCATGCCGCCATCTGCCTCAAGGCGCTCGATGCAGGTCTCGACGTGATCTGCGACAAGCCGCTCGCCAACACGGTCGAGGACGGCCGGCGGATCGCGGAGCGCGTCGCCGCCACCGGCCGCATTTTTTGCCTTACGCACAACTACAGCGGCTACCCGATGGTCCGGCAGATGCGGTCGATGATCGCGGCCGGCGCCATCGGCAGCGTCCGGCTGGTCCTCTCGACCTACCGCCAGGGCTCGCTCGCGACCGATATCCCCCCGGACGAGATGCCGCCCCGCATGCGCTGGCGCCTCGACCCGACCAAGGGCGGCGCCTCGCACATCATGGGCGACATCGGGGCTCACGTGCACCAGCTCGTCACCTACACGACCGGCCTCGGCATCGCTGCCGTCATGGCCGAGCTCGGCGCACTGATGCCCGGCCGGAACGCACACGACACGGGCCAGGCGCTGCTCCGCTTCACGAACGGTGCCAGGGGCCAGATGCTGGCCACCAAGATGGCGCACGGGGCAGAGAACGAGATCGCGATCGAGGTCTACGGCGAGCTCGGCGGATTGCGCTGGCAGCAAAGCCGGGTGGACGAGCTGAACTTTGTCCGCAACGGCGAGCCGCAGCAGACCCTGTCGCGCGGCGGCCCCTATCTGGCGCCGCTGGCGAAGCGCGCCTGCCGCCTCCCACCCGGCCATCCCGAAGGATTCCTCGAAGGCTTCGCCAATCTCTACGCCGATTTCGCGGAGCTGGTCGCCGCCCGCCGCGAAGGCCGCGACCCCGACCCGCTCGCCGGCACCATCCCGACCGCCACCGACGGCCTCGCCGGCCTCCTCTTCATCGGCGCCTGCCAGCGCTCCAGCGACGGCGGTCGCTGGGCGGACGTGGCGATACCGTGACCACGCCACGGCTGCTCCAGTCGCTCGTCGGCGACCTCCGCCAGCTGGCTTCGGTGCGCCGCCTGACGCTCGAGGACGGCGCGGAGGCCGGCGTCCGAGCCCTCGCCTTCGACACCGGCGGCGGGCTCGCCTTCTGGGCGCTCGAGGGGCGCGGCCTCGACCTCGCCACGCTTTCCTGGCGCGGCATGAGCTGCGCCTGGCAGGGCCCCGGCGGCTTTGTCCGGCCGGGCCTCCATCCGGCCGAGAGCGAGGCCGGCCAGGGCTTCCTCCGGTCGTTCTCCGGCCTCCTCGTCACCTGCGGCCTCGGCCACACCCGCCAGCCCGCCAACGGCTACCCGCTGCATGGCCGCCTGCCCTTCACCCCCGCCCGGCTGATCGCCGCCGGCGAGGACTGGGCTGTCGCCGAGCCCTACCTCTACGCCGAGACCGAGCTGCTCGACGCCGTGCCCGGGGGCGAAAACTGGCACCTGCGCCGCCGCCTCGAGGCCCCCATCGGCGGCGGCCTGATCCGCCTCACCGACACCGTCACCAACCGCTCGAACGAGGCCCGGCCGCAGCCGATCCTCTACCATATCAACCTCGGCTACCCGCTGCTCCGCCCCGGCACGGTGCTCAGTCTCGATGGCGCCGACCTCGCCCGCCCGCCCGACACGCCAGACCCTACGGCCCGGCCTGTGGTGAACTGCCAGCGCAGCGCCGGCGGCGACTGGTCCGTGGTGCGGGTCAGCGCCCCGACGGGCGAGGGCTGGCCCGCGACGCAGCTCGAGATCGCCTTCGCCACAGACACCCTCCCCTGGCTCCAGCTGCTCGAGGACTACCGCCCGGGCATGAATCTCGTCGCCATCGAGCCCGCCAACACCGACCGCGGGCCGGGCGGCGTCGGCATCGTCACCCAGGACGTCACGCTCGAGCCCGGCTGCAGCCGGAGCTACCGGCTCACCATCACCTTGGTCTCGCCCTGAGCGGCGGCCAGCGCCCGGCCGCTGCCGCCAGCTCCGCTTGCTCGGGGTCGAGCGGCGCGAGGCCGAGGCCGGTGGCGAAGGCGAGCAGCGGCTCGAAGCCGGCAAAGCGCCTGACCCGGTAGAGCCGGGCCACGCCGTCGTCGCCGGCGGCTAGCAGACGGGCACCGTCGGGCGCGAAGGCGACGGCGCGCAGCGGCGTGCCTGCCGCCTCGTCGAGAGTGACGACCGGCGCGCCGCCAGGCACATCGAAGACATGCACGGTGCCGTCGTTGCCGGCCGTGGCCAGCCAGGCACCGTCCGGGCTGAAGGCCAGGGCCCAGACGAGGTCATGGCCGGTGCGGATGGTGGCGACCGGCCGGCCCGCGGCGGTCTCGAACAGGTGGACGCCGTCCTGCCCGGCGATGGCGACGCGGCCGCCGTCCGGGCTGAAGGTGGCGGCGGTGAGCCAGTCGCCGAGCCCGCCGAGCCGGGCCACCAGCCGGCCATCCCGGTCCCAGAGCCGGGCCACGTCGCCCTCCATGACGGTGAGCAGCCGCCCACCGTCCGGGGCGAAACCGCCGAGCGGCGCGCCACCGCCTCCCGGCTCGCCGTCGAGCCGGGCCAGCGCCTCGCCCGTGCCGGTATCCCAGAGCACCGCCCCGCCCTTCTCGGTCGTCGTCAGCGCCCGCCGGCCATCCGGGTCGAGGCCCGCCCACCAGACCATCGCGTCGTGGCCGAGGAGCTGCGACTCGCCGCCCGGCAGCCGCCAGAGGCGCGCAGTGCCGTCGGCCGCGGTCGAGAGCAGGCTGCGGCCGTCCGCCCCGACCGCCAGGGCGAGCACCGCTCCGGCATGGCCGCGCAGCACCTGCCGCTCCGCACCGCCCTGGTCCCAGAGCCGGATGGTGGCGTCGTCCGCGGCGGCGGCGACAAGGCCGTCAGGGCCGAAGGCGGCGGCCCAGAGCCCCGCGCCGAGGCCGTCCAGCACCACCGCCGGCACGCTGCCGTCCTGGGCCGCATCGAGCCGCCAGAGCCGAGCCGTCCCGTCCCGAGACGCGGTGAGCACCGCATCCCCGTCGGGGGCGAAGACGGCGGTGCGGATCGGCCCTCGATGGCCCCCGAGTTCAAGCGTCTCGTGCCTTCCGAGCACCGCCCGGGCCAGCGCCTCGCCGGCCTCATCGGTATCGGGCGGGCCCATCCCCGTGGCCACCGCCCGCGGCAGCGCCGCCAGCGCCAACCGGACCGCGAGATCGGCGTCGCCGGCCGCGAGCACTTGGCTCGAGCGCAGCGCCAGGCGGCGGGAATCGGCGAGGTCGCGGGCAGCGAGCGCCGTCTCCGCCGCATCGCGCTGGCGCGCCGCCTCGACTGCCGCCTGCCAGGCGACGCCGCCGGCCCCGGCCGCGGCCAGCGCCAGGACCAGGCTGACAGCGGCGGCGATCCGGGTGCGCGACGCCACCCGCCGGGCGGCG
>CAYWSB010000129.1:0-14843 GCA_964460465.1 uncultured Geminicoccaceae bacterium | reverse complement strand
ACCGGAGAGCCGCCGATGGCCACCGTCAGCTACACCACGTCCCGGGACATGATCATGATCTGCGCCGCGCCGAACCTGCTCTTTCGCATCGTCCGTCTCCTGCAGCGACGGACCCCAACCACCAAACGCCGGCACTCCAGGCGGCAAGGTCAGTGACGAAGGGGGAAGGTGACGGCGATGCCCGTCTTGGCGACGGCCTCCCAGACGAAGGGCTTGGAAGGGCTTGGGTGTCTGGTCGCGCGTCGGGATAAGGATACTGATCGCCTGCTGAAGATCTACCAGGGAGTGTAAGATTCCATTTTTGCGGCGGCCGCGAGTGAGTTTGGCGAAGAAGTCTTCGACGGCGTTCGGCCATCAACGGCCAGGAGGCCTTTGATCCGCTCTCTGAAAGAGACAGGGCCAGCAGGCCCTGGAGGGAACAGGCTTGGGCGTGAACTGGAAGGCCCAGCGCGCAGGCGGGCCAGTCAGGCCTCGACCTTGGCGTGTTTATGGGCGGCTCCTGTCGCCGGCTTCCTGCCGACGCCCGTTTCGAAGAGCAGAATCGATGGTCGCCGCAACATCAGAGTGTCGAGCACGACGTGGATCGCGTTGTCGGCCGGCACCTGCCGTTCGATGGCATTTCGGAGCTGAATGAATTCCTGGTGGCGATGCTGGTTCTGCCCAATGACGGTGCTGTCGAGCACTCTGAGGCAGGCTCAAAGGGAGCCTGATCGTCCACCTCCGGCGCCAACGTTCATCGCGCCGCGAGACTGTCGAGTCGATTCGGACAGAGATGGCGCATGCGCGAGCAGCCCTGAGCGAGCAACGATGGTAGCCGGCATGATAGCCAGCCGCCGATCGAGCGTTGCTGCCTGTCTGGAAAGCGATTGAAATCAATGGTGCGCCCCCTGGGACTCGAACCCAGAACCCGCGGATTAAAAGTCCGCTGCTCTGCCAATTGAGCTAGAGGCGCCCGGTCGTCGGTGGCTATCGGCGATCGATGGACGGTCGTCAAGATGGGGGTGGATGGTCAGCCCTGCCAGGGCGGGATGTCGCCTCGTGCCTGCTCGGCCGCGAAGCGCTCGGCGAAGTCGGCGAGGCGGCCGGCCTCGATCGCCGCCCGGATGTCCCGCATCATCGTCTGGTAGAAATGCAGGTTGCTCCAGGTCAAAAGGATGGCGGCCAGGATCTCGTCCGACTTGACCAGGTGGTGGAGATAGGCGCGGGCGTAGTCGCTCGTGGCCGGGCAGTCGCTGGTCTCGTCCAGCGGCCGCGGGTCGTCGGCGTGGCGGGCGTTCCTGAGGTTGACCGGGCCGAAGCGCGTGAAGGCCTGGCCGGTGCGGCCGGAGCGGGTCGGCAGGACGCAGTCGAACATGTCGATGCCGCGGGCGACGGCGCCCACGATGTCGAGCGGCTTGCCCACCCCCATGAGGTAGCGCGGCCGGTCCTCGGGCAGATGCGGGGTGGTGGCGGCGATGGTCGCGAGCATCACCGCCTGCGGCTCGCCCACGGCGAGGCCGCCCACGGCGTAGCCGTCGAAGCCGATGGCCCTGAGGCCCTCGGCCGACTCCTGGCGGAGCGCCGCGTCGGTGCCGCCCTGGACGATGCCGAACAGGCCGCGGCCCGGGCGCGGGGTGAAGGCCGCCTTCGAGCGCTCGGCCCAGCGCAGGCTGAGCCGCATCGCCCGCTCCACCTCGGCCGGCTCGGCCGGCAGCCTCAGGCACTCGTCGAGCTGCATGGTGATGTCGGCACCCAGCAGGTGCTGGATCTCGATGCTGCGCTCGGGCGTGAGGGTGTGCCGGCTGCCGTCGATGTGCGAGGCGAAGGTCACGCCCGCCTCGTCGAGCTTGCGGATCTTGGCCAATGACATGACCTGGAAGCCGCCGCTGTCGGTGAGGATCGGCCCCGGCCAGCGCATGAAGCCATGCAGCCCGCCAAGCCGGGCGACACGCTCGGCACCGGGACGCAGCATCAGGTGGTAGGTGTTGCCGAGGATGATCTGGGCACCGGTTGCCTGGACCATCTCGACGGTCATCGCCTTGACCGTGGCGGCGGTGCCGACCGGCATGAAGGCCGGGGTCTCGACGTTGCCGTGCGCCGTGGCCAGCCGGCCACGCCGGGCGGCGCCGTCGCGGCCGATGAGCTCGAAGGACGGGCTCACGGCTGGTGGCCGCGGCGGGTGATCGACCGGGGCACGGTCAGCGTATCGTCCTGGTCAGGCAAGGGAGTTCCGTCATGTTCTCGAGTGGTGCCGCGTTCGTGCTCTTCAAGGCGATCATCGGCTTCGGCCTGCCGATCGCGTTCGGCCTGCATCAGCTCCACCTCCTGAAGAAGGACAAGGCAAAGGGCAAGCCCGGGCCGTCCGGCGAGCCGCAGCCACTGCCCGCGGCCGAGCCGGTGCCGGCCGTCGCCAACCAGGACGAGCCGGTCGAGGAGCGAAGGGCCGCCTGAGCCGGGCTGCCGCCTCGCGGCCTCAGGCGACGGCAGCCGGGGGCGGCCGGCGCCGGCGCGATTTCGGGCCGAGGCTGCGGTCGAAGCAGTGCCAGTGGATGGCGCCGTAGTCGTAGTAGAGCTCCTCGCCGGGGGCGATGGGGCGGCTCGCGATCATCAGCCACCGCGCCTCGTCCGGGACCGCCATCGTCGCGATGTTGCGTCGGGCGGGGTCGAAGTGATGATTGATGTAGCGGGCGACGACGTCGAGCGTCGGACGGGCGTCGATCCAGACGCGCCTGCCGTGCCGGTCCTTGCCGAGCGTCAGCATGTAGCGCCAGTCGGGCGTCCGCAGCGCCTGGAGCGTCGTCAGCCGGATGCCGGTGTAGGAGCAGGTGTGCTCGCCCGCGGCGAAGGCGCGGCCGGCGAAGACGCCGAGCCCGGCGCCCGGGATCAGCGACGGGGCGACGACGAGATCGGGCCGGCCCGGCAGGCCGCGCGGCTCGAGTGCCGCCGGCAGCGCCGGCTCGGGCAGGGGCAAGCGGCAGGCCAGCCAGCGCAGCAGCCGGATCAGCGACACCCGCGCATGGAACCTGACGGCGTCCACGATCCCCTCCCGCGCGGTGCTCGCGCGCGGCGATGATGCGGGACGGGATGCGGGCCAGCAAGGCCGGTCGACCGCCTGCGTCTCTGGTTCATCTTGCAGGCTTCTTCGAGTACCGCAGCTCTACTGTAACGTGTCCAGTATTGCCGTGGATCAATGCGCGACGTTGCCGAGCACCTTGCCCGGGTTGAGGATGCCGCGCGGATCGAGCGTCGTTTTGAGCTGGCGCATCAGTGCGATCTCGGCCGGGGTCCGGCAGTGGCCGAGATAGGGAGCCTTGAGCGAGCCCAGCCCGTGCTCGGCGGTCACCGTGCCGCCGAACCGGCGCATGATCTCGTAGACGAGGTCCTCGATGGCGTGGCCGGGGTGCGGCGTGGTGCCGGGGGTGGCGACCTGGAGGTGGATGTTGCCGTCGCCGAGATGGCCGTAGAAGACGATCATGGCCTTCGGCCAGGCGGCCTTGAGCCCGCTTTCCAGGGCCTCGGTGCAGGCGCCGATCCGGGCGATGGGCAGGCCGAGGTCGAACTCGGTGCGTTCGCCCATGAGTGCCGTGAACTCCGCCACGGCGTCGCGCACCGCCCAGAACGCTCGGGCGTCCTCGTGGCTCTGGGCGATCGCCGCGTCGGCGATGATCCCGGCCTCGAGTGACCCTTCCATGAAGCGCTCGAAGCGGTCCTGGTCGGTGGCGGGGTCGGCGCCCTGGGTCTCGAGCAGCACGTACATGCCGTGCCGCCCTGAGAGCGGGGCGCGCACGCCCGTGGCACCCGCCCGGCCGGGGGTGCCGACGATGAGGTCGTAGTAGCCGGGCCACATGATCTCGAAGCTGGAGAGCAGGCCGGCAAGCTCGCGGCGGGCACGGCCGAGGAAGGCGAGGGCCGCATCGAAGCCGGCGAGGCCGCAATAGGCGGTGGCCGAGGAGACGGGCAAGGGCTCGAGCTTGAGCACCGCCCGGGTGATGACGCCGAGCTGCCCCTCGCTGCCGATGAACAGCTGCTTCAGGTCGAACCCGGCATTGTTCTTGATCATGGTGTTGAGCATGTCGAGCACGGTGCCGTCGGCCGTCACCACCTCGAGGCCGAGGACCATCGCCCTCGTCATGCCGTAGCGGACGACGCGATTGCCGCCGGCATTGGTGGCGATGTTGCCGCCGATCGCACAGGAGCCGCGGGCGCCGAGGTCGAGCGGGCAGAGGAAGCCGGCGTCGCGGGCGGCATTCTGGACGAGCTCGAGCGGCGTGCCGGCCTTGACGGTCATGGTGGCCGCCGCCGGGTCGATCGCCTCGATGCCGGTGAGGCGCTCGACGGACAGCGCCACCTGCCCCGCACCCGGCACGGCACCGCCCGACACGCCGGTGCGTCCGCCCTGCAGCACCACGGGCTGGCCGTGGGCGTTGCAAAGCCGCAAGGCCACGGCCACCTCGGCCGTCGTGCGCGGGCGGATGACGGCGAGCGGCGGCCGCCCCGGGACGACGCTCCAGTCGCGGGCGTGGCGCTCCAGCATGGCCGGGTCGGTGCTGACGATCTCGGGGCCCAGGTCTTCGAGCAGGGCCGCGACTGCCGGTGTCATCGACATCTCCCTTGTGGCCCGGCCGTTCTACGCGCCGCGCGGCCGGCGCAAAAGGCCGACGAGAGGCCGGCCGCGAGCGTTCCCGCCGATTGACCCATGAGAGGCATGTCCTATGCTGCAGCGCATCCTCCCCTGGGAACATCATGCAAGGCTTCATCCAGCTCCTGCGGCAGCAGGCGCCGCTGCTCGGCTTCGGCGCGCTGCTCTGCTTCACCTCGAGCGTCGGCCAGACCTTCTTCATCGCGGTCTTCGGCGGGGTGCTGCGCGAGGCCTTCGCGCTGGGGCACGGAAGCTTCGGGGCGGCCTACTCGGCGGCGACGCTGGCGAGCGCCATCACGCTGATCTGGCTCGGCAAGCTGGTCGACCGGCTGGCCGCGGCGCGGCTGGTGGTCCTGACCGTGGCCGGGCTCGCCGTGGCGGCCCTGGCGATGAGCCTGACCACCGGGATCGTCACCCTGGCATTGACCTTCTACCTCTTGCGGCTCCTCGGGCAAGGGATGTCGACGCACATCGCGATCTCGGTCCTGGCCAAGCGCTTCTCGGCGGCGCGCGGCCGGGCGATCAGCATCGCCACCATGGGCATCGCGCTCAGCGAGGTGGTCATGCCGCCCTTGGCCGTGGTGATGGTCGAGCTCGGCTGGCGCTGGGGCTGGCGCGGCATCGCCCTGGCGCTGCTCCTGCTCGTCCTGCCGGCGCTCCTCAGGCTCCTGGCCCAGGCCGATCGCCGGCCGGTCACCGACGAGCCGGCGATCGGCCACGTGCCGCCGCAGGTGGCGAGCCGCCGGCAGGGCGAGGTCTTGCGCGACTGGCGCTTCTGGCTCCTGCTGCCGGGCCTGCTGGCCTCGTCGATCATCACCACCGGCATCTTCTTCCACCACGTCCACATCGTGGCCGCCAAGGGCTGGTCGCTGGGCCTGTTCGCCGCGACGTTCACGATCTATGCCGTGGGCTCGGTGGTCAGCTCGCTCACCAGCGGCTGGCTGGTGGACAAGCTCGGGGCCCGGCGGCCGCTGGTCTTCTTCCCGCTGGTCCTGGCCTGGGGCTGCCTGATGCTGGCGGCGAGCGACAGCTTCGTCGCCGGCGTCGGGATGATGGTGCTGTTCGGCGTGGTCGGCGGCGGGCAGTCGACCACCGTCAACGCGCTCTGGGCGGAGCTTTACGGCACCGCCCATCTCGGCGCCATCCGCTCGCTCGCCATGGCGTTCATGGTGTTCGGCTCGGCGGTGTCGCCGATCATCTTCGGCGCGGTGCTCGACATGGGCGCCGGCGTCGAGGCGCTGGCCCTGGCCTCGGCGGTCTACGCGGCCCTGGCGGGGATGCTGTTCATCCCGGCGCTGCGCCGGCCGGCTCAGGCCGAGCCCGCGGCCTGAAGCACCTCGATCAGCCTTGGATAGAGGTTGCCGCTGGCGGCGACGACGGTGCCCTCGGCCAGGAGGTCCTCGTCGCCCTCGAGCTTGCCGACGCGGCCGCCGGCCTCGCGGACGATGAGGATGCCGGCGGCGATGTCCCAGGGCTTGAGGCCGTATTCCCAGAACCCGTCCTGCCGGCCGGCGGCGACCCAGGCGAGATCGAGCGAGGCCGTGCCCAGCCGGCGCAGCCCGGCCACCTGGTCGGCCACGGCGTTCATTTGCGCCGTGAAGCCCTTCGTGCGGCCCTTCCAGTCCTGCACCGGCAGGCCGCAGCCGATCAGCGCCTGGTCGAGCGCTGTCCGGGCGGAGACGCGCAGGCGGCGGTCGTTGAGATAGGCGCCGCTGCCCTTGTCGGCCCAGAAGAGCTCGTTGCGGATCGGGTCGAAGATGACGGCGGCGGTGAGCTCGCCATACTGCTCGAGGGCCACCGAGATCGCCCAGTGCGGCAGGCCGTGGAGGAAGTTGGTGGTGCCGTCCAGCGGGTCGACGAGCCAGCGGTTCTGCGGCTGCGAGCCCACCTCCTCGCCGGACTCCTCCATCAGGAAGCCGAACTCGGGCCGGGCGCGCTTGAGCTCGTCCTTGAGGACCTGCTCGGCCCGCCGGTCGGCGCTGGAGACGAAGTCACCGGGCCCCTTGCGGCTGACCTGGAGCTGCTCGACCTCGCCGAAATCGCGCGCCAGGCCGCGCGCGGCCTTCATCACCGCGCGGATCATCATCTCGACATTGGCGGAGCGTCTGGCCACCCGCCGTCAGTCCCTGGCCCGCTCGACATAGGTGCCGTCGGTCGTGTTGACGACGACGCGGGTGCCCATCTCGATGTGTGGCGGGACCATGATGCGCACGCCGTTGTCGAGGATCGCCGGCTTGTAGGAGGCGGCCGCAGTCTGGCCCTTGACCACCGGGTCGGCCTGGACGACCTCGCAGACCACGGTCTCGGGGATGCTCACCGAGAGGGGGCGACCCTCGTAGCTCTGCACGGTGACGTTCATGCCCTCCTTGAGGAACACCACCGCGTCGCCGACGAGCTCCTTGGGCAGGGCGACCTGCTCGAAGCTCTCCTGGTCCATGAAGTTGAGCTGGTCGCCGTCGTCGTAGAGGAACTGGTACTCGTTCTCGTCGAGCCGCACCCGCTCGATGGTGTCGGCGGTGCGCAGCCGCTCGTTGAGCTTGGTCGGGTGGTCGACGCCCTTCAGCTCGACCTGGAGGTAGGCCGGTCCCTTGCCGGGCTTGACGTGCTCGGTCTTGACCACCCGCCAGAGCCGGTCCTGGTGCTCGAGCACGAAGCCCGGCCGGACGTCGTTCACGCTGATCTTCATGGTCTACCTCTGTGTCGCCGCGAGCACGGTCGCGATCTCGCGCAAGAGCCCGAGATCGCCGTCGGTCGCCGGCAGGATGAAATCCGCGCCCGCCCGCGCCAGCCGGGCAGCCTCGGCCGCGGTAAGCCGGCCCGCCGCGACGCAGGGCAGCACCGCCACCTCGGCCCACCACGCCACCAGCTCCTCGAGGGCCGCGAGGCCTGGCCCCGGTGCCAGCTCGGGCACGCCGAACAGCACATAGTCGGCGCCGTCCTCGCCTGCAACCATGGCGTCGTGCCGCGTCGTGCCGCACGCGGCCCCGATCAGCTCGCCCCGATCGAGCAGCGCGCGGGCCGCCGCCACCTCCGCCGGCCGATTGAGGTGCACGCCGTCGGCCCCGAGTGACCGGACGAGGTCCGGCCGGTCGACCACGAAGGCGGCGCGCCCGGCCGCGTGCGCGGTCGCGACCTGCCGCCGCACCGCGGCCGCGTCGCCGGCATCGAGCAGCAGCCCGGCCACGGCGTCGACGGCGAGCAGCGCGGCCGGGTCGTCCGTCGCCGCCGGCCGGACCAGCAGCCGGCAGCCGGCCTCGGCGGGATCGATCCAGCGGCCGTCGGCGAACAGGTCGTCGCTCACGCCTCGTTCTTGTAGATCTTGATGATCTGGTCGAGCAGCGCCAGCGCTTCCGCCTTAGGCCGCTGGAAGCTGTTGCGGCCGACGATCGAGCCGGAGCCGCCGCCCTGGTGGATCTGCTTGATCTCCTCGAGCAGGCCCTCGGTGCTCTTGGCCTCGCCGCCCGAGAAGACCACGAGCCGCTTGCCGTTGAAGCAGCACTGCATGACGTGGGCGATGCGGTCCTTCATCGTCTCCATCGGCACGCCCTCGTAGGCGCCCTGGGCGGCCTTGAGATCGACCCCGGCCTTGGGCGGCTTGACCTTTATGATCGTGGCGCCGAGCAGGGCCGCCATGTGCGCCGCGTAGGCGACGATGTCGAGCGCCGTCTCGCCCTCCTTGGTGACGTTGCCGCCGCGCGGGTAGGCCCAGAGGACGGAGACGAGGCCGTTGGCCTTGGCCTCGGCCGAGAGCTCGCGGAACTCCTCCATCATCCCGTAATTGGCCTCGGAGCCGGGATAGATGGTGAAGCCGATGCCGACGCAGCCCATGCGCAGCGCGTCCTTGACCGAGCCGTGGATCGCCTGGTCGCCGATGCCGGCGTGCAGGCCGTTGGCGGAATTGAGCTTGAGGATGGTCGGGATCTGCCCGGCGAAGGTGTCCGCACCCTGCTCGAGCGGGCCGAGCGGCGCGGCATAGCCCGAGAGCCCGGCGTCGATGGCGAGCTGGTAGAGGTAATGCGGGTCGTAGGCGGCAGGGTTCTTGGCGAAGCTGCGCGCGGGTCCGTGCTCGTAGCCCTGGTCGACCGGCAGGATCACGAGCTTGCCCGTGCCGGCGAGCCGGCCCTGCATCAAGAGGCGGTAGAGATTGCCCTTGGTGCCCGGGTTCTCGCCCTCGTACCAGGAGAGGATCTTCTTCACGCGGTCGCTCATCATCCTTGTCCCTTGCGGCTGTGGGCCCTCGACTGCCGCGGGTTATGGCACAAGCGGCGCATCGCCACCAAGGTCTACGGACGGGCGCAGCGGCACGAACCGGCGGCCGTCGCTTGAGCGGCCGTGGAGTGACCCGGGCAGCGCGGTCAAGACCTCGCCGCCGAGCTGGTCCGCGATGTCGGCGAGACGGCGCGCCTGCGCCGGGTCGCCGGCGAAGACGAGGCGGCGCAGGCCGGTGCGCAGGCTCTCCAGCGCCAGGCCGGCGCTGCCGTCGCAGAGCACGATGAGCCGCTGGCCCAGGAGCTCCTCGAGCGCGGCGACGAAGGCGGGCCCGCCGATCCCCGCCTCGATCACCAGCTCGACCGCCACGCCCTGCTCGGCGGCGAGCCGAAGCGCCGCCTCGGCCGACCGGCGGTCGTGGACGAGGACCAGAAGCGGCCGCCGGGTCAGTGCGCCTCCAGGGCGGCGACGCCCGGCAGCGTCTTGCCCTCGAGCCATTCGAGGAAGGCGCCGCCCGCGGTCGAGACGTAGGAGAACTTCTCCAGCACGCCCGCATGGGCGAGGGCGGCCACCGTGTCGCCGCCGCCGGCCACGGTCTTGAGCTTGCCCTGCTGGGTGAGGATCGCCGCGGCCTTGGCGACGTCGGTGGTGCCGGCGTCGAAGGGCGGCACCTCGAAGGCGCCTATGGGCCCGTTCCAGAGCAGCACCTTCACCTGCTCAAGCTTGTCCTTGATGTTGATGACCGAGGCCGGGCCGACGTCGAGGATCATCTCGGCGTCGCCCACCTCGGCGATCCGGGTGGTCCGGCAGGCGGCGCCCGGGGCGAATTCCTCGGCGACCACCCCGTCGACCGGGAGCACCAGCTCGACCCCGGCCTCCTGCGCCTTCGCCAGGATCGCGCGGGCCGCGTCGAGGAGGTCGGGCTCGGAGAGCGACTTGCCGATGCCGACCCCCTTGGCGGCGAGGAAGGTGTTGGCCATGGCCCCGCCGATGATCAGCTTGTCGACCTTGCCGAGGAGCTGGCCCAGGACCTGCAGCTTGGAGGAGATCTTGGCCCCGCCGACCAGCGCCGCGGCCGGGCGCTGGCCGCCGCCGAGCGCCGCCTCGAGCGCCTCGAGCTCGGCCTGCATCAGCCTTCCGGCATAGGCCGGCAGATGCTCCGGGATGCCGGTGACGCTGGCATGCGCCCGGTGCGAGCAGGAGAAGGCGTCGTTGACGTAGGCGTCGCCGAGATCCGCCAGGGCCTTGGCGAAGGCCGGGTCGTTCTTCTCCTCGCCCGAGTGGAAGCGGAGGTTCTCGAGGAGCGCGATGCCGCCGGCCGGCAGGGTGTCGACCACGGCCGCCGCCTTCGGCCCGACGCAATCCGTGGCGAAGGCGATGTCACAGCCGAGCGTGCGGCCGAGCGCCCGGGCGATCGGCTCCAGCGACATCGAGGTCTCGACCCGGCCCTTGGGGCGGCCGAAATGCGACAGCGCCACCACCTTGGCCCCGGCGGCGGCGAGCTCGGTCAGGGTGCGCGCTGCTCGTTCGATGCGGGTGGCGTCGGTCACCTCGCCGTCCTGCATCGGCACGTTGAAGTCGACTCGCACGAGGACGCGCTTGTTGCTGGCATCCAGCGCGTCGAGCGTCTTGAAGGTCACCGCTGCTTCCCCCTTGCCTCGTGATCGGTGGACGGCCAAGGGCCGCTCTCTGTCGCCCCGGTTTCTAGCACGGGTGACGCCCATGCCAAACCGGGCTCAAGTCGGCAGAAGCGTTTCGAGCAGCCGCTCCAGCTCGCCGGTGCCGCGGCAGGGCGCCTCGACCCGCAGGTTGTCGAAGCGGTTGAGGTAGCTGCCGGTGAACCGCGTCTGCCAGCTGAGCCGCGTGCGCGCGCCCGCCTCCTCGATCCGGATGACCGCCGTGGCCGTGGTGCGGTCGGGCCGCACCAGCTCGCTGCGGGTGTCGTCGCTGCCCCGTTCGCGCAGCTGGAGCCGGTCGCAGGCGGTGAAGCGCGGATCGGTACTGCTGACGGTGACGCCGCCGACGCTGCGCTCGACCGTGAAGCCCTCTGCGGCGAGCCGCTCGGCCAGCGCCGCATGGGTCGCCGGTAGGTCGAGGCTCGTCGTGGTCCGCAGCGGCGGCGCCGGTCCCGGCGGTGATGGCGGCGGCTGGCAGGCGCCGAGCAGGGCGCCGAGGGCCAGCAGCCACGCCGTCCGCCGAATGGGCCCGGTGGCGGCGGTCACGGGCCGGCTACGCTGCAAGGGCACGCAGCAGCAACGTCTCGAGTGCCCCGGTGCTCTCGCAGGCCTGCTCGAAGCTGGTGTTGTTGACCGGGTTGTCGTAGCGGCCGCGCCATTGCCCCTGCCAGGTCGCCGTGGTCCCGCCTTCGCCACCGGCGAGGCGTATGTCGAGGCTGCCGCGGCGCTCGCGCACCTGAACGAAGACGCGCCGGCTGTCGCCGCCGCCGACGGTCACCGGCAGGCAGCGGACGAAGCGCTCGCTGCTCGTGGTCAGCCGCAGCCCGTCGTCGCGCCGCTCGACGTCGACGGCCTCCGCGGCCAGGGCCTGGACCAGTCGGTCGGCCGCCGCCGGCGGGGCCAGGGCAGTGGTCGCCCCGGTCGGCGGTGGCGGGGTGCCGGCGCAGGCGGCGAGCAAGGCGAGGGAGGCCAGGGGCGAGAGGCACACCGCTGCCAGGCGCATCGTTTCCTCCGAGAGCTGCGCACCGGCCGCGTCGCGGCCGGCTCCGTGTCGCTGACCATAGAACGCAAAAGCCGGTTGGACAGGTGTGCGGGTATCGCCGGGGGCACTCACGGACGAGCTGATTCGGGATCGTGCGGGTCGGCGGTGCCTGGGGAGGGGCTGGTGCCGCAAGAGGGATTCGAACCCCCGACCCCATCATTACGAATGATGTGCTCTACCAGCTGAGCTATTGCGGCAGCCGCGGGGCAGATAGCCCGTGGCGGATGGTCAGGGCAAGGGGAAAAGCTCAGGGGACGCCTCAGCTCACCCCACCGGCCGCCTTCACCGTCGCCTCGATCGGTGCCGGCGCCTTGAGACCCTGGTCGGTGCTGCCGGCGCGCGAGCGGGAGCCCTTGCCAGCATCGCCGTTCGTCTTCTCGCCCGCTGGTCTGGCGGTGTCGGTGCTGGTCGACTCGACCTTGCCTTCGACCACCTTGCCGGCGCCCTCCGGCTTGGCCGCACCGTTGCCGCCCTTCCCCGCTGCCGACGCCGGGCCGTCGTGGACCAGCATCGCCGGCGGCCGCTGCTCGCGCAGCAGGGTGGCCACGGTCGGCGGGCTTTCCCACTGCACCGAATCGAACCTGCCAGAGGGTCCGAAGAGCTGCCACTCGGGCAGGATCTCGCCGGTGTCGTCGCACACCCAGCACTTGTCCGGCGGCGCGTCCGCAGCCTTGGCGAGCCAGTCGCGCGCCTTGGTCTCGCCGCCGCCCGAGGTGCGCTCGTACTCCGCATAGAGCCGGTAGGTCCCGGCGGTCGGGCCGGCCTTGAGCGCCCGCTCCAGATGCTCCTTGGCAGTGTCCCAGTGGCGGGCATTCATGGCGAGCTCGGCCATGACCATCTCGGTGACGAGATGGCCGGCGCGCAGCTTCGCCAGCCGACCGCAGCGCTGCAACCGTTCGACCGCGGTCTCGTCGGGGACGAGATCGGCGTAGGCGCGCGCCAGCTCCGGCTGCGGCTCCAGCTCCCAGCAGTCCTCGATCAGCCGCTTGGCCAGCCGCAGCTTGCCGAGCCGGCGGGCAGCCTCCGCCGCGGTGACGGCGGCCGGCGCGAAGGTGGGGGCGAGGCCGCTCGCCGTGCGCCCCATGTCGAGGGCTTCCCGATTCTTCTCGGCCTCGAGCGCATCGGTTGCGATCATGTGCTTCATCAGCGCCCGCCGGCGCGTGGCCTCGGGGCCGGAGAGCAGCTTTTCCCGGGCCATGTCGCCGATGACGTCGAGCGCCTTCGCCCATTTGCCGTTGCGGGTCAGCAGGTCGAAATAGGTGGTCAGCACCCAGGAGGTGCTCGGGCTCTGCTCGTAGGCGCGCTGGGCGAGGCGGAGCGCCTCGTCCTGGTCGCCCCGCTTGACCGCGTCAGCCAAGAGGCCGCGCACGCCGAGGAACTCGGTCTGCGGCTTCTTCAGCATCTGCTGGAACTTGAGCTGGGCCACGTCCTCCTTGCCCTCGAGCTGGGCAGTCTGCGCCGAGAGCAGCAGCGTGGCGGCGTTGGCCTCGAGCAGCTTCTCGGCCTGCTTGGAGTGCACCCGCGCACCGGTCACGTCACCCGCGGCGGCGGCGATCAGGCCGTGCGTCAGCTCCTGGTAGCCGCGCAACCGGCGGTTCTGCGCCCGATTCTGGCGAATGTGGCGGGGCAGCCCGACCAGCCAGCGCCAGACCTCGTAGACGACGACGCCGGCGGCGGTGATGGCGGCCATGATGGCGACCGCGATGCCGATCGGGAAGACCATCGTGCGCTGCTCGAGGCTGACGACCACCTCGCCCGGGTTGCTCGCGAGCCAGACAGCGGCCCAGGCGAGGGCGGCCGCGACGATCAGGAAAATGATGAGTCTAAGCATGTGTCCTGGACCTCGGCGCCGCGTCGCCGTCAGTTGACCGTCGCGGTGAGGAGTTCACGAATATGCGTGTCGAGCTGCTCCTGCGCTGCCATCGCGGTCAGCCGGGCACGGGCATCGGCGAGCCAGCGCTCCGCCGTCGCCGCATCGACGGCATCGGGCGTCGCCGCGACCTCCCCGACTATGGCGATCGCCGTCGCGACGTCGCCGTCGCGCAGCGCCGCGTCGGCCTCGCCGAGCCGGCCGGTGGCGACGTCGGTGGCGTTGTCGTGGTCGCGCACGGTGACGAGGCCGCGGATGTTCTCGACCGTCTGGCCGAGCCACTCGTAGCCGGCTACCGCGGGGGTCGGCGCCGTGTCGGCCAGGGCGGCGAGGTCCGCCCGCAGCCGCTCGATCGTCGGCACGCCACTGCCGGCGTAGGGTCGGAGCGTGGTCAGCGCGGACTCGAGCTCGGGATCCTCGCCGGCCATCGCGAGCAGCCGGTCGAGCGGCTGCTCGAAGCCTTCGCCGGCATCGATGGTCCGGTCGATCTCGCGGGCGAGCAGGGCGGCCGCCGCAGCCCGGCTGCGCACCTGCTGCAGGCCGTCGATCGCCCCCTTGATGACGGTGATCTCCTCGAGGCTCGTCTGCAGGATGCCGCGCAGCTCGGCGATCTCGTCGCCGAGCGCGTCCCTGGCACTTCCGAGCTCGGCCGCGGCCGTCTCGCCGACCGCCGCGACCCTCTGGGCTTCGGCCGCGATGCTCGCCTCGAGGGCGGCCACGGCCTCGCCGCGCGCCGCGTCGAGCCGCTCGCTCTCGGCGGTCAGCCGGCCTTCGAGGGCCGCCAGGGTCGTTCGCAGGGCGGTCAGGCGCTCGCTTTGCTCGTTGAGCAGCGGCACCGGGTCGACGGCCGCGGCCGCCGCATCGGCCATGGCCGAGACCTCGCCGGCCAGGGTCGCGAGCCGCTCGTCGAGGGCTGCCATCGCGGCCGCGTCCTGGGAGGGCACCTCGGCGACCGCCGCCTCGACGGCGGCGCGCACGGTCGGCTCGAGGTCGTCCGCGAACTGCTGCAGGCCGCCAACCTGCTCGCCCAGCGCGGCCGTGCTGCTCTCGACCGAGGCCAGCCTCGATGCCGCTTCCGGCGCCAGCGGCGGCGGACCCTGGACCAGAGGCGCACCGAACACGGCGAGCACGGCACCGATCACGCCGCCGACGATGCCGGGCACGAAGCCGCCGGCGCGGCTCGGCGCGGCCGGCGGCGGTGGCGGCGGCGAGGGTGGGCGGCCGCCACCGGCGTTGCCGGAGCCCGTGCCCTTGCCAGCGGCAGGCGGGGCGCCGCTGGACGGCCCGCCGGGACGTGGACCGCTCGACGGACCGCCGGTTGCACCAGGGCGTGCGCCGCTCGACCCGGCAGCAGGTGCGCCACCGGAGGGGGTGCCGCTCGGGCCCGGGGCGCGCCCGGCTGCGCTGGTTCATCGTGCCCGGGGAGTT
>CAYWSB010000128.1:0-14921 GCA_964460465.1 uncultured Geminicoccaceae bacterium | reverse complement strand
GCCCGCGTCCTTCAGGATCCGCTCCATCTCGGCCCGGGCGTCGGCCAGGGCCTGGGCCGGCGTCTTGGTGCCGGTGGCGGCCTCCTGCCAGGCATTCCCCACCGGGTTCATGAGCGCGCTCGATTCCGGCAGCATCGGCCGGCCCTTGGCGACGTGCTCGAGGCTCTCGAGGAAGGCCGGGAGGATCTGACGGAAGGACGGGTCGGCATCGAGCACGGCGTCGTTCTCGAGGACCGAGACCCGCGGCGTGAGCGTGCCGGCCAGCGCATAGTCGGCGGCCATCTCGCGCCCCAGCATCCACTCCATGAAGGCCCAGGCGGCATCGGGATTGCGGCTGTGCGCGTGGAGGGCCATGGCGCCGCCCGAATAGTGCGCCTTGCCGGTGGTGTAGCCCCTGGGGTTGCCCGGCGCCATCGGCACGGTCTTGAAGGCGATCTTGTCGTGGAAGGCCGACTTCTCGGGGTTCAAGAGGTCGGGGGCGACCGCGAAGAACTGCAGCGAGGTCGCGAGCCGCCCCTCGGCCATGGGCGTGAACTGGTCGTACTGCTCCCAGGCGAGAACACCTTTCGGCTGGAACGGCTGGAGCGCCAGCGCCCATTCGAAGGCGGCGAGCGCTTCCGGCGAATCGAGCTGGACGGTGTAGGTGGTCTCGTCGAGCAACTCGGCGCCGAAGGTCCAGAGCGGGATCACGGCCCAGATCGAGGCCGGCCCCGGCGCCTTCTGGGCGAAACCGAAGCCGTGCAGGTCGGGCTCGCCGTCGCCGTCGGTGTCGCGGGTGAAGAACTCGGCCACGTCGCGCCACTGGTCGGTGGTCTCGGGCGGGATCAGGTCGTAGCCGTAGCGCTCCCTGAAAGCCGCCTGCTCCGCCGGGTCGGCGAAGAGATCGGTGCGATAGGCGAAGAGCGCCACGTTGGCGTCCTGCGGCAATGCCCAGATGCGGTCGTCGCCGGGCAGCTTGGCCAGCGCCGCGAAGGCCGACGGGATGATGTCGTCGACATCCACGGCACTGCCGGCGAGCCGGTCGTCGAGCGGAACGATCCAGCCCGGCTCGGCGAAGGTGGCGATCCAGTTGGGCGAAATGCGGACGACGTCGAAATAGCCGGTCTCGCCGACCGATTCGATCGTCGCCTTGGTCAGGAGGTCGCCGGCGGCGAGCTGCTCGACCACGACCGTGATGCCGGTTTCCGCCTCGAACTGCTCGAGAAAGGGCAGCATGTTGTTGGAGGGCGCGTTGTGCAGCGTGCCGACGGTGATCGTCGTCCCGGCGAACGGCTGCTCCGCCGCCGCCGGTGCCGCCAGGCCCAGGGTCGGGCCGAGCAAGAGGGTGCCCAGCGCACCCGCGACCGTGCCTCGCATCATGACCACCTCCCCGGGCGCCGTGCTCGGCGCTCTTGCCTGCTTCACTCAACCTGCGTCAAAATCTATCACTCGTCCGGGCGAGTCAACTGCTGCTGCACGGTCTTGCGCATTTCGGCGGCGGATGACAGGAATGGGCGCATTGCTTCACCACGGCAGCGCGCCATTGGCGCCAGAAGACATGATCGCCGCGCAACGCAGAGGCCTCATTCTCGACCAGGTTCGCCGCAAGGGCGGGGTGTCGATCGGCGACCTCGCCGATTCGGTCGGCGTCTCGCTCTCGACCGTCCGTCGCGATCTCGACTACCTCACCCGCGAGGGATATCTCGTGCGCAGCCACGGTGGTGCCCTGCTCGCCGAGGCGCAGCGCACCACGTTCGAGCCCGAGCGCGAGATCGGCCTGCACGTGGCGCAGCGCGCCAAGCTGGCGATCGGCCGCCGGGCGGCCGAGCTGGTGGAGGCGGGCCAGAGCGTGATCTTCGATTCGAGCTCGACCGTGCTCGCCGCCGCCCGGGCGGTGGTCGGTCGGCGGCTGCGGATCACCGCCTGCACCAACGACGTGGCGACCGCGGCGGAGCTCGCCCGCAGCGACAACATCCAGGTCGTGGTGCTGGGCGGCAGCATCCGCCAGGGCTCGCTGACCCTGATAGGCGAACCCGGCCAGTCGTTCCTCGACCGGCTGCACGCCGACATCGCCTTCATCGGCATCCATTCCCTGGCGCGGCAGCGGCTGACCGAGACCTCGCTCGAGGTCGCCGGGATGAAGCAGCGGATGATCGGCTCGGCCGCGCATGTCGTGGTCCTGGCCGATTCCTCCAAGTTCGCGCATGTCGCCTTCTGCGAGGTCTGCCCGCTCGCCCGGGTGCACACCGTCGTCACCGACAGCGAGCTGGCGCCCGAGCATCGCGCCACCCTGGCCGAGCTCGAGATCGAGACGATCCTGGTCGAGCCGGCTTCGTCCTGACCGAATGCGACTTTCAAGAACGCGCACGATTTGGCACGATCGCGCAGCGCCCCAGCAAATGCCACACGGTCAAGGGAGGCCACAGGAATGAGCGACAAGCCGCGGATCGGCTATATCGGCGTCGGGCTGATGGGCCATGGCGCCGCCAAGAACATTCTCGAGCGCGGCGGTTATCCGCTCACCATCCTGGCGCACAGGAACCGCGAGCCCGTGGACGACCTCGTCCGTCGCGGTGCGGCGGAGGCGGCGAGCCCGGCCGCGGTCGCCGCGGCCAGCGACGTCGTCTTCCTGTGCCTGCCCTCGGCGGTCGAGGTCGAGGCCACGGCCTATGGCGAGAACGGGCTGCTGGCCGCCATGCGGCCGGGGATGGTGCTGGTCGACAGCACGACCAACGATCCGGCCACGACCCGGAAGGTGGGGGCCGATCTGGCGGCCCGGGGGGTCGCCATGGTCGATGCGGCTCTCGGCCGCTCGCCCCGGGAGGCCGAGGCCGGCAAGCTCTCCACCTATGTCGGCGGCGAGCCCGAGGTGATCGCCCGGGTGCGGCCGATCATGGAGACCTATGCCGACACGATCGTCGTCTGCGGCGGGCTCGGCGCCGGCACGACCTGCAAGCTGGTCAACAACTCGATCACCATCGGCATGTGCGCGGTGATCGCCGAGGGCTTCGCCACCGCCGCCAAGCTCGGCGTCGACCTCGAGGCGCAGGCGGCCGTGCTCTCGGCCGGCGGGGCCAATGGCGGGATGTGGCAGATGATGCGGCCCTGGATCCTGGAAGGCGACGACAGCCACCTCAAGGGCCCGTTCCGCATCGCCGCCAAGGACATGCGCTTCTACAACCGCATGGCCGAGGGGGCCGAGGTCGCCACCCCGATCGCCCAGGCGATCAGCCAGACCTACCGCCTCGTCCTCAACCAGGGACACGCCGACCGCTTCATGCCGGTGATGCCGGGGATCCTGGCGCAGCTCAACGGGGCCAAGATCCACGACATCGAGTAAGCCCCCTGCCCGGCGACGGGCCGCACCCGAGCGGACTTCGGCGGACCGGATGGTGCGCGATGTGACGGATCGCACAGACATGGTCGAGGCCGAAAGCAGACCATAGCCGATCGAGCGGCAGTCGCGGCTGGCCAACGAGGCCGCCGAATCCGGCATTCTGCCTGAACAGGTGCCGCGAGCCGGGCTCGAGGCGAAGGACAGCGGTCAAGGGCGGCCGATGTTGAGAACGGACAGCAGACGTCGGCCTTGTCCAACTTCTGGAGGCGGGTTCGATGGTCGAAACGAGTGACGGGAGATCTCCGGCCGTACACCCCATGGTTCGTGACCTGCTCGCTGCGGGAGCAGGGAAGACCCTGGCGATGAGCGGCTATGTCGGGCCGGCGCCGGAGGGGCGCCTGCGGCTTTATGCCGATCTCGGGCTTCGCGTCTATGTCGAGCTCGGCAGATCGGACGTCGTCCGCGTGATCGACTCAACCGACACGCCGCAGGGGCCGAGCATCGTCCTCTTCAAGCGCGATGCCGAGGTCACCTATGTTCAGGCGGCGACGATGCGCGCCGATCAGGCGCTGGCCGCGGCCCTCGGCGCACCGCTCGCGGCCCGGTCCAACTGCGGCTGCGGCGGCGACGGCGACAGTGCAGCCGGCCTGGCGCGGCAGACCGGCGGCGGGCCGGTGGTCGACCTCTGCAGCTGGGGCTGCACCGAACGCCTGCAGCTCTGCCTCGCCCGCAGCGGCACGCTCGGCAAGCTCTGGTGCTACTTCAACTACGCCTCTTGCCGCCTCGGCTGCATCGAGCCGCCGATCATCGCCGCCTGAACGCTGCGACGGCACGACCGATGCGGCAGTCGGCTGAACGGGAGGGCGGCCGGGTGCGCGGCGCTCAGCGCACGCCGAAGCCACCGTCGACACGGATGCTCATGCCGCTGACCATGGCGGCCTCGGCGCCGAGCAGGAAGAGGACCACGCTCGCCACCTCCCCGGGCTCGACGAACCGGCCCAGCGGCACCCTGTCCAGCATGGGGGCGGCCTTGGCCGGATCGCTCCAGGCCTTGACCGCCATGGCGGTGAGCGTGACCGTGGGGTTGACGCTGTTGACGCGGATGCCCCGTGGCCCGAGCTCGACGGCCATGACCCGGGTGAGTGCGTCGAGCGCCGCCTTCGAGGCGCAGTAGGCGGCGTGGTCGGGCACGCCGAAGAAGGCGGCGTTGGAGGAGACGTTGACGATCGACCCCGGCCGGCCACGGGCGATGAGGTCCCGAGCCACGACCTGGGCCAGGACCATCGGCGCCTTGGCATTGACGGTCATGATGTGGTCGAACGAGGCGAGGCTGGTCTCGAGGAACGGCTCGAGCTCGGTGATGCCCGCATTGTTGACGAGATCGTCGATCGGCAGGGCGGCCTCGGCGGCCTTGCGCGTGGCCTCGAGGTCGGCGAGGTCGCAGGTGATCGTCCGACAGCCGATTTCCCCGGCGAGTGCTGCGAGGTCTTCCCTGCTGCGGCTCAACGCCACGACCTCGGCGCCATGCTGGGCTGCCATGACCGCCGCGGCCCGGCCGATGCCCTTGCCGGCCCCGGTGATCATCACGCGCCGCCCCTGAAGATCCGTCATCCTCCCCTCCCCTATGGTCGTTTTTCGGGCATGATGCTGGCGGCAACGGGCAACGACCGCAAGCGGGAGGCGAAACGATGATGGCTGCCGTACTCGAGAAGGTCCGCGATCTGCGGCTGCGCGACATCGCCATCGACGAGGCGATGGGCGCGGACGACGTGACCATCCGGATCGACACGGTGGGGGTGTGCGGCAGCGACGTCCACTACTACACGCACGGCCGGATCGGCCCCTATGTGGTCGAGGCGCCGATGGTGTTGGGCCACGAGGCGGCGGGCGTGGTGGAAGCCGTGGGCGCGAACGTCCGCACCCTCGCGGTCGGCGACCGAGTCTGCATGGAGCCGGGCATCCCCGATCCCAACTCCCGGGCATCCAAGCTCGGCATCTACAATGTCGACCCCGCCGTGCGCTTCTGGGCGACCCCGCCGATCCATGGCTGCCTCCGGCCCACGGTCGTGCACCCCGCGGCCTACACCTTCAAGCTGCCGGCCAATGTCTCGATGGCCGAGGGGGCGATGGTCGAGCCCTTCGCCATCGGCATGCAGGCGGCAACGCGAGCGCGCATCCAGCCGGGCGACACGGCCGTGGTGGCCGGGGCGGGGCCGATCGGCATCATGGTGGCGCTGGCGGCATTGGCCGGCGGCTGCAGCCGCGTGATCATCTCCGACGTCAAGCGGGAGAAGCTCGAGATCGCCGGGAGCTATCCGAACGTGACCGCGGTCGACGTCGGTCGCGACCGGCTCGGCGACGTCGTGGCCGGCATGACCGGCGGCTGGGGCGCGGACGTGGTGTTCGAGTGCTCGGGGGCACCCCGGGTGTTCGCCGGGCTCTTCACGCTCGCCCGGCCGGGTGGGGCCGTGGTGCTGGTCGGCATGCCGGTCGAGCCGGTCGCCATCGACATCGTCCCGGCCCAGGCGAGGGAGCTCCGGATCGAGACGGTGTTTCGCTACACCAACGTCTTCGACCGGGCGCTCGACCTGATCGCGGCGGGGGTGGTGGACCTCAAGCCGCTGATCACCGAGACCTATCCGTTCGAGGACACGGTGCGGGCGTTCGAGCGCGCGGCCGAAGGGTGGCCGGCGGATGTCAAGCTGCAGATCAGGATGGCGGGTTAGGCACGCCTCGCCCGGCGGATCCGCAACGGCCACGCCGTCCGCGGCCATCGGCATACTTCGTTACCACTGTGATCAGCCCTCTCTGAAAAAGCGTTGCACTCGAGGCGTTGGAGCAATGCCGCTGGCCTCGCCCGAGGGGCGCTCGCGGCGCCTCGGGGTGCAAGCCCTCACCCCGCCAGCCGCTCCGCCGCCACCTCGCCCACGACGTAGGCCATGAGGTTGGTGTTGTGCATCACGGTCGCGGGGAAGATGCTGGTGTCGGCGAGCCAAAGATTGTCGATGCCGTGGACCTTGAGGTCCGGCGTGACGACGCTGGTCTCGGGGTCGGGGCCCATGGCACAGGTGCCGGACTGGTGGTGGGCGGAGCCCATGGTGGCTTTGCAGTGCGCCTCGATGTCGATTTCGGGGTCGAGCCACCGGGCTCCGGCCTTCCGGAACGGAGACGTGGCGAGGAGCTCTTGCGCCGCCTTCCAGGCGCGGCCGAAGCGGGCGACGTCCTCGGGGTCGCCGAGATAGTCGTGGTCGATGAGCGGCGCCACGCGGGGGTCGCGGGCCTCGATCGCGACCGTGCCGCGTGACTGCTGGTTGGTGAGGTAGGTCCACATCCCGCACACCCCCTCCTCCGGGTCGCCCGGAAACGGATGGGTCTGCCATTCGGGCTCGTCACCGTGCACGGCTGGGCCGCGCCAGTTGATCGCGAAGAAGCGGCCGATCGTTCCGGCGATGGCCGGGGCCCTGAAGAAGAACGGCACGCCCGGGTGGTCGGTCAGGCCCAGGCCCACGGGCAGGTCGGCCTGCACGGGGATGCCGTGCCGGCGCAAGAGGGCGGCGGGGCCGATGCCGGAGCGCTGCAGGATGGCGGGCGTGTTGTAGACGCCGGCCGCGACCAGGATGCGCTCGGCCCGCGTGGTGTGGGTCTCGCCCCGGGCGTCGTGCCAGACGACGGCCACCGCCCTACCCTTCTCGACGACGATGTGGTCGACCAGGGCGTGGCCACGGAGTTCCAGGTTCGGCCGGCCGCGGGCCTTGCGGAGATAGGTGACGAGGGTGCCCTGGCGTACCTCCTTCCAGCGGTTGTGCGGCAGCGGCCCGAAGATGCCGGCGTGCGCATCGAGCGCGTTGAGGTCGGCGGCGTGGCGGATGCCGAGGGCATCGCACCCCTCGGCGAAGGTCCGGTTGACCGGCGCCCAGTCGGCCTCCTTGTAGCGCTGGATGGTGATCGGGCCGTCGCGGCCGTGGATGGGGTCGTCGCCGTAGTCGAGGTCGCGCTCGATGCGGATGAAGTAGGGGAGCAGGCTCGCCCAGTCCCAGCCGGGATTGCCCAACGCCGCCCAGCGGTCGAGGTCGAAGGGAGCCGGGCGGGCGGCAATGGTCGAGTTGATCATCGACGTCCCGCCAACGAGCCGGCCGCGGGGCAGGCGGATCGGCCGCCCGCCGCGCCGGCCGGCCCGATCGCGGTCCTCGAGCCCCCACTCGAACTCGGGGAGGCCGGGGACGAGCCAGTGATTCTCGCCGCTCACCGCGAAGAGCGGCAGCTGCCGCGCCTCGTCCGGGAAGTCCGGCCCCGCCTCGAGCATGAGCACGCGACGGCGCGCATCCTCGCTCAGCCGGGCGGCAGCGACGCCACCCGACGAGCCGGCACCGACCACCACGACATCGACGGACTCAGCCATGAGCGCCTCCTGCTGTGCGGCACGGCGTGTGATCCGCCGATTGACCGGGCTGACATTTCGTGCTCAGTTTTGCGCGAAGTTGCTTGGAACCCGCAAGGGCCAAGGTGGCTCCCGCAGCAGAATAACCGCGGGCGGCAGGGGGGTGTGAATGGTGCTGGCGCAGGGCGCGGCCGCGATGCCGCCATTGCTGCGGGTCGTCGGGCTCGGCAAGAGCTATGGCGGGCTGCGCGCCGTCGACGACGTGACGTTCGACGTCGAGCCGGCCGAGATCCTCGCACTGGTCGGCGACAACGGCGCCGGCAAGTCGACGCTGGTCAAGGCGCTCTCGGGGGCACAGCCGCCAGATAGCGGCCGGATCGAGCTCGACGGGCGGACGATCGAGCTCAAGACCCCGCGGGACGCGGACGCCGCCGGCATCGGCTGCCTGCACCAGGGGCTGGGCCTCGTCGACGCGCTCAACGTGCCCGAGAACGTGTTTCTCGGCCGCGAGCTCGAGACGAAGCTGTTCGGGCTGGTCCCGCAGCTCGATCAGAAGCGGATGCGCGAGCGGACGATCGAGCTCCTGCAACGCTTCGGGATCAACCTCCCCCGTCTCAATGACCCCGTGGTCAAGCTCTCGGGCGGGCAGCGGCAGACGGTAGCGATCAGCCGGCTGCTGCTGCAGGACGTCCGCCTCGTGATCATGGACGAGCCGATGGCGGCGCTGGGGGTCGAGGAGGGCCGACGGGTGCTCGAGCTCGTCCGCAACATGCGCGAGCAGGGAATCACCGTCCTGGTCATCAGCCACAATCTCGAGCACGTCTTCCAGCTCGCCGACCGGATTGCGGTGATGAAGAACGGTCGACTCGTCGGTGTGGTGCGCACGGCCGAGACCAGCCGCGACACCATCGTTCGCATGATCACTTTCGGCCAGCTGCACTGAGAGCAAGGGGGCAGGTGACAAGGATGCAGGGCAACCCGGCACTCGACCAGGCAACCGTCCGCGTCGCGGGCGGTATCGGCCACGCCGACCGCAAGCTCGTCCTGGAGGGGCTGGGGCTGACCATCGTGGTGGTGGCCCTCGCAGTGATCTTCGCCATGATCAACCCGCGCTTCGCCACCTTCGTCAACTTCGTCAACATCCTCACGCAAGCCTCCTACTACATCGTCATCGCGGTCGGCATGACCTTCGTCATCACCAGTGCGGGGATCGACCTCTCGGTGGGCTCGCTCCTCGCGCTGGTCACGGTGGTGGGCTTCGCGCTCATCAAGGCCGGGATGAATCCGGCGCTGGGTGTCCTGCTGATGTTCGCCATGGGCGGGCTGATCGGTGCGTTCACCGGCTGCCTCATCGCCTTCGTCAAGATCCCGCCCTTCATCGCCACGCTCGGCATGATGGCCGGGCTCAGGGGTCTGGCGCTGGTGCACTCGGCCGGGAACATGCATTACGGCCTGCCGCCGTCGCTCACCTGGATCGGCCAGGGTAGTCTTTTCGGCATCCCTGTGCCGGTGATCATCGCACTTCTCTTCGCCGCCTTCGGCGCCTGGCTCTTCAACCACACCCGGTTCGGCCTGCACGTGCGGGCGATCGGCGGCAATCGCGAGGCGGCGCGGCTCGCCGGCGTGCCGGTCAACCGGGTCGAGGTCCTGGTCTACGCGATGATGGGGCTGATCACGGCCCTCGGCGGGCTGATCATGATCGCCCGGATCGATTCGACGCAGGCCACGATCGGCACCGCCATGGAGATCCACGTGATCGCGGCCGTGATCATCGGCGGCACCAGCCTGTTCGGCGGCCGCGGCACGGTCTACGGCACGGTGATGGGGGCGATCCTGCTCTCGATGATGACCAACGCCCTGGTGATCGCCGGGGTCGACTATTTCTGGCAGCTCGTCGTCATGGGGGTGATCGTGCTCCTGGCGGTGGCCATCAACAATCTGCGCGAGCGGCGCATCCCGACGCTGGCGCATCTCATGCGGCGCCCGCCGGCCGGCAGCGCCGCCAACAGCTAGGGAGGCTCGAGGATGCTCAGTCGTCGTCTTCTGCTCGCCGCAACGGCCGTCGCCACCCTGGCCCTGGGGGCGGCCGAGCCGCGTGCCGAGCCCATGCGGATCGCCTATCTCTCGCCCAGCTTCGACGTCTCGGACGCCTGGGAGCGGGTCTTCTGGGCGATCCAGGGCCGGCTCGACGAGCTCGGCGTGGACTACGAGATCCAGGCGCTGGCCGTGGCCAGCCACGTCGACCATGCGGGTCAGCTCGCCCAGGTCGAATCGGTGATCGCCCGCGGCGTGGACTATGTCTTCCTCGGGCCCACCGAGTACGAGGCGGCGATTCCGGCGCTGCGCCAGCTCAAGCGGGCCGGGATTCCGACGGCGGTCTACAACTTCCTGGAGCCGCATGCCGACGAGGAGGCGCGGGCGATGATCTACGTCGCCTTCGCGCACGAGGAGGGCGGCCGGCTCTCGGGCGAGTGGGTGGTCGAGCGCCTCGGGGAGGCGGGCGGCAAGGTGGCGGTCATCCAGGGAGCGCCGGGCGTGGCCAGCGACTTGCGCCGCGACGGCTTCCTCGAGGTGGTCGAGCAGCACCCGAACATCGAGGTCGTCATGGGCCCCTATACCGATTTCGACCGGACCAAGGCTTTCGACGCAGCACAGAACCTGCTCACCGCGCACGACGACATCGTCGTGATCTACGGGGTCTCGACCGCGATCGGCCTCGGTGCCGCGCAAGCGGTGCGGCAGGCCGGCAAGACCGAGGAGATCGCGACCATGGGCTATGGCGGCACCGGCGACGAGATCGTGGCGATGCGGGAGGGGTGGCTCACCGCCTCGGTGCTCCGCTCGATCGACGACAGCGGTGTCGCGGTGGCCGATGCCTTCGTCGCGCACAGCAGGGGCGAGGAGGTGCCGCAGGTCTGGGGCGGTCCCTTCGTCATGATCGACAAGGACTCGGACGCCGACGCCCTGGTCGAGAACGCCAACCGCTACTCCAAGCCGAAAATGGGGCGTTGACCGCTCCTGGCGTATTCTGAGAGAAATTGAAGGGGCGCCCGGCTCGCCGGCCGACGATCGCCGGCGCCGGGTGGGCCCACTGAGGAGCGAGCGTGCTGCGTCTCCTGGCGGACGATCTTACCGGTGCCCTGGACAGTGCTGCCCCCTTCGCCGCCAGTCGGGGACCCTTGCCGGTGGCCTGGGACCAGGCCGGCTGCCTGCCGGGCGACACCGATCTCGCCTTCGACAGCGAGACCCGTAACGCCGCGGCGGCACCGGCTGCGGCCCGGGTAGGGGAACTCGCGCTCAGACTCGGCCTCGCCGCGGGCTTTCCCGCGTTCAAGAAGATCGACTCCTGCCTGCGTGGGCAGCCGGCGGCCGAGATCGCCGCCGTGGCCAGGGCCGGTGGCTTTCGCAGCACCGTCGTCGCCGCCGCCTTTCCGCGCCAGGGCCGCGTCACCCGCGCCGGACGGCAGTGGCTGAAGGTCGACGGCGCGTGGCGCGACCTCGGCGTCGACATCGCGGCCGAGCTCGGGCGCGAGGGCCTGGCGGTCGAGTGCCGGCGGCGGCCGACCGGGGCTGGGGTTTTTGTCTGCGACGCCGAGGTGGACGCCGACCTTGAGCGAATCGCCGCCTGTGGCGCCGGCCTCGCCGGCCCGACGCTCTGGTGCGGGGCCGGCGGTCTGGCCCGGGCGCTCGCCGGAGCCGGGACGATGCTGGCGGTCGGCGCGGTCATCCGCCCACCGGTGCTGGTGCTCATGGGCACCGGCAACGCCGTGACCCGGGCGCAGCTCGCTGCCCTGCCGGCCGCGCCGACGCCTGCGCTCAGGGTCCAGGCGCTGGCACTGGCACCGGGCACCGCCGCGGCCCCCGCCGGGGCCGCCCTCGAACAGCTGGTGGCCCGGGTGGCCGCGGGGCCGCCGCCGACGACGGCGATCGTGGCCGGTGGCGAGACGCTGATGCGGCTTTGTCGGGCCCTGGGCACGACCCGGCTCGCGGTGGCAGGCGAGCTGGAGCCTGGCGTGCCGGTCTCGACCATGGCGGGCGGGCGCTGGTCGGGAACCACGGTGGTCTCGAAGTCGGGTGGTTTCGGCGATGCCGGCCTCCTGTCGCGCTTGCTGGCGCCGGCGCTCGGCCGTGGCCGCTGCGGAGCGGTCCCGTGAGCCGGCGGCCGCTCGCCCTGACGATGGGCGATCCGGCCGGGATCGGGCCGGAGATCGTGCTGCGCGCCATCGCCGCCCTGGCCGAGCGCGACGGCGCCGAAGCCGCCGACTGCCGGATCGTCGGCACGCGCAGCGTCATGGCCGAGACGGCGGCCGCCCTCGGACTCGACGTCCGCTTCGTCGACCGGGGGCCGGCGGAGTATCCGGCCGTGCCGCTGATCGAGGCCACGGCCTGCCGGGGTCCGATCGCTCCCGGCCGGGACAGTGCGGAAGGCGGGCGGCTCGCCTACCATGCCGTCGCCCGGGCCGTGGAGCTGGCGCTTGCCGGCGAGGTGGAGGCCATCGTCACGGCACCCTTGAGCAAGGCGGCGCTCAATCTTGCGGGCTACCCCTATCCGGGCCACACCGAGCTTCTGGCCGAGCTCACCGGCACCAGCGGGACGGTGCTGATGCTGGCGCACGGCACATTCCGGGTGACCCATGTCACCACCCATGTGGCGCTCGAGCGGGTGCCGGCGCTGGTGACGCCGCAGCGGTTGCGGCGGGTGCTCGAGCTGACGCTCGAGGCGCTGCGACGGCTCGGCATCGACCAGCCGCGGGTCGCCGTCGCCGCCCTCAACCCGCATGCCGGCGAGGGCGGCATCTTCGGCCGGCAGGACATCGAGATCACGGCCCCGCTGGTGGCGGACTTCCAGGCGGCGGGCGAGCGGGTGACGGGCCCGGTGCCGGGCGACACGGTGTTCGTCACGCTCAAGGCCGCGCAGGTGGACGCCGTGGTCGCCATGTATCACGACCAGGGGCACATTCCGGTCAAGCTCCTGGGCTTCGACGTCGATCCCTCGACCGGGCGGTGGCGCACGCTCTCCGGGATCAACGTCACCCTGGGCCTGCCGATCATCCGCACCTCGGTCGACCACGGCACCGCCTTCGACATCGCCGGCAAGGGGATCGCCGACATCACCAGCATGATCGAGGCGATCGACTATGCAGAGCGGCTGGCCGGCGCACCGGGGCCGCGGCCGTGACCGCGGGAGACGGGCTGCGGCAGCGGCTGGCGCGCGGCGAGCGGCTGTTCGGGGTGATGGCCTTCGAGCTCTTCACGCCGGGGCTGACCACGATGATCGCCGGTGCCGGCTACGACTTCGTCATCCTCGACATGGAGCACAGCGGCGCCGGAATCGAGACGATCAAGCAGCAGGTCGCCTATGCGCGCGGGCTCGACCTCGGCGTCTGGGTGCGCGTTCCCGACAAACGCTATGCGGCGGTGGCCACGGTGCTCGATGCCGGGGCCACCGGGATCATGCTGCCGCTGACCGAGACGGCCGCGGAGGCCGCAGCCCTCGTCGAGTGGGCGCGCTATCGGCCGGAAGGGCGGCGCGGGCTGGGCTTCGCCGTCGGCCACGACGACTACCGAGGCGGCGATCCGCTCGCCACCATGGCCACCGCCAACGAGCGCATCGTGCTGATCGCGCTGATCGAGAGTGCGCGCGGCGTCGAGAACGCCCGGGCCATCCTCGCAACCCCGGGCATCGATCTCGGCTGGCTCGGCCATTTCGACCTTACGGCCGATCTGGCCATCCCGGCCGCCTTCGACGACCCGCTGTTCGCGGCGCAGCTGGACGCGCTCCAGGCCGCCGCGGCCGCGGCCGGCAAGCCGCTCGCCATCATGCACGGCGAGCCCGGCCTGCTCGAGCGCTGCGCTGCCCGGGGCTTCACCGTCTTCGGCCAGGGCAGCGACGTCGCCGCCTTCAAGGCCGGGCTGACCGCCGGCCTCGCCATGCTGCGCGGGCTGGCGAAGGCGCCGGGCTGAGCCTGCGGCTTCTGGCGAGCTCGGGTGCAACGGGCAGCTTGTCCAGCGGCGCTGCCGCTTCGGGCACCGGCGCTGCCGTGGTGGCGAGGTCGGCGGCCGGCTGGGAAGTGGCCGGGTCGGCGGCCGGCTCGAAGAGGCGCAGCTGGCCGCGCTCCGGCGTGATGGAGCCGTCGCCGAGGAAGACGGCGTAGCCGCCGTCCTTGAGGCCGGCGAGGTGCGATTGGAGCTGGGCGTTCTCGGTCGTCAGGTTGACATGGACCTTGCCCTCGACCGGGTCGCCAGCGCGATCCAAGCGCCAGGCGCAGATGCCCCAGTTCGAGCCGTCCTTGACCGGCTGAACACCATGGCCCTGTCGCTGGTGCCGGCCACGGTCGGGAAGCGCTGCCCCTCGCTCTCGGCGACGGTCACCCGAAACGGGTCTTTGGTGGGCTCGAGGTCGCGGCCGTAATGCGGGCAAGGACGCGATCGCCTGCATCGTCCGTGGTCGTCCAGGCAGCAACAAGGCCACCCTGCGGCAGGGCGGCGACGAAGATGTCCGGCAGGTCGTTCGTGTGGCCGGGGCCGAGGTTGGACGAGAAACTGACGAAAGCGACGTGGCAAGCGTTGCCGGCGATCACGGGAAACAGGGAAATCCGATCGCCCGGTTCGCCAAGGGAGTCGACGCTGACTCTATCGATGTCGCCGGTCAGCCAATCCTTTACGAAGATGTGGTTCGCGTCGTTGGTGTCGTCCGGCAGGAGCCCCGAGGCGCTACTGCGAAAGGCCGGGAAGCGACCATCCGCACTGATCGCGGCAGCCCCGCTGGACGCGTCCTGCAGCCCCTGGCCGAACGAGTCGACGCGGGTCAGTTCGGCCGTGCCGGTCCGTCGGTCATTAACGAAGCAGTCGTTACCGCCGCCATTGACGTCGTTCGCCGCCAAGTTGGACGCAAAGGACACCAAGACACGAAGCGGCGATCGGCATTGATGGCTGGAGACGATGAGGACCTGTTCGCTTCCCGACCTCGGGAGTCGACACCCACCCGCTCGGTCGCGAGCACCATGGCTTTTCCCCCGATCTGGTTGGCACCGGTCGTGCAGCCGGCGCTTTGCCGCTGATCATCCCTCAACTTTGAATTTGTCCACGAAGGCTCTTGCTCGCGGGAAGCCGCTTATCCGGCATTTCGACGCGATGTCGCTGGACCCAAGAAAAAGCCGCCGGCGCGCTCCTGGAGCGGCCGGCGGCGGTCACGCAGGGAGGTGGGCGGGGAGGCCCGGGGGGTCG
>CAYWSB010000127.1:0-14991 GCA_964460465.1 uncultured Geminicoccaceae bacterium | reverse complement strand
ACACGCCGCCACCACCGAAAGGAAGGACCGCAGGGGTCGAAGGGGATGATCATCATCCCCTTCCTCTTTCCTTCGACCACCCGCGCGCACGCGGGGGTGGTCGCCGACCTCGGCCGGCCGCTGAGAAAATCGACCCTGATCGAGAGAGTGCCGCCGCTGCACGCCCAAAAATTCTGCCGAATTACCCGAAAAATCCCCCATCGGCGAAAAAGCCCGGCGCGGAGGGTCATAACGAATGCTTATGACCGATCATGTGCCTGCACACGAAACGCCCGATGATGGCGCATATGGCGGCGCATTTCCGCCCGGGTTGGCGCATCGAGCGGCGCAGGAACCCGAGCGATGCGCCGCTAGATGCGCCATTTGTCATAATCTTCGCCGCTATACGCGCCATAAGCGTTCCTTATGGCGCGTATAGCGGCGCATTTCGGCCGATTCGCGACGAACGAACCCGCGAACGAACCCACCAAACGACGAACGAACCCACCGATTCGACGAACGAACCCGGGGAATCGACGAGCGAACCCAAGAACCCGCGAACGAACCCGGGCTGCCGGGATGCCGCACCCCCCTTTCGTTTCCCGTTGTTTTTCAGTTGCCTGGCGGGCGCGATTTTTTGCCGGGGTGAAGTTTTGGGCGAATCGGCCGGGGACGGGCGAACCCGGGAGCCCGAATCCGCCGAGCGAACCCGGGCGGGGCTTGACGGCGGCGGCGTGCTAGGCTATAAGTCCTAGATGCGTGATGACCAGCTCTTCGGCCTCGTCGCCCTTCTGGCGATCCTCTTCTGGCTCGGCTCGCGGCTGGTGCCGGAGGCGCACCGCTCGACCGTCGAGCGGCTGGCCTTCCTCCTGCTCGGCGGCGGCCTCGTCGCCGCCGTCGTCATGAGCATCCTGCACTTCACCGCCTGAGAGCGTGCCCGGGGCACTGACCCGGTCAGCCGAGCGCCGGCACGCCGAAGAGCCAGGGATGCGCGAGCAGCAGGACGAGGTAGAGGGCCAGGGCGATGCCGAGGCGGGGCCAGCCGATCTCCGCCCAGACGAGCTGCTGGCGGCCCTCCAGCATGGCCTGGAGCGGCACGAACGAGGTCCGCTGGACGAACACCCCCCAGCCCGGCCGGCTCTGCCGCGACAGCCGCTGGTCCTGCGCCCAGGCGCCGCCCAGCGCCAGGACGGCGAAGGCGCCGAAGAAGACCAGCGACGCCAGGTCCGGGTTGGCCAGGGCATGGCTGGCAGCCCAGAGGCCGATGCCCCACATCATCGGGTGCCGGGTGACCCTGAGGATGCCGCGGGCCGGCTCCGGCGCGTCCGGGTCCGGCGCCTGGCCCACGGCCGTGGGGTTCGCCTGGCTGACCGAGGCCACCACCAGCAAAAGGGCCAGCGGCATGACCAGGAGGGCGACGAGGTCGTACAGCATGCTGCCGGCCCAGAGCGGCTGGAACGGGGCCGCGCGAAACGCCATGACCAGCCAGACCAGCGCCACCAGCGAGACCAGCGAGAAGAGGAGCCGGTAGATGCGCTCGCCCACCCGCCCGATCAGCTCGTCGCGGAGCGGCGTCGAGGCGATGCCGATATGGGTGCCGACGAAGAAGAGGGCGGCCGTGAGGAGATCGGTCATCGCGGGTCTCGTGCACGTTGTGGCCGGCGGGCCAGCCGACCCGGCGGGCGGCGAGCTCCGGCCATCCGAATCCGCCCGGCCTGCGTAACCCACCAGCGAACGGTCCGGTCCGTCGCCGGTCCTGCATCCGGTGGCCGACTGGCTATCACGGCCATGCCGAAAGGGGAACCTGTGCGCCCGATCTTTCCATTCCGTGGGCCGGCTCGCGGCCTTGCCGGCCTGCTCCTGGGCGGCGCCGTCGCCGCCGCCGTGGGGCTCGCGGGCACGCTGGCGGCGGCCGGCAGCGCCGCCGCGGAGCCCGCCGCCGCCGTCCGGGCCGGCGATGCCTTCGCCTACCGCTTCACCGCCATCGAGGGCCACGACCTGCCGCTCGAGCAGTTCCGCGGCCGCCCGCTCCTCGTCGTCAACACCGCCAGCTTCTGCGGCTTCACCCGCCAGTATGCCGAGCTCCAGGAGCTCTGGGAGCGCTACCGCGACCGCGGCCTCGTGGTGCTGGGCGTGCCGTCCAACGACTTCAACCAGGAGCTGGCCGACAACGCCGCCATCCAGGCGTTCTGCGAGGTCGAGTTCGGCATCGACTTCCCGATGACCGAGCGGGTCGCCGTCCGCGGCCAGGGCAGCCACCCGCTCTTCGCCCACATCCGCGCCGAGCTCGGCCCGGGCGCCGGGCCGGACTGGAACTTCTTCAAGTACCTGATCGCCCCCGACGGCCGGGTGGTCGAGGCCTGGCCGTCGCGGGTGGCCCCCACCGCCGCCGCCGTCGTCGAGGCGATCGAGCGGCAGCTCGAGCCCGCCACTTGAGCCGTGCCCGGCCCGGCGCTATGCGTCGGCCCCGGGTCCGACTCGGCAGGATCGGGCCCATCGCTATGGAGACGGTGCATGGCCGAGCTCGGGCCCGGACGGGACGCACGGACCTGGCTGCGCCGCGCCCGGCTGGTCTCCGGCCTCGTGCTGATGGCCTTCGCCCTCACCCACTTCCTCAACCACGCGCTCGGCCTCCATTCCATGGACCTCATGGAGCGGGTGCGCGCGGCCGTGGTCGTCTGGCACACGGCCTGGGGCTGGCCCGTCGTGGCGCTGGCCGTGCTCGTCCACACGGCGGCCGCGCTCGCCACGCTCTACCGCCGGCGCAGCCTGCGCATGCCCGCCTGGCAGTGGCTGCAGGTCGTCTCCGGCCTCGCCATCCCGTTCCTCATGGTCCAGCACTATATCGGCAGCCGCGTGCTGCCACTGGCCACGGGTCTCAGCGGCGGCTACCCGCTCGAGCTCTACGTCATCTGGGGCCTGCACCCGGTGCGCCACAGCCTGGGCCTGCTCGTGGTCTGGCTGCACGGCTGCGTGGGCATCCACTACTGGCTCAGGCTCGAGGCCTGGTACCGGCCGCTGCAGCCGGCGCTCCTGGCCGCGGCGGTGCTGGTTCCCGCCCTGGCCTTGACCGGCTTCGTCGCCGCCGGCCGCGAGATGGCGGTGCTCGCCGCCGATCCCGACCGGCTGGCCGCCTATGCCCGGGCCAACAACTGGCCCTTCGCGCCCGAGCACTTCGCGTTCGTCTACGACAGCGAGGCGCGCGCCCTCGCCGCGCTGGCCGCCATCCTCGTCCTGGTCCTCCTGGCCCGGGTCGTGCGCCGGCACCTGCGCGAGCGCCGCAACAGCTACCGCGTCGACTACGGCCAGGGCCGCATCGTGCGCGCACCCCGCGGCACCACCCTGCTCGAGGCCAGCCGCATGGCCGGGATGCCGCATGCCGCGGTCTGCGGCGGTCGCGGCCGCTGCTCGACCTGCCGGGTGCGGATCACAGAGGGGCTCGAGACCCAGCCGCCGGCAACCTCGGCCGAGGCCAGGGTGCTCGAGCGCCTCGCCGCACCCGCCGACGTGCGGCTGGCCTGCCAGCTCCGGCCGGCGGGCGACCTCGCCGTCATCCGCCTCCTGCCGGCAGCCACGACCGCCCGCCGCGCGCTGGCGCCGATGGACCCCGGGCACGGCATCGAGCGCGAGATCGCCGTGCTCTTCGCGGACCTGCGCGGCTTCACCGAGCTCAGCGAGGGGCGGCTGCCGTTCGACGTGGTGCATCTCCTCAACCGCTACTTCCAGGCCATGGGCCAGGCGATCGAGGCGGAAGGCGGCCATGTCGACAAGTTCGTGGGCGACGGCATCGTGGCCCTGTTCGGCATCGACGGCGACACCGCGGCGGCCGCCCGCGCCGCCCTGCGCGGGGTGCGCGGCATGGACCGGGCGCTGGCCCGGCTCAACGAGGAGTTCGCGGGCGAGCTCGACCGGCCGCTGGCGATGGTGGCCGGGCTCCACTCGGGGCCGGCGATCATCGGCGAGATGGGCTACGGTGCCGCCACCGGCCTGACCGCGATCGGCGACACCGTGAACGTCGCGAGCCGCCTCGAGGGTGTCGCCAAGGAGCACGACGTGGCGCTGGCGGTCACGGTCGATCTCCTCGAGCGCGCCGGACTGCCGCTGCCCGAGGCCGGGATCAGCGAGATCACGCTCCGCGGCCGCAGCGCGCCCCTTCGCGTGGCGATGGTGCCGGATGTGGCATCCCTGCCGCTTCCGGCGGCCAAGGGGGCCATCCACCGTTCATTTGGCGACCGTCGGCCGCGCCGGCTTCGCGCCGGGCCGGACGGCCGCCGGGCAGACGCTTGACGCGGGCGGGCCCCGACCGCCCGGCCCCGTCGGTACGCGACCCCGCGATGCCGTCATCGTCGACGCGGTCGCCGGCCCGGACCTGGGGCACCGACGTCGGCGCTCACCCCGCGGCTGCCGGCCCGGCGGCGAGGATGCCAAGGGCGTAGGGCTCGAGGGTGTGCCGCCGTGTCGGGTCGAAGGGTCGATCGCTCCACAGGTCGTGCCAGACGAGACGCTCCAACCGGTCGGTCGCGATCGGAATCCGGTGCTCGCTCAGGTTCGCGATCACCGTCACGTGCCGGCCGCCGCCGGACCTGCGGAAGGCCAGGGTGTAGCGGTCGTCGAGCTCGACCACCGCGAGCCCGCCGGCGCCGAACGCCGGCAGGTGCTTGCGGATCTCGCCCAGCCTGACGACGGCGGCCAGGACGCGGCCCTCGGGTGTCGCCGGGTCGGCCAGCGCGGCGGCGAGCCGATCGTCGGCGAAGAACGGTCGGTGGACCCAGCGATTGTCCGGCGCCTCCTCGGGTCGCGTGGCGTAGCTCGGATCGTTGGGCTGGGCGATCTCGTCGCCGAGATAGAGGAGCGGGATGCCGCCCAGGGTGTAGACCAGCCCGTGCATCAGGATGATCCGCCGCACGGCGTGGTCGATCAGCACGGGATCGCCCGCCGCCACCGCCGCCTCCAGCCCGGCCAGCGCCGCGCAGGTGCCCGACACCCGGCAGTCGCCGGTTCGCGGGTTCTCCTGGAACGGCAGGCCGCGGGCGAAGCTGCCGGGGAACCGGCCGGTGAAGAAGGCGTTGAGGAAGCGTCGATGGCCGTCCGGGTCGATGCCGAGCGCCACCATGTCCTCGTTGGCCATGCCCCAGCCGATGTCGTCGTGGCAGCGCAGATAGTTGACCCAGGCGGTGCCCGGCGGGGTGGCGAAGCGCCGGCCCAGGATGTCGCGCAGATGACGGGTGTCGCGGGTCGCGAGCGCATCCCAGAGCGAGCACATCAGGAGCGGGTTGTAGGACAGCCGGCACTCGTCGGTCCGGACGTAGCGCGCCACCTCGTCGGGGTGGACGATGGCCTCCGACTTGAACACCAGCGACGGTGCGGCGATGGCCGCGGCGGCATTCAGCGCGCGCACGACCAGATGCGCCTCGGGCAGGTTCTCGCAGGGCGTTCCGGCCTTCTTCCAGAGGAACGGCACCGCATCGAGCCGCAGCACGTCGACCCCCTGGTTGGCGAGGAACAGCATCTCGCCCAGGATCGCCGCGAGCAGGGCCGGGTTGCCGTAGTTCAGGTCCCACTGGAAGGGGTAGAACGTGCTCCACACCCACCTGCCGCCGTCGAGATCGTCGCGCCAGACGAAGGCGTCGCCGCCGCGCTCGGGGAAGATCTCGCGCAGGTGGCGGGCATAGGGCTCGGCCTCGCGGCGGTCCTCGAACACCCAGTAGAAGGCCTGCTTCGCCGCGTCGCCCGCCTTGGCCGCCTCGGCCCAGGGATGATCGTCGGCCGTGTGGTTGAGGACGAAGTCCAGGACCAGCGCCATGCCGCGCTCGTGGAGCGTGCGGGCGAGATCGGCGAGCTGCGCCATGGTGCCCAGCCGTGGCGCCACCTCGCGGTAGCTGGAGACGGCGTAGCCGCCGTCGCTCGGGCCGTCGGGCACCTTGAAGAGGGGCATCAGGTGCAGATAGGTGACGCCCAGCCGCTGGAGATGCGCCAGCCGGTCGTGGAGGCCGATCAGGCTGCCGCCGAAGCGGTCGACATAGCCCATGGCGCCGATCTGCTCGCTGCCACCGATCCAGTCGGTCGGCCGGCTCGCGTCTCGCGCCACGAGGTGCGCCGGCCGCTCGATCGCCGCGTCGATCGCCGTCCGCACGATCGCTTCCAGGTGCCAGGCGAAATCCCAGCGCTGCCCGTAGAGCGGCAGGAGGGCATCCAGGAGCTGCGGCAGGTGGCGCTCGAGCCGCGCCTCGATGTCGGCCCGCCGATCACCGGCCGCCTGCAGCCGGGTGGCGAGACGCCGTCGCAGCTCGGCCAGGGCGACATCCGCCGGCGTCGCGGCCATCACCGGGAGTCCCGGGTCACCAGCCAGCGCACCGCGAAGGGCGGCATGGCGACCTCCGGGCCGCTCGGGCTCTCACCGCTGAGCAGATCCGACCAGGCCGCGGCGTCGGCGACGGCCAGCCGCGCGTGCTCGTTCGTCACATTGGTGGCCGCCAGCAGGCGTCGCCCGTCTGCGGTGCGGCGCTCGATCACGAAGAGGGCCGGGCCGGCGTCGTGAACGCGCTGGGCCGCATCGGGGTGCAAGGCGGGCTCCGCGGCCCTCGCCCGCAGGAGCCGGGCGATGCCGACGAAGACCCGATGCCGGAGCGAGCCCGGATCGTCGAGTGCGGCGCCGGCGGCCGCGGCGTCGAGCTTGGCGCGGTTGATCGAGCGGTTGCGTCCGGTCGCCGCCAGGCCGGCATGGTCGCTGCGCGAGCCGAGCAGCGAGTGGATGTAGATGCCGGGCAGGCCCGCCAGTGCCAGGAGGATGCCGTGCGCCGCGACCATGGCGGCGGCCCGGGTGGCATCGTCGGCGTCGGCCGGCACCAGCCCGTCGATATAGCCGATGTTCAGCTCGTAGGGCCTGGTCGAGCTGTCCGGCAGGGAGCGCAGCGAGACCGCACCGCCGCGCTCGACCACGGTTTCCGCCATGCGGGCAACCGCCTCGGGCGGGACCAGCCCCTCGAGCGGCCGCATGCCGATGCCGTCGTGGGAGGCCAGGAAGTTGAAGAAGGTGCAGCCGGCGGGCGGCGGCTCGAGCGCCGCGGCCCAGGCCGTCAGGGCGCCGGCATCGCCGGTCTGGAAGGCATGCTGCACCAGCGGCGGCAGGGGGAACTGGTAGACCAGATGCGCCTCGGGGGCACCGTCGCCGAAATACGAGACGTTCTCCGCGTGCGGCACGTTCGTCTCGGTGATGATCAGGGTGCCCGGTGCAGCCGCCTCGACCACCGCCCGCATCACCTGGACCAGGGCATGGGTCTCCGGCAGGTGCATGGAGCCGGTGCCCGGTCGCTTCCACAGGAAGCCGATCGCATCGAGCCGGATGAACCGCGCCCCCCTGGCACAGTAGTCGAGCAGGATGTCCAGGATCTCCAGGAGGAGGTCCGGATTGGCGTAGTTCAGGTCCACCTGGTCGGCGCTGAACGTCGTCCAGACGTGGACCGGACCCGCCGCCGTCTCGACCTCCGTGAGCAGCGGCAGGGCCCGGGGGCGGACCACCGCCGAATAGTCGAGGTTCGGGTCGGCGCGGAGGAAATAGCCGTCGTAGGGGGCGGCCCCCGCCTTGAAGCCGGTGAACCAGGCGCTCTCGGCCGAGGCGTGGTTGATCACCGCATCGAACATGAGCTCGTAGGCGGCGGCGAGCCCGGTGACGTCGGCCCACGAGCCGGCCGCCGGGTCGACCGCACGGTAGTCCTTGACCGAGAACCCGTCATCGGACGTCCACGGAAAGAAGGGCAGGAGATGCACCGCCGAGACGAGGTCGCCCAGCCGCTCGCCGAGGAAGCTGTGCAGGGTCGCCAGGGGCGCCTCGTTCGGTCGCCGGATCGAGTCGGCATAGGTGATGAGCATGGCATCGCGCTGGTCGAGCCAGGGTCGCCGCGGCGCCATCAGCGGTTTCCAGCGATCGACGAGGCCGTCGATCCGCGCTAGGAGGTCCGGGGCGCGCGCAGCACCGTATGCCAGGGTGAGCTGGGCCTCGATCCGGCGCCGCAGACTTTTTTCGGGCTGACCTGCCATTGTTCGTCCTCCCCGAGGCTCGTTTCATCCTTGATACCGCCTGGCGGGGCTTCCGGCCATGGGCCGTGCGTGCCGCCATCGGGATGTCCGGCGGGCATCCCTCGTGACCGTGCGGGCCGACCGCCTGCAGCCCGGCCGCCCCTGGCCCCTCGGCGCCACGATCGAGCCGGGCGGGGTGAATTTCGCCGTGTTCTCGGCCACCGCCGAGCGGATCGATCTCTGCCTGTTCGATCCGCGGGGCAGGCAGGAGGTCCAGCGGCTCACCCTGCCCGAGTGGACCGACGAGGTGTGGCACGGCTTCCTGCCCGATGCCGGGCCGGGGCTGGTCTACGGCTATCGGGCGCATGGACCGTCGGCGCCGCGGCACGGCCACCGCTTCGATCCGGCCAAGCTGCTGCTCGACCCCTACGCGCGTCGGCTGGCCGGTGGCTTTGCCCGGGCGGCCTTGCGCGCCGACGGCGCGGCCTGCCGTTTCGGCGCCGACACGGCCCGGTTCGTCGCGAAGTCGGTGGTGACCCTGCCCGACGAGCCCTGCGCGGCGCTGTGGGAGCGGCCGCGCAACGGTCGCTCCGAGACCCTGATCTACGAAGCACACGTGAGGGGCTTGACCCGGCTGCACCCGGCGATCGCAGCGAAGCGCCGCGGGACCTATGCGGCCCTGGGGGATCCACGTCTCATCGAGCACCTGCGGCGGCTGGGCGTGACCGCGCTCGAGCTCCTGCCCGTGCAGGCGTTCGTCGACGAGCCGCATCTGATCGGCAAGGGCCTCGTCAACTACTGGGGCTACAACCCGATCAGCTGGTTCGTGGTGGAGCCGCGCTACGCCTGCGGCGACGATGCGCTCGCCGAGCTCAAGGCTGCGGTCCGGACGCTCCACGAGGCCGGGATCGAGGTGCTCCTGGACGTCGTCTACAACCACACCGGCGAGGGCGACGGCAACGGACCCTGCCTCGCCTATCGCGGCCTCGACAACTACAGCTACTATCGGCGCGATCCGGACGCCGCCGACGGCTATGCCAACCTGACCGGTTGCGGCAACACCGTGGATGCGAGCCATCCGCGCGTGCTGCAGTTGATCATGGATTCCCTGCGCTACTGGGTCGAGGTCGTCGGCATCGACGGCTTTCGCTTCGATCTGGCGGCAACGCTCGGCCGCGAGCCGGCGGGCTTCGACAAGGGGGCCGGCTTCTTCGACTGCCTCAAGCAGGACCCGGTCCTTTCCCGGGTCCGGCTCATCGCCGAGCCTTGGGACATCGGGCCCGAGGGCTACCGGATGGGCGGCTTCGGCCCCGGATGGTCGGAATGGAACGACCGCTATCGCGACGTCGTCCGCGGCTTCTGGCGCGGCGACGAGGGGATGCTGCCGGAGCTCGCCGCCCGCATGCTGGGGTCGGCCGACCTCTTCGAGCATCAGGGCCGGCGGCCATGGTCGACGATCAACTTCGTGGCCGCCCATGACGGCTTCACCATCGCCGACCTCGTCGCCTTCGAGGAGCGCCACAACGAGGCCAACCTTGAGGCCAACGGCGACGGCCACCGTCACAATCTGTCCTGGAACAACGGAGTGGAGGGGCCGACCGACGATCCGCTGGTCACCGCGGCACGCCGGCGTGACGTGCGCAACCTCCTGGCGACCCTCTTCTTCAGCCAGGGCACGGTGATGCTCGGGATGGGCGACGAGCTGGGCCGCAGCCAGGGCGGCAACAACAACGCCTACTGCCAGGACAACGTCCTCTCCTGGCTGGACTGGGCGACGGCCGACGACGATCTCGTCTCGTTCGTCGCCGAGCTCTCGGCGATCCGGCGCAGCCATCCGGTGCTGCGCCGCGAGCATTTCCTTCACGGCCGGCTGCTGGCCGAGGACGGCACGCCCGACGTTCAATGGCTGCGGCCGGATGGCGAGCCCCTGACGCCGACCTACTGGGAGGATCCGGACAATCGCGCTATCGTGCTCCTGTTGGCCGGCGATGCCACGCGGCAGGCCGGCGAGGAACGTGCGGTGGCGTGCGATCATCGTCTTGCCCTGGCGTTGAATGCCGGGCGCGCATCGCTGCCGCTGGTCTTGCCGCCCGGCGACTGGACGATCCGGCTCGATACCAGCGGCGAGGCCACGCTCGATCGGTTGCCGCCTCGCTCGGTGCTGCTGCTCCAGCGACGGTCTCCCCGGGGATGAGCCGGAGCGCGGCGCTCAGTCCGAAGGGAGAGACACCTTGATCGCCGTGATCTTCGAATTCTGGCCTGCAGCCGAGCATCGTGGCGAGTATTTCGATCTCGCTGCCGAGCTTCGACCAATGTGCGAGGCGATCGACGGCTTCATTTCGGTCGAGCGGTTCGAAAGCGTGACCGCACCAGGCAAGTACGTCTCGCTGTCGTTCTGGCGGGACGAGGATGCCGTCGCCGCATGGCGACGGGTGGCCGAGCATCGCGTGGCGCAGGTCCGCGGGCGGAGTCGCATCTTCACCGACTACCGCCTGCGCGTGGCCGAGGTCGACCGCGACTACGGCATGCACCGCCGCGACGAGGCCCCGGCGGACAGCCTCGAGCGGCACGGCTGAAGGCCGTTCCTCACTGCGGGAACTGGAGGCCCATCTCGCCGTAGCGCTCTGCGTCCTCCTGCCAGCGCTCGCGCACCTTCACGAAGAGGAAGAGATGCACGCGCGCGGCGAGAATGTCTTGCAGCTCGTGTCGCGCCGCCTCGCCGATCGCCTTGATCCGGCGACCGCCCTTGCCGAGGACGATGCCCTTCTGGCTGGGGCGCTGGACGTAGACCACCTGGTCGATGCGGATCTCGCGGCCGTCCGCCGACTCGGCCCAGGCCTCGGTCTCGACGGTGGCGCTGTAGGGCAGCTCCTGATGAAGCTGCAGGAACAGCTTCTCGCGCGTGATCTCCGCAGCCATGGCGCGGTTCGAGAGATCGGAGATCTGGTCCTCCGGAAAAAGCCATGGGCCCTCCGGCAACCGGGCAGCCACGTCGGCCAAGAGCTCGGCGCAGCCGTCGCCGGTCTCCGCCGATACGAGAAAGGTGGCGGCGAAGCTGCCCGCTGCGTTCAGTTCCTGGATCAGTGGCAGCAGCTTCGCTGCCGGCAGGAGGTCGATCTTGTTGATCACCAGGATCAGCGGCGCCGCGAGGTCGGCCAGCCCTTCGAGCACGGTGCGCCCGGCGGCGTCGAGACCGCGCTTGGCATCGACAAGAAAGAGACAGAGATCGGCCTCCGCCGCAGCCGACCATGCCGCCTGCACCATCGCCCGCTCGAGCCGCTTCGTCGGCGTGAAGATGCCCGGCGTGTCGACGAAGAGGATCTGGGCTCGGCCATGCATCGAGATTCCGATGATCCGGCGCCGCGTGGTCTGCACTTTCGGCGAGACGATCGACACCTTGGCGCCGACGAGGCGGTTGAGCAGGGTCGACTTGCCCACATTCGGGGCACCGAGAATGGCCACGAAGCCCGCCCTGCTCGGCGGCGCGGGTTCGCCCGAGGTCGGCGGCGGCGCTTCAGCCATTCGCCTTGCTTTCCAGCTTCTCCAGCAGCATCGCCGCCGCCGCCTGTTCCGCCGCGCGCTTCGCCCGGGCCTCGGCGGTGGCGGTGCCGAGGCCCTCGATCTCGACCTCGACCGTGAACACCGGCGCATGGGCCGGGCCCTCGCTGTCGAGCACGCGATAGGAGGGCAGGCTGCGCGCTCGAGCGAGCGCCCAGACCTGCAGCATGGTCTTGGCGTCGCGCGGTGATTCGATCATCTCGGCGACACGCCCCTGCCAGTAGCGCCGAACCAATGCCGCCGCCGGCGCGTAGCCGCCGTCGAGAAAGACGGCACCGATCAGCGCCTCGCAGGCGTCGGCGAGGATGGTCGGATTGGTCAGGCCGCCGCTGCCCCGGCCGCCGTGCGCGACCTCGATCCAGCGTCCGAGACCGATCTCGCGAGCGACATCCGCAAGCGTCTCGCGCCGCACGAGCATCGAGTGCCGATGCGTCAGGCCGCCCTCGGCCTCGTCGGGATAGGTCTCGATCAGGAGATGCGCCACCGCCAGGCCCAGCACGCGGTCGCCGAGGAACTCCAGGCGCTCGTTGCTTCGCGCCGCCGACTTGCGTGCGGCCTTCGCTCTGGCGGCGGCCAGCGTGCTCGCGTGCGTCAGGGCCTCGGCCAGCAGCGCGGCGTCGGCGAAATGGTAGCCGATGATCGCCTGGATCTCGTCGAGCTCGCCCGGGCGGCTGCGGGCGCGGCGCGGCTTCATCGTCACCCGGGGTCAGATGATGCGCTTGAAGATGCGATCATAGCGAATCGCCCAAGGCCACTTCCACGGTTCCCAGATGCGCGCGGTACCGTTGACCGAGAACATCATCAGCTCGGCGCGGCCGATCAGGTTCTCGATCGGGATGTAGCCGACGGCATCGGTCCGGCTGTCGAGCGAGTTGTCGCGATTGTCACCCATGGCGAAGACATGGCCCGCGGGAACCTCGAAGACCGGGGTGTTGTCCAGGCGGCCACGGTCGGTCAGGTCCAGGATGTAATGATGCCGGTCGCTGTCGGGCAGCGTCTCCTGATACCGGGCGACGGCGACCTGGCGACCGTCCATGTCGTCGACGAACGGAACGGCGGCCTGGCGATCCACCGCCTCGCCGTTCACATGCAGGAGACCGTCGATCATCTGCAGCCGATCGCCCGGCAGGCCGACGATCCGCTTGATGTAGTCGGTCTTGTTGTCCGTCGGCAGCTTGAACACGGCGACGTCGCCGCGCTCCGGCAGCGAGCCGAAGACCCGGCCAGAAAACAGCGGCAGGCTGAGCGGCAGCGAGTACTTGCTGTAGCCGTAGGCGAACTTCGACACGAACAGGTAGTCGCCGACGAGGAGCGTCGGCTTCATCGAGCCAGACGGGATGTTGAACGGCTCGTAGGCGAAGGTCCGCACGAACAGGGCAATGGCGATGGCGTAGACGAGCGTCCTGACAGTGTCCTTGACACCCCCGGACTTGCGGGCCGTCATCAAGACGGCGTCACGTGGCTGGCGAGATGATGAAGATGACACACGCTTGGCTTTTGCTCTGCTCGCGCTGCGGGAGAAGGTGTCCGGACGCCGCAGCGGGCGCGTCGGCAGCTTGATCCAAAGTTCCGGCGCGCACCCTAACCGAGGGGCATCTGCTGGTAAAGCGCCGCCGTGCTGTCGGGCGCCGCGCTGATGATGACCATGGCGTAGGCGAGCGGCGGCTCGTCGGTGAGGGTCAACTCCAGAGCGGCGACCATGCCGGCAGGCGTCATCGCACGCAGACGGGCCGCAGCACCGCCCGTCAGCGCCAGCGTCGGCTTGCCCGACGGCAGGTTGACCACGCCGATCTCGCGCCAGAACACGCCGCGGGCGAGGCCCGTTCCCAGCGCCTTGGCACAGGCCTCCTTGGCAGCGTACCGCTTGGCATAGGTGTCCGCGCGCCGCAGCCGACGCTCGGCCTTGGCGCGCTCGATTTCCGTGAAGCAGCGATGCGTGAAGCGGTCGCCAAAGCGTTCCAGGGTCTTCTCGATCCGGCGAATGTCGATCAGGTCGCTGCCGATGCCGATGATCATCGAGCCGATCCCGGCGGCGCCGTCAGCCGGCCTTGGCTGCGCGCAGCGGTGCCCGCGCCTCGTCCATCAGCCGCCGCATCGTCCTGAGGGTTGGGACGAACCCCGCGAAGATCGCCTCACCCACGAGAAAATGACCGATATTGAGCTCCACCACCTCGGGAATCGCGGCCACCGGTCCCACCGTTGCGAAGTCGAGCCCGTGGCCGGCATGGCATTCGATCCCGAGCTCGTGCGCGAATGCAGCGGCGCGCCTCAGCCGGTCGAGTTCGGCCGCACGCGCTTGGCCAGCCGCCTCGCAGTAGGTTCCGGTATGCAGCTCGACGACCGGTGCGCCCAGCAGGCGTGCGGCCTCGAGCTGCGCCGGCGCCGGATCGACGAAGAGCGAGACCCGGCAGCCGGCTGCGGCGAGCCCCTCGACGACAGGCCGCAAGCTCGACTCGACCCGGATGACGTCCAGGCCGGATTCGGTGGTCCGCTCCTCACGCTTCTCGGGCACGAGGCACACGGCATGCGGCCGCACGCGGCGGGCGATGGCCAGCATCTCGTCGGTCGCGGCCATTTCGAAGTTGAGCGGCAACGGGCATTCGGCCTTGAGCCGGTCGATGTCGCGGTCGGTGATGTGCCGCCGGTCCTCGCGCAGGTGGGCCGTGACCCCCTCGCCACCGCCCTCCGCGATCAGCAGGGCCGCGCGCAGGGGATCCGGGTGGGCGCCGCCGCGCGCGTTCCGCAGCGTGGCGACATGGTCGATATTCACGCCCAGACGTTGATGTGGAATGGTCGTAAGGGCCATGGCCTATCCATCGATTGGCGAAGTGGCGCCCAGAAGAGCACCGGCGCGCCCCGGCAGCCAGGGCCAATTGCCATGATCGATGACGCACCAAACGTCCGCTGATCACGTCACCAAGAGCCGAAGCCCTGCGGCGCAGTACGGCTGCCGCAGGGCATGCCGCCCGCGCTCAGTGGCTGATGCGCTGGCCCGAGGCCTTGTCGAACACGTGCACGGCGTCGAGCGCCGGGGCGAGGCTGATCTGGTCGCCCGGACGCAGCGGATGGCGCTCACGGAAGACCGCCTGGGCCTCGCCGCCGGCGAAGCGCGTGACGACCAGAATCTCCGCGCCCGTCGGCTCGACCACGATGACCTCCGCCGGCGTGCCGCTGTCCCCGCTGACGAGATTGAGGTGCTCCGGCCGGATGCCATAGACGACCTCCTGGCCGTCGCGACCGCCGACCGTGGCGGGCAGCGGCAGCCTGCTGCCGTCGGCTGTCACCGCGACCGCGGCACCGTTCTGCCGGTCGATGCGGGCGTTGATGAAGTTCATGGACGGCGAGCCGATGAAGCCGGCGACGAAGAGGTTGGTCGGGTTGTCGTAGAGCTCCAGGGGAGCGCCCACCTGCTCGACATAGCCACCCTGCATGACGACG